>JBBIUZ010000175.1:0-2271 GCA_037439985.1 Methanobacteriota archaeon | reverse complement strand
CTTTCGCGTCAGCCCCTCCACGGATCACATCCGTCACGTACAGGACCACGATGAACAGCATCATGATTGGGACCGCGAGCAGATGCTGGAAGTAGGGTTCGCCGCCCCAGGCATATCCGAACGCGATGATCAACAAGACCGCAAGCGAGTACTTCACGAGAGGGCCATGCCTCGCCATGAAGGACCCCTCCCGGCCGTCCCAGTAGACATCCGCGAAGATTGCCACAACGGGGGCGACGACGAGGGTGTATGCCATGGGCTCGCCGTCCGCTGCTAGCTGAAGCGGAAGGAAGATCAAAGCGAGTACGGCGAGCACAATCCACGGTGCGTTCCTCACGGTCCTCGTCCTGAGATCGTGAACGGCCGCATAGACGAGTATGACCATAGCCGATGCTAGACGCAGAGCATCGATCACGCATCGGTCATCCACGCGGACGGATTACACTGCCATTACTTAAGGCCTGTGCGTCGGCCAGCGATGCGAACGAAAGGATTATGCCGAGCCCATTGATTAGCTGCCGAGAGGCTGATGAGCTCGCTCGGGACACTCGTTCTGCTGCTCGTGATTGTCTCCTGCCTAGCGGTGACGACACCGGGCGGCATGAGCGACGCGAGCGGCATGATGCTCCTCCGAGTGGGCTCTGAGCAGCATGAGCCTGTACAAGGTGGTGTGCGCTGAGGCTTGAGTCGGTCTGCGGGCTTCCTGACCTGACGAAGGATGTCCACGATCTCGTGGCGCAGGTTCCGGTCGGCAAGGTGACGACCTACGGGGCTGTCGCCAGGGCGCTGGGGGACATCGCCGCCAGCAGGTTCGTGGGGCTCGTGATGAGCCAGAACGACGACATTGTCAGGGTCCCGTGCAGGCGCGTGGTGCAGTCGGATGGCCGGCTGGGAGGGTACACAGGCGGTGGTATCCAAAAGAAGGCCGCGCTCCTGCGGGAAGAGGGCATCCGAATCAGGGGGACTAGGGTCGTGGACATCGAGAGTGTCCTCTTCACTGACTTCAGGACGAAGGCTCCAAAGCCCCTCGAGGAACTCAGGGACAGGCAGAGGCGTCTGAAGAAGCATCTCGTCCTGAAGGAGCTTGGCGGACATGTCGAGCATGTCGCGGGCGTCGATGTAGCCTACGAGGGCTCGAGGGCCTATGTGGCGATGGTCACACTCGATTTCGAGTCGCTCGAAGAAGTCGACAGATGCGTCGTCGTATCGGAGGCCCGGTTCCCCTATGTTCCCACATACCTGGGATTCAGGGAGATCCCCCTGATAGTTCCCCTGATGAGGGGCGTGCGAAAGGGCACCGTCTTCATGTACGACGGAAATGGCATCCTACACCCTGAAGGGTTCGGCATCGCCAGCCAGATGGGCGTTGTGTTCGACGTGCCGGTCGTCGGCGTCGCAAAGAAGCTCCTCTGCGGGAGAATCTCGGACAGGACAGTGGGGGATGCTCGCCCGGTCGTCCTCGGAGGAAGAGTGGTCGGGTACGGCCTGACCGGATCGGGCCGTGGGAGGCCAGTGTTCGTCTCGGCGGGTCACAGAGTCTCGCCAAAGCAAGCGATGGAGATCGCGAAGGCGACCCAGGTCTATCGAGTCCCCGAGCCTGTCAGGCTGGCGCACATCGCGGCCGGAGAGGCGAGGCGCGGAACAAGTCACAAATAGCTGCCTGCCCACTCCGTGAGTGGATGCGAATATGTGTGTTCGGCGCCGGGGCTCTCGGGAGTGCCGTCGGCGGCCTGCTGGCGGGCAGGCACGAAGTCTCATTGGTCGGCAGGAAGGACCATGTCGAGGCCATACGGAAGGGCGGCCTGGTCCTGCGCGGCTTTGCTAGAAGGACGGTCAGGATCACTGCATTCACGGGCCTCTCCGATCTCGACCCCCCGGACCTCCTCTTGATCACGACCAAGGCCTACGACACGAGGAGGGCTGTCGAGGAGTGCCGCTCATGGACGGCGGACGATACCGCAGTCCTCACCCTCCAGAACGGGCTCGGGAACTTCGAGCTGTTGACCGAATGGAAGGGACGGATGGCGTTCGGTGGGACGACCACGCTGGGAGCCACCTTTCTAGCTCCGGGGAAGGTCAGGCCGACTGGTCTGGGCACGACCTCGATAGGTTCCAGGACGGATCCGCATGGAGCGAGGTGTATCGCGAAGGCCTTTGCCGAAAGCGGCGTCCCGGCGACTTACTCGGACGATATCGAGGCCGAGATATGGTTCAAGGCGATCGTGAGCGCGTGCATCACGGCAAGCCCTGTCAGCGCCGCCGCGCCGGCAA
>JBBIUZ010000174.1:0-2300 GCA_037439985.1 Methanobacteriota archaeon | reverse complement strand
CGTCGACTGGCTCCGGCGGCCTCCCGGGGAAGAACCCATTGGGGTCCGAGTTGATCGTGACGACCCTGCAGCCCATCCGTTGCAGGACCAGAGGGGTGATCGTCGATGCGGGGCCGTTCGCGCAGTCCACCACGACCGTCATCGGCCCGACTTCCTTGACGCAGCTCATGATCCTGTTGACATGCCTCTCGACGGCGTCCGAGACAGCGTGCCAAGAACCGACCTCGTTCCAGGGCTTCCTCTTGAACTCCCCAGAGCCGATGGCGTTCTCAACCGCGAGGGACTGCTCGGGGCTCCAGCCCGACCCGTCCGGGTTCACGAGCTTGATGCCGCCGTACTCCGGAGGGTTGTGAGACGCAGTTATCATGGCCCCGCCGTCGAGCTCGCGGGAGCACTCTGCGAGCGTCGGGGTGGTCACGAGCCCCGCGAGGAAGACTTCGCACCCGCAGGACATCAGCCCGGCCGCGACCGCGCTCCCTATCATCGGTCCCGAGGTTCTCGAGTCCATGCCAATCGCCGCGCGGTCCATGTCTCCTCCGACGGCCATGCCAATCGATGCGGCGAGCTCGGGGGTGAACTCCTTGTTGACGACCCCCCTGACACCTGACGACCCGAACAGAGACACGCAGAATCCCCTTGCGGACTCTTGATTACAATTCGAGATTATATTAGATGCGGACATGGCAGGGCGGTATTGGCGCACCTAGGCGAATGCCACGCGCGATTCCTGGCAGCATATCCCGGCTGCCAAGAGGGCGGCTGTTAGCTCGATCCAGCGGATGGTTATTGCGTCGGGATACTTCCCGGTGATGGTCCCGGAGTAGTCGATCCAGCCGAGCATGTCTCCGTCCGTGCCCATAATCAGAGTGTCCAAATAGTCCGCCTCGAGCGCGTCCCACTGGGATTTCCGCTTGGAGTTCAGGAGCAATGGCCGGTTGACCTTCACCTTGTCCTCTTCCCCCAGCGGGTTCTCCTCCTCGAGGTAGACCTTCGTGAGCTTGCTGATCTCGCCGGCCTTGTAGAAGCCCGGGACGACGGGGTTGAAGTCCTCGCGCGAATAGACCCTCGTCTTCTGCTTCTCCCATGCGTCCGCCCGGAGGCCGGCCATGGCCTCGTACCTGTACTTGCCATCCGAAGGACTCCTCAGGCCCATCATGACCCATCTCAGCCTGAACTGCCTGTGGATGTAGTCAGCGGCCTCCTGGATGAGGCCCTGAATGACGAACGGGCGCGCCTGCAGCCGCGCGACAAGCCCAGAGATGCCGTCGACAAGCTTTGCGGACTGGTCACTCCTCGCGCTGAGGTAGTTGATCCGAAGCCAACGCTTGACGGCCTCTGGGTCGGAGTAGGAGCTCATCGGCGCACGCCCAGCAACGCCACTCGAATGCCCCCGAGACGTGATAAGCCTTTGCTGCCGGGGCGCGTCACAGCCATTGCCGAGCCTGGGTCGACGGCACGCACCCTCTTGATCGCGTCGTCGCCGGAAGCTAGCTCCGACGACTCCGAACAGCCAGATGCCGTCTAGAGGGACTGGTTTTTATTCGGTCATCTCCAAGAATGCCGCGAGCCAGGCATGCGGGCGAAGGAGAGCCAGCATACGCAAAATATTATATACACAACACCTAGATACATATCTGGCCTTGTCTGGACGGCTCGGCCAGCATGAAGAGGGATGTAGATGGCTATGGAACCGATAAGTGTTGAGAAGGCGATGGAAATCGCAAAGAAGAAGGGCATAAAGCCCGGACGCGTGAAGGGCACGAACGGGATCCAGTTCACGAAGGGGAAGAACTCGCGCCTGGAGATCATCGACTGGGACGATTTCAAGAGCACCCTCTCGAAGAGACGCCTGGCAGTCTACGAGAGCGGCGGCTGGATGAAGATAATGAAGAAGTAGGCCGCAGAGCCCGCTTCACCAGTCTCTGTCCGGGACGGAAACCCCTTCACCCTAATCAAACCCGACCGCACTGTTCCTTTTCATTTCCTCAAATGCGAGCGGTAGCGCCAGCGTTGGACTGAGCGGGGCCTGTGAGTGCTCCAGAACTGAGAGACAAATGCATCCGCTGCGAGCCTCAGAGCCCAGCGTGACATGGCGAGCAAGGGAGGCCTTTCGCAGACGATAGCAAGACGGATGCCCAGTGCAGCTACTTCAGCGCCGAACCGCACTTTTCGCAGAACTTTGCCTCTGAGATGTTCCTGTGGCCGCACTTGGGGCATGCCGCCCTCGCCCAGTCGTCAGGAGGTGGAGGAAGCTCCTCTTCGGCCGCCGGCGACCCGGCCTGGACAGCAGTTCCCGGAGC
>JBBIUZ010000173.1:1508-2314 GCA_037439985.1 Methanobacteriota archaeon | reverse complement strand
CATGTCATCCTCCCTTCCTCCGCCTATGTTGCAGTGGATCGAGACGCCGTCCGCGCCCAAGGCGGCGACGTCCGCGACACCAGCGACCAGTCTCTTGTAGTTCTTGTCCGTCGAGAGCGACGTACTCGCGGATATGTGAACGATCAGCCCGAGCTTGCTCCCTAGTGACGGACCAGCATACGGCACGAGGCCTTTGTGGATGACGACCGCGGAAGCGCCGCCCTCCGCTATCTTGTCCACGGTGCTCCTGATATCAGCTACTCCGTCGATGGGCCCCATCGAGGCCCCGTGGTCCATGGGAACTATGACGGTCTTGCCGCTCTCGTGGTCGAAGATCCGCCTGAGTCTGATCTCCTTTCCTGTCATGCTCTCACCGTCTGTGCCGTGCTAATCATTGTCAATGTACTCGCCAAAGGCACTGGTCATATAAATTCATTGCTGCCAGCGGGCCGTGCGAACGCGTACAATAGTCGCAATACTTATCTATTACTGTACATATATATTCATCGAGAGTCATGTGGGACAAGATTTCGAACTACTTCGAGAGATATCCGTCCCAGGCGAAGGTCGCCAGATACCTCCTAAGGTACGGGCTACGGATTGACAAGGACCAAGTGATGTGCGGCGAGGTTCAGATCGCTGATTCAGCTCTCGCTAGGGCCGCGGGCGTCGACAGGAGGGTCGTCAAATCCACGATTGAGACGATAATGAGCGACCCGACCCTCCTCAGATTCTTCTCCCAGTTGCTGCCCACGAACCACCTGAAGAATGCGGCGTCGGCAATGGGCTGGAGCGCCATCGAGATC
>JBBIUZ010000173.1:0-1493 GCA_037439985.1 Methanobacteriota archaeon | reverse complement strand
GTGGCGGACATCCTCCAGAGAGGGGGCATAAGCATTCGCCAGGCGATCGTCGACGATCCGATGACATCGGAGGAACCGAAGCTCTTCATAGTCACTGAGAGTCAGGTCCCGGCGGAGCTGATACCCGCGATGAGGCAGGCCAGGGGCGTCAGAGGCGTGACGATCTACTGACGCCCTGACCGGACATCTATCTGAGGGGTGACATGGCCGCGACGGGCGATAACTCGAGGGCATTTGCTGCCATCGCCCTCGCGATGGTCTCCATCTCGTTCGCCTCCATTTTCACCAAGTGGAGCGAGAGCCCGCCATTCATCATCGCCGCGTATCGGCTCGCCATCACATGCATCATCCTCCTGCCCGTCATGTTCTGCACGGGGGGTTTCGCCCAGCTCAGGTCGTTCGACCGGAGCGAACTCCTCCTCGTGCTCATCAGCGGCGGCGCGCTGGCTCTTCATTTCGGGCTCTGGATAACCTCGCTGTCGCTCACGCTCGTGTCGACGTCCGTCATCCTCGTGACGTCCCACCCGATACTCGTGGCGGGGGTCTCGCACTTCCTGCTCAGGGAGCGCGTGAAGAGCGTGGCGGTCGCAGGCATCGTGGTCGCGTTCTGCGGAGTTGGCCTGATTTCAGTCAGCGACTACACAGGTGGGACGGAGAAGCTTGTCGGGGACGCGCTGGCTTTCGCTGGAGGGCTATGTGCAGGCGTCTACTTCCTCTCCGGAAGGGTGGCCAGACGTTCGGTGGCCCTCACTCCGTATGTGTTCTCGGTGTTCGGCGTCTCGTCGCTGCTTCTGTTCGTCTCAGCGGTGATTGCGGGCAATGTTCTCATCGTGAAGAGCGGGCGTGAGCTGACCCTTTTCCTCCTGCTCGCCATCGTGCCGACCATTGGCGGCCACACGATGTTCAATTATGCCCTGAAGAAGGTTCCCGCCCACATAGTCGCGACCGGGGTTCTCGGGGAGCCCGTGGGCGCGTCGATTCTAGCCTACCTCCTCCTTCCACAGCAAGTGCCTACTGTATGGATCGTGATTGGAGGGGCCCTTGTGGTCAGCGGACTGTATGTCGTGCTGTCCAGGGGAACGGCAGATGAAACCGGGTCGAGCTTGAATCCGTGACCCGACGAGGAAGAGCGTCTTTGGCGCCGCGAAGCATGTGTAGAGGATGACGAGCAGGGTTGCGGTGCGGATATGGCGCGTCGGCATGGAACATGATGGGGGACTAAGTCGACAAGCACGATGACTCAAATTGCGAAGAACTCGCGGGCTGCCTGGTCTGATGTCCAACCTTGGCCAATCCTCGATCCAGCCATCCCTTCCCGGCTTCCTACTGCCCAAGCTTGTCTGCTTCTTGGGGCCTTCACTCGTATGACTAGACATCGGCGGAACCATTCCAATCCCGATGCTGTAGCTCCCGGAGCCTACGCGCTCAGACACTGGAACGAAGAGAGGAGGTACCTCTTGCGTCTTGCCAAGTGTCCAAAAGCGTGAGCCCGT
>JBBIUZ010000172.1:0-2393 GCA_037439985.1 Methanobacteriota archaeon | reverse complement strand
GAGGAAGCAGCTCGTCGTCGCGGTGAAGTTCAGGCGTGGTCCGGCGAACGACTCGTCGGACTTCGTCTGGGCTTTGAAGAATGTTCTGCCAGCCGGGCGTCCAGTGAAGATCGTGAGGGCGGACAAAGGGTACGACGCGGAATCGAACCACGAGTACGCCCAGGAGGTCCTGGGCGCGAGGACGGTGATACCTGTACGAGCCGCCTCGCGTCCGAAGGTCAAGATGAGGGGAAGGAGGCGGAGGAAGATGGCGAGAGATTGGGACGACGAGGAATACCACCCGAGGGTGATGGTGGAGACCGTCTTCTCGGTCGAGAAGAGGGTGCCCGGATCGCATGTGCTGGCTCGTGTTCCGAGCCAGCAGCACAAGGAGCTGGCGTTCCGTGCCTTGGCGTACAACTCAAGGAGGATAGAGGCCCTCTTGTTGCTCTCCATCGAGTTTCTCTACACAGCAGGTCGCGGTCCCGCGCGACCTGCGCTTCCATTGGAGAGCGACCGATGTCTGCGCGGACGACCGCGATGTATCGATTTCGCAGAGCGGCGGTGATCGGTCCCGCGGGATCGCTTCTTGATCGAGGCGCGGAAGACACATCCAATGGAGATGACGGGCCGCGCCAGCTATCGAAGGAGGTCTTGCCCGAGGCGGAGCGGAGTGAGGGCCGTCGGGGAGATTTCGCAGCCCCCTCATCGTCCTAGTGCTCATGCTGCGGGTGAACATAAGCCTGAAGGTCCTCCACCCGCGGCACGATAGGCATCGATTCCGCGAAGCGCGCGGACCTCGGGGCTTTCAAGAGCGGCCTGAGCACCCAGGAGGAGAGCGTCGCCTGGGAGCCTGTGTGAGCAGATCGACATGCATCACCTCAATGATGTCCGCCCAGCCACACGTGCTGATCACGAAGATGAGCGAGGGTCCAGCGGGCTTCTTCTTCAGGTGCTTCGCCATGACGATCGCGATGTGCACCCCTGGAGTGCCAACGGGAGGTACATTGTGCGATGCTCCCGGCGTCCTGGACACGGGCTTCGACGAAGTCGCACTCATGGTCAAGGCGCCTCCAGCTGGCCTGCACAGCCTCCGCGCGCGTTCGGCACATGGAGTGCGAGGCGATGCATCTCGGAGTCCATGCCGCTCGAGGACATCCAAGCGGAGAAGGTGCATCGCCACAGGACAATGGTCGCAGCGTGAGCCGCCTTGCTCGAGAGACCCTATATAGCAGAATGGCCATCGAAGTGGGCACCATGCCGATGGAACTCGTACTGGTCAGGCACGGCGAGACGGACTACAATCGGGACGGCATCTTCCGCGGTCGTATGGACGTCAGGCTGAACGCCACGGGGATTGCGATGGCGGACGCTACCGCAGAGGCGCTCAAGGAGAGGGTCTTCGATGCCATCTACAGTGGCCCTCTCAAGCGCTCCTTGGTCACTGCGAGGAGGATTGCGGCACCTCACCAGATCGATGTGAGGGTCTCGCCTGATTTCGACGACATAAGCTATGGGCTGTGGCAGGGCAAGACCGAGACTCAGGTCAAGGAGCGTTGGCCGAGGCTCTATGCCAAGTGGCTGAGGAGTCCCGGCAGAGTGAAGTACCCCGCGGGGGAGAGCACGAAGACCTGCTGGAAGCGGGCGGTCAGCGGGCTCAGGGTTCTGGCCTCCAACCACAGCACGGGCACGGTCGTGGTGGTCTCTCACAGGATCCCCCTCAAGCTAATGACGGCCTACATGGTCGGGAAGAGAAGAGGCGACATCGGTGCAATCAGGCACGACCCGTGCGCCATGTCCATATTCATGGTGGCCGGAAGGGAGTACACGCCCGTCGTCCTGAACGACTCGAGCCACCTGGGGAAACTCGCCAGAGCAGACCAGAAGGATTTCTAAGCCGGCTATAGGAAGGTCTTCAGGGCGTTGAGGTCTCTTATCCTGATGCAGTCAGCGTCCGGGTATGTGTCGAACCGGTCGATCAGGACCGCGTTCATGCCGGCCCCCACGGCCCCTTTGACGTCCGTCACGGGCTTGTCGCCGATGAAGAGCATCCTGTTCGGGCTGGTCCTTGCACGCTCAGCCGCCAGCTTGAAGATTCCGGCCGACGGCTTGCATATCCCAACCTCGGCCGAGACTATCACGAAATCGAGGTACTGCGTGAGATCGAGCCTGTCTAGGACCCGTCTGACCAAGCTCGATGCGTTCGAGACGACGCCCATCGTGAACCGCCTCCTCCTGACGTCGCGGAGGACGCTCTTCGCTTCGGGGTAGTCGACCCAAGCGTCCACCCTCGGGGCGATGCGCCCGAACTCCGATGTGAGGCGAGCACGCATCTCCTCCACATCTCCCTCGAACCCTATCCGCCCGAGCACCATGTCGTCTATCAGCTCAATCACATCGAAGCCGACTACATC
>JBBIUZ010000171.1:0-2406 GCA_037439985.1 Methanobacteriota archaeon | reverse complement strand
GCGTCATCGTCGCGTAGTTCCTGCCAAGGCCGTTCGCGGCTCTGTCCTGAGTCATAGGGACATCCCCGAGGATTCGGTTGGATATAAAGGCTTCACATGCTGGGTGTCAAGGAATGCATTCGTGGAGACCATCCGCGGGTCGCTCCCAGAGCGATTGCTGCCCGTAAGACGCGGATACGATGATGGATCGATCACCGCCGCAGATCAATATCGAGCCCGTCCGGACCAAGCGTATTTGTAAGAGTTCGGCCTACCCTTCCGCGAAAGCCAGAACAGGGCGTGCCGGGCAATGCACGGCTCCGAGGAGCCGGCACGCGCATGTCGTTCCGGCGGTCGGGGGCATCACATGATCCAAGGCGTCAAGAACAAGGCACAGCTGAAGGTGCTGACGGACGATCAGGTAGATCGGATACACGAGGCGTCGCTCAAGATCCTCGAGCGGACAGGCCTGAGGATCGACAGCGAGGACGCGCAGAAGAGGCTCGTGAGAAACGGTGCTGTCAAGCACACGACCAGGAAGAACGTGCTCACGTTCCCCAGGGGCATCGTCGAGGAGTCCATTCGCAAGATCCCCAGGTACGGCAAGTACTTCGCCCGCGACCCGAAGAACGACATCGTCTTCGACGGCGAGACAACCTACGCGCACACGGAGGGCGGGAACCCGAACTTCACCGACCTCGAAACCGGCGAGGTCAGGAGGGCGACCTTCAAGGACCTCTCGGAATCCATGCGGCTCGTCGACGCGCTCGACCAATGCGCGATGACGGGGAACCTGATCGTCGTGACGGACGTCCCGGAGCGCACGCTCGTGATCAAGACGATGGAAGCGGTCATGAAGAACACGACCAAGTGCGTCTCGAACTACGCCCTCAAGACGGAGGAGGTCGACGCGCAGGTCCGGATGTGGGCGGCCGTCGTGGGAGGCGAGGAGGAGCTGAGAAAGCGCCCTCTGTTCGGGATCTACGGGTCGCCCAGCAGCCCGCTGACCTACGATGCGCACGTGTGCGATGTCATGCTCAAGGCGTCGGAGTATGGTCTGCCCGTGGACATCGTCCCGTGCCCGATCTCGGGCGGCACGGCGCCAATCACCCTGGCCGGTGGCCTCGCACAGCAGAACGCCGAGCTGCTAGGAGGGGTGATGCTCCTGCAGACCGTGACGACCAAGATGCCGATCCAGTACTGCGGCAGGCTGAGCATAATGGACCTCAGGTCCGGAAGGAACATCTGGGGCGTCCCGGAGATGGCGATCGTGTCCGCGGCCACCGTGCAGATCGCGCACAAGTACAACATGATCGCCGACGTGTACGGCGTCACGACGGACGTCAACTCGTGGGACATGCAGACAGGCCTGGAGAGGATGCAGGCCGCTCTGGTCCCGGGCCTCGCAGGCGCGGACAGTCTCTCGGGCATGGGAGGCATGTGGGAGAACGCGTGCGGCTTCGAGATGCTCGTCATCGATGACGAGATCTACGCGGACGTCTTCCGGGCGATCCGGGGCATAGAGGTCGACGAGGAGCACCTCGCCTTGGACATGATCGACAAGGTCGGCCACATGGGCAACTTCCTCAGCCAGATGCACACGATGAAGCACCTCAAGCTCGGCGAGCTGAGGAACTCCCCGCTGCTCGACAAGAGGTCGTTCGAGAAGACCCACAAGGAGGGCTTCAAGGCGCTCCAGGCGGTGGCGAGAGAGCGCGCCAGAAAGATCCTCAAGGAGCACCAGCCGACCCCGCTCGACAAGGACATCGAGAGACGCCTCGACGAGGTCATCAAGGAGGAGTCGAAGAAGCTCCTCGCCGGCAGCTGAGACGGAGAGGAGCGGAAGGCCGTGGTGCGGCCGCGCGCTCGTCGACTGGAAACGACCAGCCTCTACTTGCTTGGCCGAATCGCGCGGATCTTGTAGCTGGCAATGAGCTGAGAGAGGTCTATGGCCGTCGCTTTCACGCTCTCCGATACTATGCTGTCACCCAGGTAGCTCAACATCTGCTCGTGCGTATAGACCGCCCTCTCCTCGACGTTCACCTTCGTGAAGCCTGCGCGCTTCATCGCGCCAATGTAGACGTCTTCCATCACGGCGCCGCTCACGCACTCGGTCCACGACCCCAAGTCCTCCTTGATTCCGTCCGGCAGATCTCTGAGCAGGACTATATCCGATACTGCAAGCCTCCCACCTGGCTTCAATATCCTGAAAGCCTCCCTGAACACCTGTCCCTTGTCCGGGGAGAGGTTGATGACGCAGTTGCTGATCACGACGTCCGCTGTCTTGTCGTCGAGGGGAATGTGCTCGATCTCCCCCAATCTGAACTCGACGTTCGCGTAGCCATTCGCCTTGGCGGCCCTCCTCGCCCGATGGACCATCTCGGGGGTCGCGTCAATCCCGTAGACCTTCCCCTTGGAGCCCACCTT
>JBBIUZ010000170.1:0-2477 GCA_037439985.1 Methanobacteriota archaeon | reverse complement strand
ACTCCGACATCAGGAGGGAGTTCGATGCCACGAACCACCAGGAGGTCTGCTTTCCACTCCTCATACCCGAGGACCAGTTCCAGAAGGAGAAAGAGCACATAAAGGGGTTCGACGCGGAAGTCTTCTGGGTCACGCATGCGGGCCTCAACCCCCTCGATGTGAAACTCCTCCTGAGGCCGACGAGCGAGACCGCCATGTATCCCATGTTCTCCCTCTGGGTGAGGTCCCACGCGGACCTCCCACTCAAGACCTACCAGATCGTCAACACGTTCCGGTACGAGACGAAGCAGACCCGGGCGTTCATCCGGGTCCGTGAGATACACTTCTTTGAGTCGCACACGTGCCACGCGGACTTCGAGGACGCCGAGAGGCAGATCAGGGAGGACTTCGATATACTCGCGAGGCTGGCGACACGGTGGTGCATCCCGTACAGGCTCCTCAAGAGGACCGATTGGGACAAGTTTCCAGGCGCCTTCTACACGGTAGGCGTCGACACGTTCCTCCCGTCCGGACGCAGCCTGCAGCTCGGATCCATACACCAGTACAAGGAGAACTTCTCGAAACCGTACGACATCAAGTACGAGAATGACAAGGGCGGGCACAGCTATGTCCACCAGACCACCTTCGGCATGAGCGAGAGGCTTGTTGGAGCGATAGTCGCGATCCACGGGGACGACAAGGGCCTTGTGCTCCCCCCAGCGGTCGCGACGATCCAGGCCGTCATTGTGCCCATCCTGGCCAAAGGCGAGACGGAGAGAGTCTCCGCAGCGGTGCGGAAGCTGCACGGGGAGCTGCTGAGCGCCGGAGTGAGGGTGCACATAGACGAGCGCGACCTCCGGCCAGGGTCGAAGTACTACGACTGGGAGCTGAAGGGCGTCCCGCTGCGCCTCGAACTGGGCCTGAGGGACATGGAGAAGGACAAGGTCACCTTCGTCAGAAGGGACACTGGCGCGAGATCCCTCCACGACCGGAAGGATTCCCGCTCAGAAGTCAGGGCCATGCTCGACACGATCCAGCACGATATGCTTGCGCGCGCGCAGCGCGAGATGGACAACGGCATCGTCACAGTCGAGTCGCTCGACAAGTTGCCCGAGAAGATGCTGAGGACGGGCTGGTGCGGCGGGGAGGCCTGCGGGAAGGAGATCGAGGTCCGCTCGGACAGGAACATACTGGGCACACCCGTCGAGGACGAGGACTTCGAAGGCGAGTGCGTCATCTGCGGACAGCCGACCCGAGCGCCCGTGTACCTTGCGAGGGCGATGTAGGCATCAGGCCGCGAGCCGCTTCTTCTTGAACAGGAGCATCCCGATGATCCCGAAGGCGATCATTGGCGAGTATATTGCGTATATGCCGATGTTGTCCCGTGTGAAGGGGTTCAGCGTGTCGAACTTGATGCCCCAGTACCAGTACAGCAGCACGCCGCCCACCAGCAGAAGCATGGAGAATGAGAAGAGTATCTTCCGCTGGAACTCTCGGCCTTCAGGTTCTGTCATCACCGCCGTCCAATGCGGGCAATATATAAATGCTTTCTGACCGTCCCCAGATGAGCGCGGATAGGGCTGAGTGCCATCAGCAATCGATGCACGACTGGAAGTCCAGGCCATCCTCGACCGTTCGAGAAAGGACGCGAAGAAGGGTTTCAGAGGCGGGGCCTACGCGTGGCCCCCGAGCTTACCCGGTGGCGCCGAGGTCCCCAGCTTGAGGAACTCCTCCTCGTCCTTCAAGGCGTTCTCGAAGATCTCCAGACCCTTCTCCAGCTGGGACTTCGACAGGCAGAGCGGCGGCGCTATCCTGAACACGTTCCCGTAGAAGCCCGATGTCAATGTCAGCAGGCCGGACCTCCAGCACTTCCCCTGGATGTTCGTCGCCTCGTGCGGCTCCTTCGTATACTGGTTCTTGACGAGCTCGACACCAATCATCATGCCCTTGCCTCTAACGTCGCCTATGATCTCCCGCCGCGTCTGCATCTCCTTGAGTAGCTTGACGGCGTACTCCCCGAGCTTGGCCGCCCTGTCCGCAAGGTTCTCGTCGATGATCGCCTGCACGTGCGCCAGGCCTGCGGCCATCGTTATCGCGTTCCCGCCGAAGGTCGATGAGTGCGAGCCAGGCCTCCACTTGCGCATTATGTCGTGCTTCGCGATGATTCCTCCTAGAGGCGTCCCGCCCCCGAGGGCCTTGCCCATCACGAGTATGTCCGGGATCGTGTTGAAGTGCTCACATGCGAACATCTTGCCGGTCCTAGCGAAGCCTGTCTGGACCTCGTCGAAGACCAACAGCGCACCCTGCTCGTCACACATCTTCCTGAGTCTCGGGAGGAACTCCTTCGGCGGCACGATGTACCCGCCTTCTCCTTGGATCGGCTCCACGAACACGGACGCTATGGGACCCGTCGTCCCCGCCATATCGAGCACCTGGTTCTCGATGTAGTCGACGCAGTAGAGCCCGCACTCCGGATATGTCTGCTTGAAGGAGCACCT
>JBBIUZ010000169.1:0-2484 GCA_037439985.1 Methanobacteriota archaeon | reverse complement strand
ATTCAATAAAACCCGGAGCAGGACGGTCTTGCCAGCACCGTTTGGTCCCAGAAGGCCGAAAAGCTCACCTTCGCGCACCGTTAGTGACACGCCGTCCACTGCGGCGAAGGTTCCGAAGTCCTTCCTGAGGGACATAGTTTCGATGACCACATCTGACATAGCATGGCCTCTTTGCGACGTGCTGCAACGGAATGAAGCTCCGACTGCGTGATAAGCCTTTCTCCAACATGTCTTGGTGCGATAACTAGGCCGCTTCAGAGGACACGGGCATGCAGAGCCAGCCGCTATCTGGAGCGACACGCCATTCTCGTGACGGCAGATGAGCGTGTTGCGATCAAGTCACCATCTCTCACGATGACTACTCCCTTGAATGCCCCTTCTTGAGCGACTGCGCACGACGAGCTTGGCCGTATTCGCTCTTTCCCCGGGCGCATCCGTTCGGAACCCGAGGGAAGTGAGTGCGACCATCATGACGTGCGCGGGTACCCCGAGGATGGCAGAGTGGTCCCTGACGCCCCTCCTCATCTTCACGAGGTCGTTGGAACCCATCCTGGCACCCCCCCTGGCTACTTGCTTAGGAATCTCCATGACAGAACGATGCCCATCAACGAGAAGACGACCGCGAAGACCCCGAGGAAGATGAAGTCGTGGGTCAGCGCAGCCATGTCCGGTGTGTGGAGTATGAGCTGATGCCCCACGTCCGTCCCGTAGGTGATCGGGTTCCACCTCGCAATCGCGGCGATCCACCCAGGCATCCTGGTCGTCGGGAAGAGCGCGTTGCTGCAGAACAGCAGCGGCAGGTTCAGCAGGTTCATGATGGCCATCTGGGTCTCCCAGTGCGTGGACCTTATCGCGATCATCACGAAGAGAGCAGACAGGCCTATGCTCATCAGAAACAGCGCCGCGAACACGCCCAGTATGTCCACTGGCTGGAAGTATGACGAGACCCTCAGCCCGAGCAGGATGGCGACGACCAGTACTATCACCGCTTGTGCCAGCGAGCGGATCACGGCCGAGAAGATCTTGCTCAGTATCACGTAGCCCCGGCTGACGGGCGTGCTGAGGACCTTGCTCAGGAATCCGAGCCGCCTGTCCCAGACTATCGACATCCCGCCCATCATCGTCGTGAAGAGCAGCACGAACGAGAGCATGCCAACGGCCATGTACGAGAAGTAGTCGGACGTTCCGAAGGTCCGCAGGAAGTACTCTTGAGCTTGCGGGGAAGTCCCTGCGAGCTGGGAGAGGTTGAAAGCCTTCCCGAAGAGTCCCATCCAGATGATCGGCTGGATCATGCTCACGAACAGGACAACGGGTTGTTTGTACCACTTCTTCAGCTCTCTGCCCACGAGTGCCGTCAGTCCGCCTAGGCTCATCCTCTCGCCCTCCTCAGCGCAACGCGCCGCTTGAAGGAATCGACCCTGCTGCCCTCCTCCTCCCTGAGGGATCTTCCCGTTCTGTCCAGGTACACGTCGTCGAGGGTGGGCTTCGTCAGCGAAATCCGCGTTACCCTCAGCCCCTGGTCGCGGATCTTGTCAAGTATGATCGGGGCTGTCTCCTCGCCGTTCGCGGCCTTGACCCTGTAGGTTCCGTTGTCTTGCGTCACGTTGCGGATGTTCGGGATCTCGAGCAGCAGCTTTGCCAGCTGCTCGGTGGGCTTGCCGTCGACACTGATCTCGATGATGTCTCCGCCGAGGCTGGCCTTGAGCGTCTCGGGCGTATCAATGACGACGATGCGACCGTGGTCGATTATCGCCACTCGGTCGCAGACCTGGTCCGCCTCCTCGAGATAGTGCGTCGTCATGAAGAGCGTCATTTTGAACCTCTCCTTGAGGAGCTTGATGTAGTCCCAGACCGCCGTTCTCGTCTGTACATCGAGGCCGAGTGTGGGTTCGTCGAGGAAGAGCAACTTGGGACGGTTGATCAGGCCCGCTGCGAGCTCCAGGCGCCTGCGCATGCCGCCGGAGTAGGTCTCCACCTTCCTGCCGCGCGCATCCTTCAGCTGGACGATTTCGAGCAGCTCTTCTATGCGATTCCTTGCCTCAGCCTTGGGGACGTCGTACAGTCTGGCGCACAGCATGAGGTTCTCCTCGCCCGTGAGATCCTCGTCCGCCGAGTACTCTTGCGGGACGACGCCGATGCTGCTTCTGACCTCCGTGCCCTGGGTGGCGATGTCGAACCCGCATACCTTGGCGAAGCCCGCGGTGGGCTTGAGAACCGTCGTCAGCATGTTGATTGTGGTGGTCTTGCCGGCCCCGTTGGGCCCCAGGAAACCGAAAATCTCCCCCTCCTTCACAGAGAAGGTTGCGTCGTTCACCGCCACCAGCTTGTCGAAAACCTTTCGGAGCTCGTTGACCTCAATGACGTCTTCGGTCGTCCTCTCACGCTCCCTGCTGATGGCCGGCTGCCTGAATTCCGTCCAGTTTCGAGACGATACTTCTTATGTTCATCGTCGATGCGTGGAAGGATCGTATCTCCTCTGAGCTC
>JBBIUZ010000168.1:0-2515 GCA_037439985.1 Methanobacteriota archaeon | reverse complement strand
CGTTCGCGGCATAAAAAGGGTCACCTCCAAGATCCAGGAACTCTGCCCGCTCGTGCGATTGATACAGGCTCCACTGACAGGTCCGTCGCTGGCCGAGATTCTTCCGGTACGGTAACGTACTCGAAGCATACCAATCACTAGGCCCAAATTCCCCCGTCAACACGCCCCAGTGATCATTCTGGTGGTGATTCTCTCAAAACCCCTGGCAGGTCGCTTATGTTAGGTACCTTTCCATTCATTCTACCTCCACGAGGCGCCCAGGCGGATCTGGCCTCATCTTCTTGAAGGAATACCCCTTGGATTCTTGAGCGAAGGCCACGGCTGAATGGTGCCATGCTTCCGATGCAGGGACAGTATGCCCACGCATGCTGCGGGACGAATCCCCTTATTAGCCGAGAAGGGCCGCTGACTTGATTCATCCGAAACTACTATATCAAGCCCAAACCCTGTTCGTCCTGCTACCCGTGGAAATTGATATGAAAATCGCTTCCATCGTCGGCGCGAGACCACAGTTCATCAAGCTAGCTCCGCTATCGCGCGAGCTCAGGAAACGCCACCGCGAGGTCCTGATCGACACCGGTCAGCACTACGACGAGGACATGGCCGGCGTCTTCTATCAGGAGTTCAGGATCCCGAAGCCGGACCACTCGCTCGGCATCGGCTCCGGCGAGCATGGCGAGCAGACGGGCAAGATGCTCATCGCGCTTGAGAAGACGCTGGTCGCCGAGAGGCCGGACCTCGTCGTGGTGTTCGGCGACACGAACTCCACGCTTGCCGGAGCTCTATCCGCCGCGAAGATGAACATCCCCGTCGCCCATGTCGAGGCCGGCCTCAGAAGCTATGACCGGACCATGCCGGAGGAGATCAACAGGGTCCTGACCGATCACGTCTCCTCGCTCCTGTTCTGCCCAACCGACGCTTCCAAACAGAACCTGAAGCGCGAAGGCATCACCGAGGGGGTCCACGTCGTAGGGGACGTCATGGTGGACGCCCTCGAGGAGAGCAGGAAGGCGGCGGAGAGCCGCGCAAAGGTGTCGAATGAGCTCAAGCTCAAGCCCAAAGGATACCAGTTCATGACCCTCCACCGTCCCTCGAACGTCGACGACAAGCAGCACCTGAAGAGCATCCTTGCAGCGGTGGCCGCCTCGAAGGAGAGAACGGTCTTCTCCGTGCATCCCAGGACCGCAAAGATGCTCCGCGAGTTCGGCCTGGACAATGCGATGCCCGACAACATCACCGTCACGAAACCCCTCAGTCACGTGGACGCGATCTGGCTGGTCGCGAACGCGGCCAGGGTGCTCACCGACTCCGGCGGGCTCCAGAAGGAGGCCTACCTGCTGGGAACCCCGTGCATCACCCTGAGGGACACCACGGAATGGGTCGAAACGGTCAATGCCAAGTGGAATGTCCTCACAGGCGCTGACCCGAAGAGGATCACGGAGGCCATCAAGGGGTTCTCGCCGCCCCGATACCGTCCGAAAGTGTTCGGGTCGGCAGGTGCGAGCGCAAGAGTGGCTGGCATCATCGACCGCTTCCTGGAGGACAGACGACTGGGCTGAGGCACGGGCTCGCCTGGTAGAGAAAGATGCCTCAAGAATGAAACCCCGGATGGGACCGACCGGCCAACAAGCATACAGTCAAGTACCATAGGCGTGAGATGATATGCCGTGAAGGTCTATCGTCTCGGGTGCAGCGGCTGGAGCTATGGCGATTGGATAGGCAAGTTCTACTCCGAGGAATGCACCCAGAAGACCATGCTCGAGGAGTACGCGAGGCACTTCGATACCGTCGAGATCAACATGTCCTTCTACAGGCTCCCGTTCGAGAACATGGTCAAGAGCTGGAGGACAAGGACCCCGGAAGGCTTCCTGTTCTGCCCGAAGATGAGCAGGACCGTCACCCACATCAAGAAGCTGAGCGATTGCGACGAGCTCGTGTCCCAATTCGTCGCCAGGATGTCGATCCTCGGCGAGAAGCTGGGCCCCATACTCATCCAAGTACACCCGGGCCTCAAACCAGACAAGGACCGCCTCGAGGACTTCCTCCGCACGCTTCCAAGCAGCCTCCGGTTCGCGATGGAGTTCAGGAGCAAGGGCTGGTTCTCGCCTGAGATCCACACGCTCCTCGAGAAGTACGGGATCGCCACGTGCTTGATCGACTCCCCGAAGTTCCTCATAACGGACGAAGCGACCGCTCCCTTCTCGTACGTCAGGTGGCACGGGCGTGAGTCATGGTACAACTACGACTACTCCAAGAAGGAGATCAAGGAATGGGCAGACATACTGAAAGCCCTCCCCGTAGACACCGTCTACGGCTTCTGGAACAACGACGTGAACGCCAACGCTCCCAGGAACTGCCTCTCGATGCTTCACTCTCTAGGAAAACGCTAGGAGGGGGCCGAACGCGGCCGCCTCGGCCCTCATAGCCCGGGAGATGGCATGGTCCTTCGTGGTCTGGATGAAGATCGGCCTGCCGACGAGCATGGCGCTTCTCGTCATCGCTCGGTATGTGCTCC
>JBBIUZ010000167.1:0-2646 GCA_037439985.1 Methanobacteriota archaeon | reverse complement strand
GTAGGGGGAACGCTCGTAGAGCTTGCACATCAGGTAGCCGATGCCGGCCAGCGCGAGCCTCGAGACGGCCCAGACCGACTTCGTGTTCTCGAAAAGCCTCTGAGGCTTGTAGCTGCCCCATAGACGCCCGTGCTTCATGGTGAGCTGCTTCCTGCCCCATCCGTTCCAGAAGGCCTGCTTGAAGAACGCGATGAAGCTCTCCTTCATGCGGTGGTAGACGATGGCGTCCTCGTTGTATCCGATCGAGTAGCCTTTGGAAACCGCCCGGTAGTTGAGATCGATGTCCTCGGCAGTGACGAACCAGGGGTCGAAGCCGACGATGTCGTTGATGACATTCTTCCTCCAGGCCATGTTCCCGCTCGGATACGAGATGTCCATCCCGCGGAGGTACAGCTCGACCCTCTCGAGGTCTTCGAACGCATGATAGCCTATGTTGATCGTCCTGCCCGCCGCGATGTCGTACTTCTCCAGCGTCCGCCTCAGCTCCTTGAGCCAGAACGGGTTCGCTATGCAGTCGCCACCGATCGTGGCGATGGCATCCCCCGTGGTGTGGAGCAGCCCGAAGTTCGTGCTCTCCCCCCTGCTGCCGGGATGATGGAAGAGCCTGATTTCCGGATGCCCCTCCATGTACCTCTTGATGATCGGGACCGTGGCGTCCCAGCTGCCAGCGTCGACGATGATGATCTCGATGGGCCCCTCCTGCGTCACGAGGCTGTCCAGGAGGTCTCTTATGTGGCGCTCCTCGTTGAGCAGGTTCAGTACGACGCTTACCTTCATGCTAGCGAACACTTCCCGAGAACATACACACCATATTATGATTTCCGGACGGAAGTCGCCCTAGTCTAGCTTAGCCAGACCGTAGCCTATCCCGAGGTACCTCGCGCCTGCCCTTTCCGTCCTCTCCGGATCCAAGCATCTCCGCCCGTCCACCACCACGGGCTTCCTCATGAGCGAGAGCTCCCTCCTACCGAGCTTCCCGAACTCGGGCCAATCTGCCTGGACTACGCATCCGTCCGCTCCCTTGAGGCACTGCGTGGCAGACTCGGCGTACTCGATTGACGGCATCAGCTTGATGAAGTTCGGCATAGCCATCGGGTCGTAGGCGACGACTCGGGCTCCCCTGCTCAGAAGTTCTATCACGAGCGGCAGCGCCCGCGTCTCCCTCGTGTCGTCGACGCCCCCTTTGAAAGCCAGCCCGAGCACGGCAACTCTCTTCCCTGCCAGGCTGCCGAGGGCTGCCTCCAGGAGGCGGACACCCTCCGAGGGCTGCCGGTCGTTGACCGCCAGAACAGCGGCAAGCAGCTTCGAGGAATACCCGTCTCTGCTCGCCTTCTCCTTCAGGGCTTTCACGTCCTTCGGCAGGCACGACCCCCCGAAGCCTAGCCCGGGCTTCAGGAATAGAGGCCCGACCCGGGGGTCCAGCCCTACTGTGTCGAGCACGGGCTGCGAGTCTATGCCGAACCTGACGCACATGTTCGCGATTTCGTTCGAGTAGGATATCTTGGTCGCAAGGAATGCGTTGGATGCGTACTTGATCATCTCCGCCGACCGGAGATCGGTCCTCACCTTCGCTGACTTGATCGGTCTGTACAGGTCCATGACCTCCCTGGCTGCGCGCTGGTCCTCCGAGCCGACCACTATCCTCGAAGGCTCCATGCTGTCCTTGAGCGCTCTTCCCTCCTGCAGAAACTCAGGGTTCATGCACAGGCCGAAGTCCTTTCCGGCCTTCTTGCCAGAGTGCCTCTCCAGGACGGGCTTCGCGACCGAGTCGGTCGTCGAGGGAACCACCGTGCTCTTCACGACCACCGTCTTACGTCCGGCACTGGTCCGGAGCGCCCTGCCGACGGTCCTGCATGCAGCCCTCACCGGGCCGATGTCTATTCTTCCAGACGGGAGAGAAAATGTTTGGACGCAGATGAAGACGACGCGAGCGTCGACGACGGCGTCCTGGACATCTGTGGTCGCGACGAGCCTGTCGGAATTCACGAGCCTGCGAAGCTCCTTCTCCAATGGGGGCTCGTAAAACGGAAGCCTCCCAGAGTTGACCGACCTTACCCTCGCGCCATCTATGTCCGCGACAACGACCTCGTGCCCGAGCTTGCCAAGCATGACGCCTGTGGCCAGGCCGACATATCCTGCCCCGACGATGCAAATCCTCATCGGTCTGAGAACGGCCGAGCGGATATTAACCCTTACGACCGACCTGGTTAGGAAGGCTTAATACGCGAGAACCTTTGCACAAGATCCCATCTATGACTTCAGCGCAGGGCTCGCCACTGAACCTTCCCGAGCTGCCCCTCATGAGGAAAGCCAAGACCGTTCTCAGAATCAGCTACACACTCCCCTTCGTTCTAGCATCAGTCACAGGGGTCGCGTTCGGCCTGACCAAGTCCGACCATCTGTTCCTCGGGATGCTAATCATCGCCAACGTGTTCTTCTTGGCGCTCTTCGCCAACCTGTCCAACGATTACTTCGATCACAAGAGCGGAGCGGACAAGAACAGGTTCATGACCGACGATCCTGAGCTGCGGCAGGCGGCCCGCAGGATTATGGGAGAGAAGGTGTACTGGGAAGGGAATGCGTTCGACCTGAAATTCATCTCGGAACGGTCAGGGAAGATCCTGCTCGCTTGCATAGGGGGAGTTG
>JBBIUZ010000166.1:0-2873 GCA_037439985.1 Methanobacteriota archaeon | reverse complement strand
ACGTGATTCTGGGGGACCAGGAGGTGCTTGCGAGGATTGCGGAATTGCCGGCTTTCCCTGAACAGCTGCTGGCCAAGCTGAGGCACATGCTGCTCGCCCATCATGGCAAGAAGGAATGGGGATCACCCGTCGAGCCCATGTTTCCTGAAGCGCTGCTCGTGCACGAGGCTGACGACCTGGACGCGAAGATTGACAACATGATCTCGAAGCGGGAGGAAGCGGTCACCGAGGACGACTGGATCTGGGACTACAAGCACAATCGCATGATCTATCTCAGGTAGCGGTTCGGCCGGTATCCTCGCATATATCTGTACACCAATGCTCGAAAGAGATAAATAGTGTACAGCATTACCCTGGGCTGCGTGGTGTCAATCATGCAACCTGTGAGAACAGTGCTGAGCGCCGAGGAGATGCCTAGGAGATGGTACAACATACTGCCGGATCTGCCGGAGCCGCTGGCCCCGCCGCTGAACCCCGGGACGAGGAAGCCCATATCGCCGAGCGACCTCGAGGCGATATTCCCCAAGGCGCTGATTGCGCAGGAGATGTCCGCTGACAGATACGTGGACATTCCCGAGGATGTCCTGCAGGCGTACATGCTGGCGAACAGGCCGTCGCCGCTCCAGAGGGCCGTCAGGCTCGAGAGGGAGCTGAGGACGCCCGCGAAGATATACTTCAAGCGCGAGGACCTGAGCCCTGGCGGAAGCCACAAGACGAACACGGCGTTCGCGCAGGTCTATTACAACATGAAAGAGGGCATAGAGAGGGTCTCCACCGAAACTGGCGCGGGTCAGTGGGGAACTGCCCTAGCACTCGCGAGCCGCTACTTCGGCCTCGCGTGCAAAGTCTTCATGGTGCGGGCGAGCTACGACCAGAAGCCCTACAGGAGGGAGATGATGCGCGTCTACGGCGCGGACGTCGACCCGTCGCCGAGCGACAAGACGGACTTCGGCAGGTCTATGCTGGCGAAGGACCCGAAGCATCCGGGCTCGCTCGGCATCGCCATAAGCGAGGCGATAGACGTCGCCGTCAGGGACGACAAGACGAACTACAGCCTCGGGAGCGTGCTGAACCACGTGATGCTCCACCAGACCGTGATCGGCGAGGAGACGATGCTGCAGTTCCAGAAGCTCGACGAGAGGCCGGACGTGCTCATTGGGTGCGTCGGCGGAGGATCCAACTTCGCCGGGTTCACATTCCCGTTCATAGGCGAGAAGCTGAGGAAGAAGACGCAGACGGAGTTTGTCGCCGTCGAGCCAAAGGTCGTTCCGAGCCTGACAGAGGGAAGGTACGAATACGATTTCGGAGACACGGCCGGCATGACCCCCCTCCTGTTGATGTACACCCTGGGCCACGACTTCGTGCCCTCTCCGATTCACGCCGGAGGCCTCAGGTATCATGGGGCCGCACCCACTGTCAGCCAGCTCGTGAAGAAGAAGGTCGTGAAAGCCGTCTCCTACCAGCAGAAGGAGGTCTTCGACGCGGCTGTCCTGTTCGCGCAGACCGAGGGAGTCATACCCGCCCCCGAGACCGGCCACGCCGTGAAGGCGGCAGTCGACATCGCTCTGGAGGCGAAGAGAAAGAACGAGAAGAAGGTGATAGCTCTGAACTTTTCGGGCCACGGTCTGCTGGACCTTGCGGGGTACCAGCAATACCTCGACGGAAAGATGGCCTAGATGAGTCATTCCCGACGGCGGGCGCGCTCCGGACAGTCGCCGTCCAGGGAAGAGGCTTGAACATCACTCGTAGCTCTCGCCGGTGATCATCTCGAACATGTCGATGTAGAGTTGCGAGATCTCCTTTATCTTCGCCTCGGGAAGCGAGGGTATCCTGGGCTCGGCCTTTCCCATCCTCCGGGCCTCCATCAGCTTGTCGTGGTACCCGAGCTGCCTGTAGTGCTGCCGGACGCTTTCCTTGCTCAGCTCCACGAAACGGCCCTTCTCGTACTGCTCCCAGTCCCACCAGCGGTCCTCGTCCGCGGTGCCGAACGTGTCGACCACCATCAGCTCGCGGTTCTCGTCGAAGGCGTACTCCTTCTTGCCATCGACGTGGATCAGATCCCTCTTCTCGACCTCCTCGGCGATGTGTTCGTCGATGGACAGCGCCGCCTGGACAATCTCCTTGTACTCCGCTTCCGTGAGGCCTGCGATCTTGAGCGCCTCCTTCTTCGTGAGGAGTCGGTCGATCTTCTCCAGCTTTGTCGTGAACTCGATGTGAGGTTTCGGGAGCTTGTCGCCGTACGCAACCTCCTTGCTCGACTTGAAGCCGAGCTTGGCCGGCTTAACCTTTCCCTCCCTGAGCCTGTCCCAGAGGGATCCCGCGACGTAGTGTCTGGTGATGACCTCGAGGGGTATGAGGTAGTTCCTCGTCCTCCTGTTTACCTTGGAGTACGGAAGGACCTCGACCTTCTGGACCCGCATCCTGTTCGGCGGTATGAGCTCCTTGAAGTGTGTCCTGATGCCGCACCCGCGGGCCACCTGGAACCAGAATGCGCTCGTCCTGCAGAGCGTCTCGCCCTTGAGCGGTATCAGCGACGGGATAGTCTTGTCGAACACCGAGATCTTGTCGGAGAAGACGAACTCTAGCGTGTGGTTGTCCACCTCGTAGACGTCCTTCACCTTCCCCTGGCGTATCATCTTCATGAGAACGGTTGCGTCGTAAGTAGTAGTCGTGTATAATGGTTTTGGTGCGGCGCGACCTGCTCGACAACGGAAACCGTCCGCCGCGAGCATCCGCGAGATGAGACATCAGCTTGGTAAATCGGCAAGCATTAAGGGTTTCCCAGCCCCTAATCCGCGATGGAGACCAGAATGGCCAACGGCTTCTCGAGACACTTCGCGGAACGGACCAAGGAGATGAAAGCGTCGGAGGTG
>JBBIUZ010000165.1:0-2924 GCA_037439985.1 Methanobacteriota archaeon | reverse complement strand
CGGCTCAGATCAGAAAGTCGCTCCTTATCTCACGACTGAACTGTCAAACCTGGGTCGGTGGAGAAGAGGACGATGGGGTCCGTCGTGCTGGCCCGCATATCGAGCCATCAGCACAAGGAGCTGGTGTTCAGGGCGATCTCATACAACTCGTCGAGGTTGGAGGCCCTCTTTCTGCTCATCATCGAGGTTTTCTACACAGCATCTCCCGTTGACTGTTCAGGCAATCTCACCAATGGCGAGACTCTGTCGTGTCTTCGAAGCCAGGCTCGTCCGTTCCTCAACATAGGGATCTCCATGGCTGAACGTCCCAGCACTCGGCGAAGCCCCGATGCCGGCGGATACCATCAGTACAGGAACGGCAGGAGGCGCTTGGTCGACCGCATGTACTCCTCGTACTCCCTCCCGAATCTCTCGATCATCATGGCCTCCTCGAGCTTGATCCGATGCAGCAGATAGGGGACGAGGAGGAGCATGATCAAGAAGCCTATCACGCTCGACAGCATGACCGGGACGCCCGTGAACGGCAGGATTGCGCCCAGGCACGCTGGATGGCGCACCCGCCCGTAAATCCCGCTCTTGACCAGGGTATGGTCGGCCCTAATGCGCAGCACCCCCGGAGAAGCTCCCCTTGAGCGTGGCGATGGCGACGAGCCTGATCACCATGCCGCCAAGGACCATGACCAGGTCGAGGCATATGAACGCCAGCCGGACAGCCGAGAAGGATTCGAGCATCGCGACGCGACCGCTGCCTCGTACCAAACCCGTCGGGTCAAGCGCGGTCGCGACAAGGCCTAGGAGTATGATGGCGAACAATCCGGCGGTGAAGAGGGGGCTCTCATAACGCTTCCGCGCCACGGAGACAAGATTACCGTCCTTGGTCTTAAGGCTGGCCCGCAGAGGTATCCCTGGTCCTAGACAGTCGACACGAGGACTATCCCCAGGATGAATCCGGCGACGAGGAGCCACTCCCAGTTTGAAAGCCGCTCCTTCAGGAAGGCGAACGCCAGGAGCACGACTATCACGGGCGTCGACGCAACGAGCGGGAAGACGATGGCGGCCGGGCCCGAGGCTATCGCCGTGATCTCGACGAAGTACGCGAGGTTGCCGACGACGGACGAGATGATGGCGATCTTGACAGCCGTCCCCCAGCGCGGCCACACGTTCCGTATCTTAATACCGTTGAAACTATAGTACGCGAAGGTCACGGGCGGGATGACAATCCCGTAGATCGCCAGGAACTCCATGTTGGACATGTCCATCAGAGCGAGCTTCGTGAAGACCGCCCAGAGGCCCCAGAGGATCACAGTCACGATGCAGAGGGTGTAGTAGCCCGCGGAAGCGGCGCCGTGGCTCTCCGACTTCTCGTGCACGTACGAGAGGACGACGATGCTCACCATGATGACCGCCACTCCGAGCCCCTGGAGGAGCGTCATGGCCTCTCCGAGGAAGACGATGGCCACGACGGCCACTAGGACGGGGTAGGAGGCCGTCGCGCTGCCGACTATCGAGATTGGGCCGCGCC
Organism: Methanobacteriota archaeon; assembly: GCA_037439985.1. Lineage (GTDB taxonomy): Archaea > Thermoplasmatota > Thermoplasmata > UBA10834 > UBA10834 > COMBO-56-21. The sequence continues at coordinate 1,402 of JBBIUZ010000165.1, read as the reverse complement.
TCGCGGCCTCGACATAGGCGTAGTAGCCCATCTGGCCGAAGGTGGCCGCGACCAGGCCGAAGGCGAACGGCACGGCCCCGATCGTCCACATCTCCCCGGTCAACATCAGCCCGAACAGCACCGCCAGAAACATCGGCAGCGCGATCAGCAGCGAGAAGAGTATCATGGAAGGCGTCGAGAGCTCGCGAAGCGAGAGCTTCTGCGCGACCATGGAGGAACCGTACATGAGTATGGCCGTGAGCGAGAGCATGAGCCAGTATTCCGTGTACCTGCCTCCTGGACCGAGATGCCCTTCTGGTAGATAACAGATGTCAGTCCGTCCCCCGAGGACCGAACCCCGCTGCACGCGAGCCGCAAGATCATCGGTGGCACTGAAGGCGCACCGGGCGACATGCTGCGCAGGGGCAGTTGAACATGAGACGCATCACTCAGCCGCTGGTCAATTCGTCTTGGCGCCCCGGCCTGGTCCTTCCGGCGGTCGCACCCTGGAGTCGATCGCATGAAGAATCGCCAGAATGGGATGCCTGTATGCCATTCTCGGGCCCGAGTAGCGCATGACTGCGCGCATTCTTTCCCTCATTCCCTTCCCGTAGCAGTGAACGGAGCATTTCGCGCAGGTCGGTTTGGTCTCCGAGAAGATGCATTTGTCGAGTCTGTTCATGGAATATTCCAGCAACTCGGCGCACTCCTCACAGAGACCGCGGGTCGTGTGGCTTCCTCCGTGGTTCCCCCTGCAGTAGATTCTGATCATCGCCGAGACCGTCTTCTTCTCCCGGCCAATCCTGGAGCGCCTCATCCTTCGCCCTTCTGCCCATTGAATGGACTCTTGTGCTATACACCTTCGTCTAGCCGTTGGCCAGCTACTCCCTCCCCGTGGTCTCATGTCTCATGATACTGTCCGAGGGCGCGAACGCTGGTCCGCCAATCTCCCGCGACTTTGATGGCAGGCAGCTTGCCCTGGCCGGCCCGGAGGCTGTTGACCACTGTCCATGTGCTGACGCCCGTCAATGGTGATGTACGCCTTCTCTGTCATCCATACATCAACTCTGCCTGGATCGAGGCGCTCCGCGGGAAATCAGGGCAAACCTCGACGCAGACCGCCGACCGACCGATTGGATTGTCTGCTTATGAACCTACGCGAGAAGAGAGAAGTCCAGTGCGACTTCCCGAGCAAGAAGCCGTCGGACTTCGTGCCCTGCGACCGGCCCCCCCTGTATGCGAGGCCACGACATCGAGAACCTGCGGAGGCGCATCGAAATCGGGAACAACGTCAAGCTCGAGGGACAGTGCATCAAACGGGAAGGCCAGTTCGTATCATCGAGAACTGCCCCAAAGAGCGTCGAGTAGGGTTCACCGCGGAAAAGACAGAATAGGGAGGAACGAATACCGGCAATGGCAAGAC
>JBBIUZ010000164.1:0-2937 GCA_037439985.1 Methanobacteriota archaeon | reverse complement strand
TGGATCCTGCGCGTCGCTATGGCCTTCATCGGCCTCAGCTCCCCGCTGTACATCTCCCGAATAGTGGCCGCGTCGGAGGTCACACCGATGTCCGGGCTCTCGGCCCTTCCCTTCACGAGCCCGTCGACCCGCCTGTTCTCGAGCACGAAGTGGAAGAACTCGCCCGTGTCGATGATCTCGAACTGGACGACCCTCCTCATGCCGGCGAGCTCCTTTGCCAGCTTGGGGTCGGTCTCGGCCTTCTTGTTGAACCTCGTGATGGCCTCCCTCAAGATCTCCTCGACCATGGCATCACTCGTACTCGTCCAGCCTCCGCATACTGTTCATCATCATTATGTTTTGGGAGGTCAGCCACGACTGCCTGGTATGGGGCGGGAAGCACTTCCGCGCCCTGGTCCATCTCTCCAGGAACGCTATCGTCTCAGGGTCCGATGTGTACCCGGAGCCTATAGGTTCGCCAATCTCCTCCTCGATCTCCCTTATGCGCGCATCCCTCTGCACCTTTGCGATAATCGAGGCAGCTGAGACGATCGGATATGTGTCGTCGGCCCTGTGCTCCGACACTATCTCGACCTCCCGCTTGAGCGAACGCCTCACAAGCCTGCCGAACTTGGCCTCGTCGGCATCGGCTGCATCGACGTATGCCTTCGCGGGGCAGAGCGAGTCGATGATCGAGGCAAATATCCTGGCCTCGATCTCGTTCAGGCTCATGCGTCTCCTGAGGCCGTCGACCTCCTCGGCCGGGACCTCGACGACCTCGACCCGCGCGACCTTGCGTATCTCCGGCGCGAGAGCCTCTCGTCTCGCGGGCGTGAGCTTCTTCGAGTCCCTGACGGCGAGCTTCCTGAGGGCGTCGTCCGACTCGACGCAGATGCCGCACACGACCAGGGGCCCTATCACGGGACCTCTGCCGGCCTCGTCGACGCCGCAGATCATCTGGCCTCCAATGGGCCATCCCATTAGATAAGTCTTGACACCCGGTGCGGAAGTGATTAATCCCGACCGCGCGCATACTGCCGCCGATGATCACTAGCGCGCAAGTGGGGATCGCGCCTGGCCTGAACCTGACCCTGAACAACCATTTGACCTCGATAGTCGCGCTCCTGCTCCTCCTTGTCGGGCTCGCGCTCGCGTTCGCGGGCAGGTCCGTCTGGAGGCATCTGATGTCATTCATGGGGGCGGTCATCGGCGGGCTGCTCGGGTTCACGCTGGCCGCCGCCATGGTGAACAACAGCATCGTGATCGGTTTCATCGGAGGCCTGGTCGGGGCGTTCATCGGGAGCGGGGTCTTCATCTTCCTGGCCAGGGTCGGGATCAGCGCCGTCGCGGGCCTGCTGGCGTACCTCGTCGTGGCGGGCATCGCCGGCCATCTGGCGGGTCTCGTGACCGGGGTCGTGGTCTTCGTCATCACGTTCATCTACGCCGAGGTCGCGATCGGGATTGTGACCGCGCTTGCCGGAGGGCTCCTCGTCGGGTTCGGGCTCATCATGCTCGGGACGAGCACGACGCTCTCCGTCGTGGCGATGCTCATCGTCATGGCCTTTGGCGGGACGCTCCAGATGACGCTGCTGAAGGAGCAGTCCGACAGGAAGAGGATATCGAGGGCCGTCGCGCACCCGTCGACGGCCGCATCCGCAATGTCCGCGCCAACGCCACCGCCGATGCCCGGGAGGATCTGCAGGGTCTGCGGCGCCCCGCTGGAGTACATCCCCGAGTACAACCGCTACTACTGCCACTCGTGCCAGAAGTACGAGTAGATAAAAAGGTGCCCAGAGCTACCGCCCGCGTAGTATTTGGACCACCATTTATTAGCCAGGGCCGACATGCGCGCGCATTGATATCCAAGTCCTTCCCCGACTGCCAGAGCCACAAGCTCCAGAATAGCTTCAAGCTCACGAGGGTGGGCGTCACCGGAGTGCGGAAGCCCGTGCTGGTCCGTAGGGGGAACAGGAACCATCACCTGGTCGCGGACATCGACGTCTTCGTGAACCTGCCCTCGAGCCAGAGAGGGTCGCACATGTCGAGGAACGTCGAGGTCATCAACGAGATGATCGACGCGAGCGTGAGGCTGAAGGTCTCGAGCCTGGAGGAGCTTGCGGCGAACATATGCAAGGCCCTTCTGGACAGGCACGACTACGCGAGCTATGCCGAGGTGCGCATGGCCGCGGACCACTTCATCGAGCAGAGCCCGGACGGCGGCAGGAAGTCGCTCGAGGCGTACAAGCTCATGGCGAAGGCGAGCGCGACCCGCGGCAACGGCCTGATGAAGCAGATCGGGGTCGAGGTCCAGGGAATGACCGTGTGCCCGTGCGCCATGGAGACCGCGCTGAGGAGGATGGTGCAGGATGTGCCTGAGCTGGCCACGGTCGGGGGAAAGGTGCCGACCATCTCTCACAACCAGAGGAACAGGACCACGCTCATGATCGAGGTGCCCGAGCACGTGGACATCGAGGCCGACGACCTGATCGCGATCGTCGAGGGCAGCCTGAGCAGCCCGACCTTTGGGGTGCTCAAGAGGTCGGACGAGGCGAACCTGATCATCGCCGCCCACAGGAACCCGAAGTTCGTGGAGGACGTCGTGAGGGACATACTCGGGAAGCTCCTCGCCAAGTATGCTGACCTGGACGACTCCGTGCACGTGACGGTCAGGAGCGAGAGCGAGGAGTCGATCCACAAGCACAACGCTTTTGCGGAGAGGGACACTACCCTGGGCGAGCTTAGGGGAAAGTGAGATCCTGAGAGATGGGAAGGGGCGCAGGCCGCTGCCCGGGGAGGTCAAGGCGCTCGTCGTGGACATCGACGGCACCCTCGCGGACCGCACGCGGCTAATCAGCCTAGATGCGGTCGCGGCGCTGAGGCGTGCTGAGCGTTCAGGCGTGCATGTGACGCTCGCGAGCGGGAACGTGCTCCCGATAGCCTTCGGGTTGGCGCAGTACC
>JBBIUZ010000163.1:0-3006 GCA_037439985.1 Methanobacteriota archaeon | reverse complement strand
GCGCGGCCGGCGCTAGAGGATAAGGTTTTTAAATGCCAGTCATTTACCCTCTGCAGCAGTGATTGGCATGGCAACCGAACAGGCTGAAGTCAGGGAACTCAAGGAAGGTAGATACATCGTCATCGACGACGAGCCCTGCAAGATCATGAGTATATCGACTTCGAAGCCTGGGAAGCACGGCGAGGCCAAAGCGAGGATGGAGGCCATCGGGCTGTTCGACGGGAACAAGAGGTCCGTCGTGTACCCAGTCAAGCACAAGGTGCTCGTGCCGCTCATCGACAAGAGGCAGGCGCAGGTCGTCTCCGTCCACGGGGGCGAGGCCCAGCTGATGGACCTCGAGACATACGAGATGTTCTCCCTGCCCATCTCCGACGAGGTCAAGGACTCGATTACCGCGGGCGGAGAAGTGATGTACGTGGTCGCCATGGACAGGAAGAAGATCACAAGGGTGTGAGGATGTCCATCCGCGGCATGCTTCGGTTCGCTGACGCGGTCTCTTCCTTCGAGGATTCTGAGTTTGTCATAGTAGGCGTCCCGTTCGACAAGACGACCAGCTTCAGGTCGGGCGCGAGATTTGCCCCCACCGTCATCAGGGAGACGTCGTTCAACTTCGAACGCGAGAACTTCGAGCACGGCACCAGCTTCGAGGACATCCCCGTGCATGACGCTGGCGACCTCTACGAGGAGGGCACGGTCGATGAGATGGTCCGTTCGATCGGAGAGGAGGCCCGGCGGATCGTCTCCGCTGGGAAGTTCCCGGTGTTCATCGGGGGCGAGCACTCCATCACTCCGCCGATTGTCAATGCCTTCGGGGAGGTGTCCTCGATCTCCATCGACGCCCACCTCGACTACCGCGACGAGTACCAGGGCCTGAAGAACAGCCACGCATGCTCGCTGAGGAGGATAGTCGATTCAGTCGGTAGCGGGAACGCCTTCGCAATCGGCGTGAGGTCGATCTCGGCCGAAGAGAACGCACCGGAGACGCTCTACGCGTCATCCTTCGAGGTGAAGGAGAGGGGCGTGGACGAGGTCTTCGACCGCATGCTTGGAAGGCTGAAGCGGAGACCGGTGTATCTCTCGCTGGATATCGACGGGATAGACCCGGCGTACGCGCCCGGGACGGGCACGCCAGAGCCCTTTGGGCTCTCGCCTTGGGACGTCCGGCATGTCATCAACAAGCTCGGAGACCGCCTCGTCGGATTTGATGTCGTCGAGGTGTGCCCGCCCTACGACAACGGAAACACCTCCATCCTCGCGGCCCGCATGATCCGCGAGGTCATAGCCGTCAAATGGAAGAACGGCAAGGGCAAGAAGAGCTAGCCGTCGATCAGGCCTTCACGAGCTTCTCGATCCGCTTCACGTACTCGTCCGCCATCTTCTCGGCCTTCTCAGGCGACTTGGATTCGGAGAACACGCGGAACAGAGGCTCTGTGCCGGATGGACGCACCAGCACCCAGCCGTCCTTGAGAAACACCTTCACGCCGTCGGTCCTATCGATCCTGCCGCCCTTGGCCGCTAGCGCGAGGCGCTTCATGATGTTCTCCTTCTTGTCCTCGGGGCACGGGGTCTTCCTCTTCACCTGGTGGTACTGCGGGATCTCGTCGTTGATCCTCGAGAGCTTCCCCTTGAGCGCGACCATCTCCAGCATCTTCGCCACGGCCATCGCCCCATCCCGGCAGTACTGGAAGTCCGCGAAGACCAGCCCGCCGTTCTCCTCGCCCCCGAAGATGCTGCCATTCTCCATCATCTCGCGTGCGACTACGGGCGATCCGGTCCTAGTGTAGGTGATCGATCCGCCGGACATCCTGACGGCGTCCTCGACGCACATGGACGACCCGACGGTCGTCACCACCCTTCGTCCCTTCTTCTGGGAGCACAGGTATCTGGCCATCATCGCCAGGCTCCGGTCGCCGTACAAGTACCTTCCGTTCTCGTCGACGAAGATGGCCCTGTCCGCATCACCGTCCTGGATGAACCCGAGATCGAACCCGCCCGACCTCACGAGCTCGACCAGCTCCTGGGCGTTGTCTGGTGTCGGTTCGCTGTTGTGCCCCGGGAACGTTCCGTTCGGGTCCGCGTTGAGGGTCACATACCTTACACCGAGCCTCTCCAGGAGCCTGGGGACGACAAGCCCGCCCGCGCCGTTGCTGCAATCAGCCGCCACCCTCAACCTTGCCCGCCTTATTGCGGGGACGTTCACCTTGGCCAGTATCTCGTCGACATACACGTCTATGGCCGTCGGGAAGGGCCTGATTCGGCCGACCTCGCTCCATTCGGCCCTCGAGAACGCCTGCTCGTGGTAGATGCGCTCGACGGCCTCCTCGTCCTCGCGGCTCATCTCGGTGCCGTCCCTCGAGATGCACTTGATGCCGTTGAACTCTGGCGGGTTGTGCGAGGCTGTGATGACGACGCCTCCCGCGGCCCTGTTCACCTTCACGGCGTACTGCAGCGTGGGCGTGGGCACGATCCCGCAGTCTGCGACGTCGCATCCTGTAGCCATCATGCCGGCCGCGCAAGCGCTCTTCAGCATCTCGTGCGAGGTTCTCGCATCCGTCCCGAGCATGATCTGGCCCTTCATGAAGGTCCCTATCGCGAGCCCTAGTCTGAGCGCGAACTGGCAGTCCATCTGCTCCGAGTTGACAACCCCTCTCACGCCATTGGTTCCGAACAGCCTGGGGAAACCCGTCGCACGTCCGTTCTTCGTCATCGGCATGTCATGTCCGAATCCCCAATAAAAGCTTGCCTCGGACGAACGTTTATCGACGAGGCCGAAGAACCGCCACATGACAGCCTTTATCATTGCGACAAGCCATCGGTGGCGCACAAGGGGGAGGGCCCGGATGGGTGTCAAGGAATGGATTGTTCCGCAGGAGAAGCACTTCTTCGATATGCTCGAGCAGCAGGCCGATGTGGGCCTTGAGGGTGCTGAGTCGCTCATGGACATGGTTACAAAGTTCGAGAGGGTGGCGGAGAAGCGCGACAAGATCAAGGACATCAAGATCGTCG
>JBBIUZ010000162.1:0-3048 GCA_037439985.1 Methanobacteriota archaeon | reverse complement strand
CCGAGAAACTGAATACGTTCCGGATCATGGACGAGATCACATCGAACATGCAGAACTTCATGGAGTTCACCAGGGACTATCAGATGATCGGTGTGGAGGTGCCGACATGGCTCTCCGTCGATTACGCCTTCTCGAGAGGCGCTCGCTCGGTACCGCACGAGGGCGTCTCAATCGTCTCGCAGGTCCGAGGACTCGAGATATTCGCCGACAGGATGCTGGAGAAGGTCTTCATCAACCTCATCGATGACTCGATCAAACACGGTGGTGGGGTGAAGAACATCAAGCTGAGTAGTACCCAGGTGGACGCTGGCCTCGTCATCATCTACGAAGACGACGGCGAGGGCATCTCGGAGGAGGACCGCCGCCGGCTGTTCGAACGGGGCTCTGGGAAGCATTCCGGACTCGGGCTCAACCTCTCGAAGGAGATACTCGGGTTCACTGGTATCACCATATCCGAGCGCGGCCAGCCGTGGAAGGGTGTCAGGTTCGAGATCGTGGTGCCCCATGGCAACTATCGGTTCCGCACACCGACCCCATCAGATTCATGACGCCCCGCGCCAGACGGACGGCGGAATGCGATTCGCGAGCTGGATTGAGGAAAGGCTTAATCTCCCGACTCACATCCCCATTCGAGAGTGTTTCGTTGCCAGTCTGCCCGTTGGATTTCAGATACGGCCGGCCCGAGATGAAGACGGTCTTTGACGAGGAGAACCGCCTGCAGATGCTCCTGGACGTCGAGGCTGCGCTCGCCCAGGCCCAGGCCAAGGTCGGCAATATCTCGCAGGACCATGCGGACATCATCAAGAGAACCGCATCGACAAGGTTCGTCAAGCTCGACCGCGTGCGGGAGGTGGACCTCAGAATCAACCACGAGATCACTGCCATCATCAGGGTGCTGAGCGAGCAGTGCGGCGAGAGCGGCAAGTTCGTCCATGTGGGCGCCACCTCGAACGACATGCTGGATACTGGCGCCGCGCTGCAGATCAAGACCGCCATCAGGATCATCGACGATGACTTGGCGAAGCTGAAGAGGACGCTTGCAGCAAGGGCGAAGGAGCACAGGGACACCATCATGATCGGCCGGACGCACGGTCAGTTCGCGCTTCCGATCACCTTCGGACTCAAGATCGCGGCCTACGCCCTCGAGGCCCACAGGCACCAGCGCAGGCTCAGGGAGTGCGCTGCCCGCGTCCTGGTCGGCAAGATGAGCGGAGCAGTCGGGACCGGCGCGGGGTTCGGACCGAAGGCCCCGGAGATTCAGGCGCTCGTGATGGCCCAGCTCGGCCTGGGGGTCGAGGAGGGGCCAACGCAGATCGTCGCCAGAGACAGGTACGTCGAGCTAGTGTCGGTCCTGGCCAACATCTCCTGCTCGATCGAGAAGTTCGCCACCGAGGTCAGGAACCTTCAGAGAAGCGAGATCGGCGAGGTGTCTGAGCCTTTCGATGAGAACGTCCAGGTGGGAAGCTCGACCATGGCCCAGAAGAGGAACCCCGTCACGGCCGAGAACGTCTGCGGGCTGGCGAGGATCGTCCGCGGGTTCATGACGCCGTCCTTCGAGTCCGCCATCATGTGGCACGAGCGGGATCTGACGAACTCCTCGGCCGAGAGGTTCTTCATCCCCCACTCGTTCATACTGGTCGACGACATGCTGACGAAGCTCGATGCGCTGTTCGCTGGCCTGGTGGTCAACGCCGACCGGATGATGGAGAACATCGCCGAGGCAGGGAGCACCACCATGGCCGAGTCCGTCCTGCTGACCCTCGTGAGCAAGGGCATGGGCAGGCAGGAGGCGCACGAGCTTATCCGCAGGTGCAGCATGGAGGCGAGGAGGTCTGGCGAGGACCTCAAGGTCAGGCTGATGAAGACCAGGGAGGTCACTTCACTGCTCTCTGAGAAGGAGATTGATGCGGCCTTGGACCCCAAGGCATATCTTGGCAGCACCGACAGGACGATCGACCAAATCCTTGAAATCGTCTCACGCTAGGAAAGGTAGAAATACAGCTGCTCTTCTCCACGCACGGAAGGGCCCTTAGATCAGTGGAAGATCGCTTCCTTCGCAAGGAAGAGGCCGTGGGTTCAAATCCCACAGGGTCCATTCTTGACATCACTGGCTGATTCCCAGCCAGCCAGGACTGATCTCATGCGTTTCTCCCAAGCTCCTTCGCTTTCTTTCGTACCACGTGGAAGATGAGCCGGGATGTCCCGCTCAATTCCACGCGTTCGTCCTTTGGGTTACCGAGAGAAGTGAGCAAGAGGGATCCACGGGACGGGCGAGCGACGAGATCGGAGCGTTCGCATCACTGTCAGAATCCCAACAGTCGAACCCCTTTTATAGCTCTCTCTGTATTGGAATACCGCCAGGCTCGACCGGGACGTTCGGCGTGTCCTTGTACACCAAAACCGTCGTTAGTGGGGGTGACAGCTGGGGACGTCGCAACCGAACCGGCGCCGGTCCAGACTCCGACAGTGAGGCTCTGTCCGATGGGGTTGAAGGTGGCCTGCAGTCCAGCCGGAGGGCGGGACCGTGGGTCTTCGCTGCGGGCATCGGGTCAGGCCCTGACGGGAGCAGCCTTACCGTGGACTATCAACGCTCAACGGGAAGCGGGGCCGAGAAGGTATCTGGGTAGCTGGCGTCGGAGAGGTCGGCAACCTCAGTGGCCTGGCACCTCGTCTCTTGCATCATCTAGTCCGGCGTTCCGATCAACACGGAGGTGGATTTCACGATAGCTACGCGCCCTGTCGCCCTTCTTGATGCCGAGATCGTCGACCGACTTCCTCGCAATGAACGTCGTGAGGACGACAGGCCCCGGAACCCTCACCTTCACCACCGCGGTCATCTCGTCTGTCTCCACGCTCACGACTTCCCCTTGGAACTGATTCCCGGCACTCGTCCTCATGTCATCGGCGGTGAATCGGGCGCGAGAGCTTGAACCCTGCACCTAGCCCGCCGCGAACAGGCTGGGCCATCAGATGAGTGGTGGAAAGAGAGAGTCGAGCACGGTGGGGGCCGCAGCGTGACAGCCCCCTTTTACTAGCTCAACCTACCCC
>JBBIUZ010000161.1:0-3066 GCA_037439985.1 Methanobacteriota archaeon | reverse complement strand
CGCGAATACAGGCGCTCCTGGAAAGACGGGCGGAGGAAGCGCTGAGGGGGAGATTTGAACTCCCGAGGTACGGAGTACCACCAGCTCTCAAGGCTGGCGCCTTAAACCGAGCTTGGCCACCTCAGCACGCGCGAACGGAGTATCAGCATCCACGGCAATATGACCCTTTCGCACGACGGTGGTCTCACGTCCCGGTTCCGGCGCGCAGGGCGAGGAGGGTCTCCAGGTCCATCTCGAACCCAACCACCGGATACCCGAGCTCGAAAGCCGTGACGGTGGCAGGCGATATCTCGCCGAATGTGCCAACATCGTCCTTCCCGACCAGCATGCGCGCGCACCTCCCCTTGACGTAGCGCGGATCCTCTTTCGGGGCGACCTCGCAGCTGAGTCCGATCCCCTGCAGGACGGACTGGACGGCCGACTTGGCCTCCGTGAAGCCCGCTCTGGCATGGATCGACAAGGCCGCAAGCAGTCTCCTGTTCTTCGCGCCCCTGACGACGTCGCCGATCTCGAACACGCGCTGCGGCAGTTCCCTGTGTCTATTCTTCCTCAGTATCGTCATCAGGCTGGGCAGGAGCGACGTTCTCAGGAGTACATGGTCCTCGCTCACTGGATTCATGACGCGGACCGCTGACCTGTCCTCCTCAAGGTTCATGGCCTCGTACTGGTCCCTGGGGTTGGATAGGGACAGAGTGACCACCTCAAAGTAGCCAAGACCCGTGAGTATGCCCTTGACGGAGTCGGCGAATGCCGCGACGGCGTCCTCGCGCCCGAAAGTGGCGCGTCTCGGAAGCGTGCCTCCAAACTTCTCGAACCCGTATCCTATGGCGACATCCTCCCCGAGGTCGACAGGGTGCAGTATGTCGGCCCTGTATGGGGCCGTCAGGACCTCGATGTCGTTCCCCCTGACGCTAGCGCCATGGCCCATCCTCATGAGCGATTCCACAATCTCATCAGGGTTCAGGGAGGTCCCTATCCACCCGTTGACCGCATCGGCGGTAGTCCTTGTGAGTCTCGGTTCGAGGTCCGGGGCGGGCGCGGTCCTGCCGTCCTGGCGGATGTTGACCGCCCTGATCTTCCCGCCGCGCTCCGCGAGAGCCGTCGCGACGATGTTCACGGACTGCTTCACCGCATTCAGGTCTGTGCCCGTGCAGTCGATGAGTATGTCCTTCGTGCTTTCCGTCACCGCCGTGACGATGCCATTGATGATTGGCGGGAATGATAGGACCTCGCCGGTCCTGTCGACTATCACGGGGTACCTGTCCTTCCCCTCGAGCACGAACGCGTACGCCCTCCCCATGTCGTGCTCCCTCAGTATCTGCGCGGGCGTCAACCTGACGGAGCCCCGGAGCGGTACGAACGAGAACTCGTCGGGCCCGACGGCCTTGTACGTGAACGGGCTCTTCACCGTCCGATAGTCATGGATGCCTATAGCGACCTTGCGCCTGTTCCTGCCAACGGTAAGGTGCAGCTTCTCCTGGAGGTCCATCATTGAACGGATCAAGGCGTCTGTGATATCGTTCCCCTCGACCAGGGCCGACCATATGAACGGTCTCACCCGCTCCACTGAGGGATCCACCCGGAGCTCGGCTTCCGAGCCCTCCACGGCGTAGGTTCTCAGCCCTGGCTCGAACCCCAGGAACGCCCTCAAAGCCCTCGCCACTCCTTCGACAGAATACAGGTCCGGCCTGTTGGGGAAGAACTCGAAGGCGAGCTCGTCCGAGAAGTCGTCCACGGACTTCAGGTCGGCGCCCAGCATCGGGAGTCTCTCCCTGAGGACCTGCTTGGGCACGTCCCGCTCCACGAGCTCGCAGAGGTCTCTGTGGCTGAAGCTGATTACTGGCATTTTCCCCAGTCCGTGTCGAAGGAACCGGTTGGCAATATAAGAAGGTTGTCAGGTCCTGGTCGCAAGCGTGCGCATGCCCGATTCTCATTCTCGACCACTGTCAGGCAAAGGTATATGCCTACCGAACTCGAATCACACGCTCAGCCAAGGTCGATTCTCACCAACCCACGGGAGCTAGCGAATGTTGAAGGAGAAGGTCAGAACCGGGGTGCCCGGCCTTGACGAGATGCTGGAGGGCGGCCTGATATCCGGCAGGTCGTACATCGTGTCGGGAGTGTCGGGCACGGGCAAGACAACTCTCGCGATGCATTTCCTCCTGGAGGGCACAAAGAGGGGCGAGCGCGTGTTGTACGTCGGACTGGACGAGCCCCCGAACGAGCTCAGGAGCGACATGGAGGCCTTCGGGTGGGACATCGGGAAGATCCAGGTCTTCGACGCCACGCCAGACGTCATGAACTATGAGAAGACGCCCGTGCGGGACGTCTCGACCGAGCGCGTGGTGGTTTATTTTAGTGACGTCCCGGGCGTGATACGCAAGACCTCGGAGAAGGGGCCCGCGGACATGTCGATTAACACCCTGCAGGAGTTGCTCAAGCAGGAGATGAGGAGTCGGGCATACTCCCGGGTCGTCATAGACTCGCTCACATCCCTCAAGTACTTCTACATCCGGACGAGCGAACAGAAGACCATGATGATGTCGTTCTTCAGGACGTTCTCCGACCTGGGAGTAACGAGCCTGATGACCGTGCAGCTCCCAGAGGTCTCCAAGCCGGATGTCGAGGCGCACGTTTCGAGGGGAGAGATAAGGCTTCACAAATGGTTTGACGGCCGCGGTCTGATGAGGGGCGTGACCGTCGAGAAGTACAGAGGTTCTGCGCACGACCCGAAGCTCAGGACGATGAAGATCACGAGCAAGGGGATCGATATCAAGCTGGCCCCGAAGGAGCGCACACCGGCCCTGCTGACTCCGGAACCGCTTGTCGAGCCCCAGAAGGAGCCCACGGACACCGATCTGCCGCCCCCTCCGGCACCTGAGGAGTCTCCGCCCGTCCCCGTTCCTCCGTCTCCGCCGGAGCAACCTGAGAGCGGCACGAAGGAGCCTGGAGGTGGCACTGGATGACAGTCAGCATCGAGTGTTTCGGAAGACTCAGCACGGGCGTCCCCGGACTCGACGAGATGCTCAACGGAGGGTTCATCGCAGGCAGGCCGTACGTCATATC
>JBBIUZ010000160.1:0-3096 GCA_037439985.1 Methanobacteriota archaeon | reverse complement strand
CACGCTGGGCCGGGGAGGCAAGGTGCTCATGCCTGTGTTCGCGGTTGGCAGGTCCCAGGAGCTGATGCTCGTGCTGGAGGAGCAGATGAGGAACCACTATGTCCAGAAGGCGCCCATCTACTTGGACGGCATGATCTGGGAAGCCACGGCGATTCACACAGCCTACCCAGAGTACCTGAACAGCCAGCTGAGGACGCAGATTTTCCAGATGGGCGAGAACCCGTTCCTGTCAGACATATTCAAGCGAGTGGACAGCTCCGAAATGAGGGAGCGCATATGCCACGACCCAGAACCGTGCATCGTCCTCGCGACGAGCGGCATGATGAACGGCGGCCCCGTCATCGAGTACTTCAAGAACTGGTGCGACAACGAGACGAACACGCTTGTCTTCGTCGGATACCAGGGCGAGGGCACCATGGGTCGCAAGATCCAGAAGGGCTGGAGCGACATAACGCTCCAGGAGAAAGGAAAGCCTCTCACGCTTCACATGAAGATGGACGTCGAGACCGTCGACGGATTCTCAGGGCACTCCGATAGAAGGCAGCTCATAAACTACATCAGCACGCTGGAGCCGAGACCGGAGAGAGTCATCATCGGCCACGGCGAGGATTTCAAGTGTTCCGATCTCGCGAGCACCATCTACAAGAAGTTCGGCATCGAGACCAGAGCCCCCCTGAACCTCGAGACGATCAGGCTCAAGTGAGTCGGCCGTCGAGGCCCACACTGGAATTCTCGTTCCCCACCAGCACGACTCTGCTGTCCTCGCGCTCGCGGAGGATCCGAAGGGAGAGCCTCGACGCCAGCCTCGATGAGAACTCCCGTACGGAAGCGTGCGATGGCATGTTGCCCACGGTCATCCTCGTCCTCGAGTCGCCGACGAAAACATAGCCCTTCGGCTCTATGAAGGTCGGATCCGCAAGCTCGTCCAGCCGGGCGTACTCGTCCTCCCAGCCCATGTTCCAGTCATTCACGAGCGTGTGCCTTATCACCGTCCTGGTCGACAGCGAGGGCAAGATCTCGAGAGTCCGCATCAAGTTGCTCCAGGCCCTCGGGAACTGGGGGACACAGAGCCTGTCGAATATCTCCTCGTTCGGAGCGGCAACCGTCACGTACAGCTGCGTCGGCATAGTGGGCAGGTCTTCTATGGCTTTCGGCACCGAGCCGTTAGTGACGAGGAACGTGGTCATCCCCCTCCTCTTGCACACTCCGATGAACTCGCCCAGATCCGGGTAGAGCGTGGGCTCGCCCGAGAGGGATATCGCCACCTGGTTCGGGCTCCTAGCCTCTTCCCAGAGTTCGGGCGAGCATCTCTCGTCCCCCTTGAACCCGGACACCAGCAGCCTCTGCTCCTCGATGCACTTGTCCAGCAGTTCCTCGGGGTCCATGCGCTGCGAGGCGCCGAAGTCCGTCATCCCGTGGAACCGCCAGCAGAACAGGCACCTGAAGTTGCACACGTTCACCACTGGAGTCATCTGGAGGCACCTGTGCGAATGGACGCCGTAGAACTCTTCCTTGTAGCACGGCCTCCCGTGGATCAGCTTCTGGCGCATCCAGTGGCATAGCTTGACGGCTCCCGTCTCCCCCACGAGTCTGTACTGCTGCCTCTCCAGATGCTCCCTCAGCCTTGAATCCAAGTCGCGCCCCCTTAGAAGCCGCCGCGGCCCTCCTGCCTGCGCGAAGGACCATTGCCCGTGCCGTGTCCGCGCGCTGCCAAGTCATCGCCGCTGGCCCGCGCCATCAATTTCCGCACCTCGGCCGAATCCGGCTCCGAGCCGATGAGATAGCCCACGTCCTCTTCGCTCAGGCCGAGCTCCCGGGTGAGGTTCAAGAGCATGTCATCGTCGTTCTTCACCAGCAATGACAGATACGGCAGAATCGACTCGCCTATCTCTCTCCTGGAGGTGTGCAGATACCCCATCATCTTGCCTGTAACCGATTCCCGGACCGCGCGCCGACCCTTCGACCTTGAAAGGAGTATGAAGTGCCCCGGGAAGCCGTACTCGTGCACGCTCGGTCTCGGACCATGCTTCCTCGAGACTGCGACGCCCCCGGTCATGAGATCCCTGGCATAAGACCAGAAACCGTAGTACTGGAACCGTTTCGTCCTTCTCAGGAACACGTCGGACCGGGAGAGCGCGTCGAACGCCTCCGCCATATCCTCTGGATGCTTCATCTCGATTGGGATGGCCTCCTCGATCCACTTTTCCAAATCGTCCGGGGTCTCGTCAAGGTCGAGCGTCGCGTCTCTGGCGTCCTTCAGGCTGCCGGAGCTGAACATGGCGCGCAGGGATTCGTTCAGTTCCTTCCGCTGGTTCCTTCTGCCCATCGCCTCGGTGTCCTCCGTTCTGACGCTCGCTCTCCCCTCGACCATCATCTGCAGGTCGTTCACCGCCGCGCGCACCGGTCGAAGACGGGGTCTGGGACAGGGACATTCTCCTGTTGGGCGATATGGGCGAGCACTCTAACGATCGAATTCGTGGCGAGGCCCCTGAAGTCAATCTTGTCCGCGAGAGTCTTGATAGCCGATGCCTTTCTGGTCAGCTCGCGGTAGTCGTTCACTATCAAGATGATGGGCTGTCTGGACTCGCGAATCGTGTCGACTATGGCCTTCGCCCCTCCGTAGTCCTCGCGCCCGAACAGGTTGTCGGCTTCGTCGATGATTATCAGTTTCCTGCGACCAGTCGTCGATGAGAAGAACTCCCCAGTTGCCGAGAACGTCTGCCCCAGGGCTCCGAGGCCAGCCACCCTCTTTATGGACGACGCGTTCCTGTGGTCGGACGCGTTCATCTCGATGCAGTCCCAGCCTATGTCGTTCGCCAGAGCAAGGGCCGCGCTAGTCTTGCCCGTGCCCGGAGCTCCCCGGAGGACCAGGGCCTTCGCGCGCGGCATGCCCTTCGCCCAAGATTCACCCCAACGCCTCATCGAGTTGGCCGCTTCCTCGTTGCCGACTATCTGCGACAGGGACTTCGGGCGGTACTTCTCTGTCCACTCGTCCTGCATCAAGAAGCTGAAACTCCGGCATGTATTATAGAGTAATCGCAGCAGGCACCGAAAGTGCGTCCCCGGCCGGAGGCTGGATGCCCCATTATAGTATAG
>JBBIUZ010000159.1:0-3100 GCA_037439985.1 Methanobacteriota archaeon | reverse complement strand
TCGGGTTCCTGGAGGAGGCGCGTCTGAGAGTGCTCTATCTGGCCGTGGACTCGACCGGGTTCAGCTCCACGTCTGCAAGCACCTATTACACGAGGGTGCTCGAGTCCCGAGGGGGCAGACTGGGAGGACACCGTCGAGGTGTCCTGACGCGTCGGTACCTGAAGCAGACGGTAGCCATCGAGGCGAGGAAGCAGCTCGTCGTCGCGGTGAAGTTCAGGCGTGGTCCGGCGAACGACTCGCCGGACTTCATCTGAACGCTGAAGAAGGTCCGTCCAGCGGAGCTTCCTGCGAAGCTCGTGGTGGCTGACAAGGGCTATGACGCGGAATCGAATCATGAATACGCCCAGGAGGTCCTGGGCGCGAGGACGGCGATACCCGTTCGTGCAGCATCGCGTCCGGGGATCAAGACGCGGGGAAAGCGGAGGAGGAGACAGAAGGAGGGTTTCGACAAGAAGGATTACGACGGCCACCGTCCGAAGGTGGAGACGATGAACTCGGTGGAGAAAAGGACTATGGGTTCGCATGTGCTGGCTCGTGTTCCGAGCCAGCAGCACAAGGAACTCATCTTCAGAGCGTTCTCATACAACTCGAGGAGGATGGAGTCACTCTTTTTGCTCTTCACCGAGGATTTCTACAGAGCAGGTCGCAGCAAAAACATATAGCATCGAATAGTGTAAACCCTGCCGGGCGACAGATGACCCCTGAGTTCGAAGTCACCCCGTACAAGGTCACGGGAGAGATCGACTACGACGTCCTGATTGAGCGGTTCGGAACCAAGAGGATCGACGACGCGATGCTGAAGAGGCTCTCGGAATACGGCCCGCTGCATCCGATGCTGAGGAGGGGACTGGTGTATTCGCATCGTGACCTCGGCTGGCTCCTTGATGAGTACGACAAGGGTCGCAAGTTCTCGCTCTACACTGGCAGGGGACCCTCTGGGCCAGTCCACCTCGGCCATCTAATACCGTGGGCGTTCTCGAAGTATCTCCAGGAAGTGTTCCGGGCGAAGATGTGGTTCCAGCTCACAGACGACGAGAAGTTCATGTTCTACGACCACCTCACTCTCGACGCCGCCAGGAAGTGGGGTTACGAGAACGCGCTGGACTTCATTGCGCTCGGGTTCAATCCCGGGCTGACGAACATATTCCTCGACACCGAGTACATCAAGACGATGCACCCGCTCGCGGTCCGGGCCGCGAAGAAGATCACCTTCTCGACGATCAGGGCCGTGTTCGGGTTCGACAACTCGTACAATATCGGCAGCATCTTCTTCACGAGCATACAGACGGTCCCGTGCTTCCTCGAATCTGAGGAGCAGGGCAGGAAGGTCCCGTGCCTGATACCATGCGGGATCGATCAGGACCCGCACTTCAGGATCACCAGGGACATCGCCGAAGGGTTGGGATACTACAAGCCAGCCCTGATGCACTCCAAGCTGATGCCGTCGCTCGCTGGGCCGGAGAAGATGTCCACGTCCAGCAAGGGGGACATGGCGATCTTCACAACCGATGACAGGAAGACCGTCAAGAGGAAAACCGCAAACGCCTTCACTGGCGGGAGGGTGTCCGTGGATGAGCAGCGCAGGATGGGAGGGCAGCCGGAGGTGTGCTCCGTCCACGCGTACTTCAACTTCTTCTTCGAGCCTGACGACGCGAAGATGCAGGCCATGTGCGACCAGTGCCGGGAGGGGAAGATACTGTGCGGCGAGTGCAAGGCGCTCCTCTTCGAGAAGGTCTGGGATTTCCTCGAAGTGCACCAACAGAAGCGGCTGGAGGCGAAGAAGATGCTCGACGATTTCTTCGTCCGGGACTAAGAAGGCGGGAGTCTGATGTGGAAGATGACAGCCGTAGCCACCGTCGTGAACGGAGTGAAGGTGATGCCGGACGACTGGAGCGGCATCGTCTCAAAGCTGGTCTTCAAGACGGCCTACGTTGACGGGCTGTACAGGCTCTCGCATTTCGACCGCCTGTGGGTCATATTCGGGTTCGACAGAAACAACCGAACACAGTTGCGGGTCCACCCACGACATGACCCCAGGAAACCCATCGTGGGAGTCTTCGCAAGCCGCTCTCCTACCAGGCCCAACAAGCTCGGGCTCACCCTCGTTGACCTCGTCTCCGTCAGGAGGAACATCGTGACGGTTCGTGGCCTGGACGCGTTCGACGGCACACCGGTCTTCGACATCAAGCCGTATGAAGAAGAGATAGATTACTGACTGGCCATACGCTCCGGCAAAAGTACATAAGCGCTTCGCCCAATGAGGCCGCGGCATGTCTGACAAAGACGTCGTCGAGCAACTCAGCTACTTCGAGAAGAAGGTCCTGAAGGCCCTCGTAGGGCTCAGGAGCGCAACCCCTGACGAGGTTCAGCGGGCGTCCGGGCTCGAGCTGCTCGTCGAGGTCATGAACGCCTCGTCGTGGCTACAGGCTAAGGGCCTTGTCAGGATCGACGAGAGCATCACGAGAAGCTACTCGCTCAAGGACCCGGCGATTGCTGGCAGACCGCTCCCCGAAAGAACCGCCTTGAAGCTGCTCGCGGCGTGTCCAGGCGGAAGGGGTTCGATGGCCGACCTCAAGCGCGCTGGGAAGCTCACGAACGATGAGATAGCTATCGCCCTCGGATGGATCAGGAAGAAGGGTTGGGGCGATGTATCGAAGGATGGCAAGGACACGATCATAACTGTCACAGACAACGGCAGGGAGGCCCTCAGGACCAAGGGAGAGGACGAGCTCCTCATCGAGAGGATGGCGAAGGAGGAGATCTCGGAGGCCCATGCGAAGAGGGAACTGCTCGAGGCGCTCAAGCAGCGAAAGGACATCGTGAACGAGAGGCACATCACATCGAGGGCCATAGCGCTCACGAAGGAGGGCGCGAGGATTGCCGCCATGCCACTGGACATCAGGGAGGAGGTGGCGCAGCTCACCCCCGAGCTGATCCAGAGCGGCAGATGGAGGGAGGTCGATGTCAGGAAATACGACGTCAGGACCTTCGCGCCCACCGTCCATGGCGGCAGGAAGCATCCCCTGACGCTCCTTCTGGACAGGACGAGGTCCATCTTCCTGAACATGGGTTTCACCGAGGTGACCGGGGATTTCGTCCA
>JBBIUZ010000158.1:1600-3110 GCA_037439985.1 Methanobacteriota archaeon | reverse complement strand
TCTTCGAGCTCTGGACGCTAGGCTCAGGATCGAATTGAGACGCGAGATAAGGCAACTTGCGAAGGAACTGGGCCTGACGACGATACACGTCACGCACGACCAAGAAGAGGCGATGGCCATCTCCGACCGCATAATCCTCATGCGCAATGGAAGGCTCGTGCAGGCGGGGACGCCGGCAGACATTTACAACTCCCCCGTCAGTCCGTTCGCGATGCATTTCGTCGGAGAGGCAAATTTCTTCGAGGGAAACATCCACAAGGATGGAGGCGGCTGGGCCATCGAGACCGCGAACGGGGCCAAGCTGCGCGGCACGCAGTTGTGGGGGCAGGATG
This sequence comes from Methanobacteriota archaeon, assembly GCA_037439985.1. Taxonomy (GTDB): domain Archaea; phylum Thermoplasmatota; class Thermoplasmata; order UBA10834; family UBA10834; genus COMBO-56-21. The sequence continues at coordinate 2,778 of JBBIUZ010000158.1, read as the reverse complement.
GTGGGAAGGCGGTGGCTGGCATAAAGGCCGAGAGGCTCACCGTCGGCGCAACGAGTTCGCCAGGCGGGCTCGAGGGCGAGGTCGCGCGGAGGCTTTTCCTGGGGAAGTACATCGTGCTCGAGGTCGAAACGCGCGAGCTCGGAACGCTCAGGTGCAAGACGACCGCGAGGAAGTCGGAAGGGATCTCGGAGGGCAGCAAGGTCTGGATCGGCGTCCCGCCGGAGCATCTGAGACCGTTCGCCTACCCTGAGGGGGGCCTGTCCAAGGAGCTGGAGGTCGACTGATGCCGAAGATCGAGCTGCGCAGCATCGCCAAGAGGTTCGGGCCGGTCACCGCGGCGGAGGATGTCAATCTCGTCGTCAAGGACAGGGAATACGTCACCATCCTGGGCCCCAGCGGCTGCGGCAAGACGACGCTCGTCAAGATGATTTCCGGCATCTGGGAGCCTTCGGAGGGCGAGGTCCTCATCGACGGGAAAAACATGGCTGGCATACCGTCCTACGAGAGGGACGTGGGCTACGTCTTCCAGAACATCGCGCTGTTCCCGCACATGAGCGTGAAGCAGAACGTGACCTACTCCCCCATCGTGAAGGACAAGCGGGGCAGGGTAGAGGAGATAGCGGCCGGCATGATGGCCCGCGCGAAGATTCGCGGCTCCGAGCGCAAGATGCCCGGCGAACTGAGCGGGGGGGCACAGCAGAAGGTCGGCATCGCCAGGGCTCTGGCCTCCGAGTCGAAGATAGTCATCTTCGACGAGCCGTTGAGCGCGCTCGACGCCCGCGTCAGAGTGTCGCTCAGGTACGAGCTCCGCCGGTACGTCAAGGAGCTGGGCCTCACCGCCGTCCACGTCACGCACGACCAGGAGGAGGCCATGTCGGTCTCCGACCGCATCGTGCTGATGAGGGCGGGCAGGATCGTCGAGGAGGGCTCGCCGTCCGACCTCTACGATAGGCCGAAGAGCCTCTTCACGGCCAACTTCATCGGCGAGATGAACTTCATAGAGGGGACCGTCGTCGAGAGGAGCGAGAGGTACGCGCTGGTGATAACGAGGAGCGGCACGATAGTAAGCGCGCTGGACGAGGGGGCGCGGTTCCCGCTCGGCTCTCCGGTCGTCCTGGCCTGCAGGCCGGAGAACTGCACGCTGGCCGGCGACGGCGAAGGGCTGCGAGGGGTCGTGA
>JBBIUZ010000158.1:0-1590 GCA_037439985.1 Methanobacteriota archaeon | reverse complement strand
CGCTGATGGGCGCGTTCACGAGGCTCAGGGTGGGCCTGCAGAGCGGCGAGGGCGTGGCCATAGACACCCACAGGGACGTGGGAACGTTTAAAAAGGGCGACGCGGTTATGGTCAACATGGAGCCTGACCGCTGCCTGGTGTATGCCACTCCAAGGGAAGGACTGACGGAGGTGTTGAAGCTTGAATGAGAAGGCGCTGAGCTCGTGGTTCAGGAAGCGGAGGGAGTCGAGCGTGCTGGATGCCGCCAAGGATCACCTGCTGAGGATACTGGACACGGCACGGGAGATGGACAACGCGATAAAGTGCGCGCACGCCGGGAACGCAGCCGACGCGCTGGCCGCCATCGAGCGCGTGGGCGTCGCGGAGAAGGTCGCGGACAACATCGAGATTAGGATGGAGGAGGAGCTGGCCAAGGGCGACATACCGTCCAAGGAACGCGAGGACATCATGCACCTCGTGAAGCGCCTGGACCACATCGCCGATTGGATAAAGAGCGCGTCGAAGAACCTCCAGATCATCATCGAGGCGAAGATGGCCGTGTCCCCGGAGATTTGGGGCAAGTACCGCACCATCACCCTGAAGTCGGTGTCCGCGACGACGGCGCTGAAGGCCATGCTGGACAGCATGGGGACGAGCCACTCCGACGTCGTCCGCTACGCGACGGACATAGACCGCCTCGAGCACGAGGTGGACGACGACTACTTCGCGCTGAAGAAGGACCTGATGACGTCCGACCTGGACCCGAGGGTGCTGTTCGTCCTTAGGGACCTGCTCCACGCCCTGGAGAACTCGCTGGACGACGTCAAGACGTCGTCTGAGCTGATACACATCATAATAACGGCGACGGAGTGACGCCGGGCGAGCGCAGAGTTCCGGCGAATCCCTGCGCCACGGCTGGTTGTATCCCGGCTTTTTGCTTAGGTACGCCAGAATGCACTTTGGTACGGGATACGGAGCGAGAATCACGAGTCCAACGAAGGGACGGGGTAGGGATTTTATATAGGTACAATGTCATATTGTAGCGAGCTATGCAAGCGATTAGGTACCGTCACTTGGGGGACGACCGACTAAAAGTAGAGGCTGTGTGCCCGTCTCGTGCGCAGTATCCCATAGAGATTGTGGTAAAATGACCGAACAGATGAATGTCGTATCTAGATGTTGGAACGGAATTAAATTCTTTCTTTCGTTAAATACTGCCAAAGATTTTAAGATGCCAATTGCCACAACGGTTGGAGCAATAGCTTTATCAGCAATATCCATGGGAATAACGCTCGGATTTATCCCAGTAATATGGGATATGACTTCCAGGTGCATAGAAAAACGTAAAGAGGAAAAAGTGTCCCAAATGACAGAGAACGAGCGGAATGATTTGTTAAAAGAATTAGCAACACAGATAGAGCAAGAAATGCAATCGAACGAAATGATAAGAAAAGAAGTTTCCGATGTTTTAACGAAAGCTATGAGTTCGGAGGAGTTCAAGGAATATCTAAAGCAAAACCAACAACTATTGGTGGCTATCCATGATAATGTATCCTTATTCGTACAAGCGTTCCCGGAATTGAGAGAGAAAATGATAAATATTCAAACCAC
>JBBIUZ010000157.1:0-3135 GCA_037439985.1 Methanobacteriota archaeon | reverse complement strand
CGCATATGCGAAGAAGGACGACCATGTTACGCTCAGGCTCAAGGGCGTGGTCGCCCCGATCAAAGTGGGCGTGTTCCCGCTGATGGCAAGGGACGGGCTCGACGCGATCGCGGCCGAGATCCACGATTCGCTCACGAGAGCTGGCATCGCGGCCCACTACGACGACTCAGGATCGATCGGTAGACGTTACGCGAGGATGGACGAGGTCGGCACCCCGTGCTGCGTCACAGTGGACTACGACACCAAGGTTGACGGCACGGTCACGATCAGGGACAGGGACACGGCAGAGCAGGTGAGGGTATCCAAGGAGCGGGTCCGTGAGGCCGTGGTTTTCATCCTTTCGGGGGAGAACCTGAAGACGGTCGCGTCGCTCAAGTAAGGAGATGCCAAGAGGATATGGTGTCGGTCAAGGAGCATGGGCGCGGCGTCAGTGAGTTCCCCGAGGCCGAGGACCTGTCGGGGGAACTCAGGAAGTTCGTCGGAAAGAAGGTCAGCTACGCCACCCACGGCATACACCGGTACCCCGCGAAGTTCATACCCCAGATACCGCGGTACTGCATGGACTCATATTCTGCGGTCGGGGATGTCGTCCTCGACCCGTTCATGGGCTCAGGCACCACATTGCTCGAGTCGTACATCGCGGGCAGGGACAGCTGCGGGATAGACGTCCACCCGCTTGCGAAGCTGATTGCCAAGGTCAAGACAACGCCCATCGACCCTAGCAGGCTGTCCGCTCTGGCGGAAGACCTGCTCGCGAGCATAGCCGACGACGCGGCCGGCGTCGGAGGATGGATCCCTGAGATTCCGAACCGAGAGCACTGGTTCCGTCCCTCCGTGCTGGAGCAGCTCGCCGTCATCAAGAGGAACATATGGAACATGAAGAGCGGGGACTGCCAGGACTTCTTCAAAGTGTGCTTCTCATCCATCATACGCAAGGTGTCGAACTCCGACGACGACTCCCTCATACCGGAGGTCACGACCTTCCAGAAGAAGCTCGATCAGCAGGGCAAGACATCGTACGATGCGATCGGCCGTTTCGGGAATGCGGTGAAGAACAGGCTGATGGACGCGGCGGACCTGTGGAACCTGTCCCGAGAGGTGAAAGGGAAGTACAGGCATGTCCCGACCGCGCGAATCATAGGCCGTGATGCGAGAGACATCGACCTCGGGGACGGCGAGATCGACCTGGCAATCACCTCGCCGCCGTACGCCAGCGCGGTCCACTATGTGAGCGTGCACAAGCTCGAGATGTACTGGCTTGGCATGATCAGCGAGACATCCGCGCTCGACTCGAAGCTTATCGGGACGGCCAGGGCGTATCTGTCAGAGTACGGTGACTGGGAGCCCTATGTCAGCATAGAAGAGTTGCGGAGCGTTCTTGCGGAGCTTATGGTCCGGGACAAGAAAAGCGCATTCATAGTGTTCCGCTATTTCGATGACATGAGGAGAAGCATAGCCGAGGTCAACAGGGTCCTCAAGCGGAGGGCTAGGTATTGCCTCGTGGTGGGGCAGAATAGGTTCCAGAAGGTTGACATCCCGACTTACAGGATCCTCGCGAGGATTGCGATGCGATGTGGCTTCGAGATCGAGCGGGTCCTTGTCTACGACGTTATCAATCGTCATCTGGATATCCCGAGATGGAACGACAGTAGGATAGAGAAGGACTACGTGTTGGTCTTGCGTCGCACACGTGCATGCGCTGACTCGTCCCTGTGAGATGCGCGCCATCCTGCGAGCTGACCGAGACCGCACGCCTCCCTTGGCGGGATCCTGCATCGAGACGTTTCCCTTTCTCGCTCATCTCGACCAGGGGCTCATCTGGCCGGGATAAGTTTAACTCGGACGTGCCCGATTATCCTTCAGCAAGGGATGGGTAACATGTCAAGCGATCTGCCACTGGAATTCAGGCTGTCGCGGCTGACGGTCGAGAGCCTGAGGAACCTCTGCGAGGCTCAGGATCTGGCGGGAGGGTCCAACTTCCTGAAGGACGACCTTATCAGGTTCATCGGGGAGAATATCGAGAAGGAGACTATTGAGGACTTCTGCTCCGCGCAGGAGGACATATACTTCGCGGAGAACATGGCGAAGGCGGTCAAGTGGGCCCACAGCAGGAAGATTGTGGAACTGGACCCCGAGAGCGACGAGACCGTGGTGAACGCGGTGTTCACGATGAGGCGTTCCGACGGGTACGAGGTCTATAACATACGCTTCGTGAACCAGACCACGGACGACGTCTCGACCTCATGCGAGTGTGTCGACTCGCGGGAGAAGGGCTATTTCTGCCCGCACCAGATGTCGGTCCTCGTGAGATGTCTGGCTGACGGCCTGTTCTCCCTGGACCAGTGGACGGGGCCCATGACCGACGAGGCGGAAGACCTCATCCTGGCGAGCCTCGGCCACAGGAAGAGGCCTCGGAAGTAGCCCGTCCAGCATCGCCGTCACTCGCCAAGCGGACTGAACAAGCTTTATCTATGCCGACCATTCTCTCAGTCGAGCCATGGCCCAGTATGATTGGAGAGAGAGCGAACCCAAGTGGCAGGCTAAGTGGAAGGAGTGGAAGCTGTACACCTTCGACCCCAAGTCAGAGAAGGAGGTATTCAGCATTGACACCCCTCCGAGGTACGCCTCCGGCGCGCTCCACCTGGGCCATGCATACGGTTACACCGCCATCGACTTCGTCGCGAGGTACAGACGCCTCAGGGGATACAACGTGTTCTTCCCGCTCTGCTTCGACGTGAACGGCATGCCCGTCGAGGTGAGGGTCGAGAAGGCAAAGGGTATCAAGGCCTCGGAGGTCCCGCGACAGGAGTTCGTCAGGATGTGCAGCGAGTTCGCGGAGAAGCACATCGGGGAGATGACCAGGCAGGTCGAGATCCTGGGCGAGTCGATGGACCCAAGCATATACTATCAGACGGACGCGACATCTTACAGGCGGCTCACGCAGGTCTCGTTCATCAGGATGTACAAGAAGGGCCTCGTGTACAAGGGGCAGTTCCCGGTTAACTGGTGCACTAGGTGTGGGACCGCCCTCGCGGACGCGGAGGTGGAGTACGAGCCTCGAAGCACGAAGCTGAACTACATCAGGTTTCGTGAGGCGGACACCGGGAAGGAGGTCCTCATCGCGACCACTCGACC
>JBBIUZ010000156.1:0-3170 GCA_037439985.1 Methanobacteriota archaeon | reverse complement strand
CATCCGGCAGTTCTACAGCTCGTTCCTCCGGGGCAAGCCGAACACGGTGATGTACCCGTACCAGAAGCTGGACCTCCCCCCGCCATACAGGGGGAAGCATACCATCGACTTCAAGAGGTGCATAGGGTGCGGTAACTGCGTCCAGATCTGCCCGAACGACTGCATGTGGATGCAGAAGATCGACGATCCCGAGCTGGGCAAGATCGAGCGGCCAGGGATCGACATGGGCCGGTGCCTCTTCTGCGGACTCTGCGTGGAGGTGTGCCCGACGGCAGCCATCCACGAGACCGTCGAGTTCGAGCTCGCGAGCGGGGACCGGGAGAAGATCAAGTTCGACCCGAGGGAGCTCAGGGACGACAGCTACGCCAACAAGGTGGTCGAGGAGCGCCGCAGGCGCACGGTCCCAGTGCTGGACATGAGTAAGTGCACCAGCTGTGAGAAGTGTGCCGGGGAGTGCCCCGAGATGTGCATCGCGATGATGCCGATCGATTCCGTCGGGAGGACCAAGCCGGAGTTCAATCTCGCTAAGTGCACGGGAGAGGGGAAATGCGCGGCCGTCTGCCCCGAGAAGGCCGTCACGATGCAGGACGTCTACGAGTCATACTTCGAAATGCCCGAGCCGAAGTTCGTCCTGAAGAAGTGCACAGGCTGCGGGGCTTGCGCGCGGGCGTGCCCCGCTGAAGCGATCTACATGATGGAGATGCCGGGAACAGGGAAGCGCATGAAGGACGGGAAGCCCGGCAAGCCGAAGAAGCGCGCAGTCTTTGTGCTCGAGAAGTGCGTCGGGTGCGGCAGATGCTTCAGGGCGTGCAAGTTCGACGCGATCGAGATGGAGGGAGTTGAGGAATGACGTTCGACTGGCAGCTGGCGGTCTTCATATTCCTGGCGATCGTGGCGCTTGTGTCCGCGCTCATGGTCATCGAGGCCGAGGAGATAGTCCACAGCGTGATTTACCTGGCCTCCTGCTTCATCTCCATCGCAGCGCTGTACGTCATGCTCAGCGCCGAGTTCGTCGCCATTGTCCAGATCCTCGTGTATGTGGGCGCGGTGACGGTCGTCATCCTGTTCGGTATCATGCTCACCAGACGGGAGATCAGGGAGAGTGAGAAGAGATGAGGCTGGGCGTCACGAGAGGCATCGCGATACTCGCATTCGCGCTCATCCTGGTCGGTGTGATGATGTCCGTCCACTGGCCGCAGGTCGGTCAGGACAAGCAGCCTCCTACGAACGAGCAGGTCGCGAAGACGCTCTTCGGCCAGAACGACGCTTCCGGATACGGAGTCGTGATGCTCATGATCGGCCTGCTGCTCCTGGTTGCGCTTCTCGGGGGCGTGTACCTCGCCAAGGAGGAGAAGCAATGATAACCATCGAGTACTGGCTGATCTTCAGCTCGCTCCTGTTCACCGTCGGCGCCTATGGCGTCTTGACGAGGAAGAACGCCATCGCAGTGCTGATGTCGATCGAAATAATGCTCAACGCCGCGAACGTCAACTTCGTCGCGTTCAGCTCGTACCACACGGGCATGCACGGCTTCCCGGACCCTTCGGGGCAGGTCTTCGCGCTGTTTTCGATTGCGATTGCCGCTGCCGAGGTCGCAGTCGGATTGGCGATACTGCTATCGGTCTACAGAAGGTACCAGACGATAGACGTCGAGAAGATCAACATCCTGAGGTGGTGAAGTGAACATCCTCGACTATGCCTGGCTGATACCGGTCTTCCCGTTCGCCGCCTTCCTGATTGTCAGCTTCATGCCTAAGAGAGGGCTGCTTTGGGAGGACGGCGGCCCGTACGCCATCGCGGGAGCCAGCGGCGCGCTCGTGCTCTCGGCGCTGGTCGTGTGGGAAGTGCTGACCGGGCACACCCTGACCGGTTCTGGCGTCCCGTCTTTCACGTGGCTGGTCATTGGCAGCATCACGATCAAGTTCGGCGTATGGATCGACCAGCTCACGGCGGTCATGCTCGTCGTTGTGTCGATCGTCGGAACCCTCGTGGTCATCTACTCGGGCGGTTACATGCACGAGGAGGGCGAGCGCCGCAGGCGCTACTACGCCGAGATCATGCTGTTCATCTCGGTGATGTACGGGCTGGTCATCGCGAGCAACTACCTCGAGATGTTCATCTTCTGGGAGCTGGTCGGCCTGTGTTCGTACCTCCTAATCGGTTTCTGGTACGAGAGACCCGCCGCAGCTAGCGCGGCGAAGAGGGCCTTCATAGTTACCAGGGTCGGGGACATCATGTTCATGGCCGGCCTCATCATCCTGTTCAAGTACGTCGGGAGCTTCGATTTTGCCACCCTGTTCCAGGCGTCCGGCATACAGAAGGTGCCCTCGGACATGCTGACGCTCTCCACGGCCCTCATCTTCGGGGGTGCGATAGGGAAGAGCGCCCAGTTCCCGCTGCACGAGTGGCTCCCGGACGCAATGGAGGGCCCGACGACTGTCTCCGCTTTGATCCATGCCGCGACGATGGTCAAGGCTGGCGTATACCTCACGGCGAGGACGTACCCCCTTCTCGTCCACTGCCCCGAGAGCCTTCTCTTGATCGGCGCGATCGGCGGGATAACCGCGCTCCTGGCGGCGACCGTGGCGCTCGCTGCCACGGACATAAAGCGCGTCCTTGCGTACAGTACGATCAGCCAGCTCGGGTACATGGTTCTCGGGCTGGGCGCGGGCGGCTACCTCATCATCAACCAGGCTTCGGGGGCTGGCTATGCGGCGGCTGTGTTCCATCTCATGAACCACGCGTTCTTCAAGGCGCTCCTGTTCCTGTGCGCCGGCAGCGTCATCCACGCGGTCGGAACGAACGACATGCGGCTCATGGGCGGCCTGCGCAGGAAGATGCCTATAACCGCCATCACGATGCTCATAGGGGCGCTGGCTATCGCGGGGATACCGCCTCTGTCCGGGTTCTGGAGCAAGGACGAGCTGCTCACCGCGGTGTACCATGCGGGCAGCTACGGCTATGCGTTCCTCATCCTCTGGGTCATGGGGGTCGCGACGGCGTTCCTGACGGCATTCTACATGTTCAGGATGTGGTTTATGACCTTCTCGGGCACCCCGAGGTCGGACTACCACGCTCACGAGTCCCCGAGGATCATGACGGTCCCGCTGCTCATCCTCTCAGCCCTCGCCCTCACATCCGGATTCGTGCTCTTCATAAGCGCCGGGTTC
>JBBIUZ010000155.1:0-3173 GCA_037439985.1 Methanobacteriota archaeon | reverse complement strand
ACCGAGATCATCCCGGGACACCCCCTTTCTCTTCTTGTAGACCAGAGACACAGCTGTGCTCGCGCCGACCACGATCGCCACCAGGGCGAGCGATATCCATGGAGACAGTTCCCCGACGACGTCCTCGCGGAGCGCCGCGAACACGACGACCCAAGCTGCGAACTTCGCCAACGCACCGCCGCTCAGGTATAAGGTAGCTTTCCTGATATCCCATTTGCTGGTGGCGATGAACGCCCCAGTGTAAGGTATCAGCGGGGCGAACCGGTTGAGCAGGAGGAGCCGCTCGTCGTTCACGATGAGCCAGTTCGTATACCCCGCCATCACCCTCCGGACCCTCTTGGGGAGCCCGGTGAGCCTGACGGCCGAGTAGAGGCTCAACGTGCCCAATACGCTGGCCACCGAGGCCACGAGCACAAGCGCGACGGCGAAGTTGAGCGACGGGTCGGGATGAGCCGTCCAGACGAACACTAGCCACACCTCCGGGATCGTGGGGAAGAGCGCGCCATCCGTCCAGATGACGACGGCCAGCGCGACGAACATGCCGAGATCCCCCGTGCCCCTGAACAGTTCGAAGATGTACTGCCCGATGTCGATGAGAATCATCCTACCCGGCCTCCGGCTGCCAGAGTCTCGTACAGGTCCTTGAGCATCTGCGCAGTCTTCTTCATGTCGTGGTCAGCGGCGAGGCTCGCCGCGCCGTTGACGAGCCTGCTCCTCAGACCAGCATTGTCCAGGACCATGCGGAGCGTGTCGCAGAACTCGTCGTCTGTGCGGGCTTTCAGGCAGTGAGTCCCGTCCCTGACCCACGCCTCGTACACCGGGATGTCCCTGATTATGAGCGGACAGCCGCAGCTGGCCGCCTCAAGCATGACGTTGCCGTAGCTCTCGGCCCTCGTGGGGAACACGAACACGTCGGCGGCAGAGTACACGCCCACCATCTCCTCGAAGGGGACATGACCCGCGAACAGCACGTTCCCCCGGTCTGTACCGTTCAGCGCGTCCTCGAGCAGCGCCTCGGACTCTCCGACCCATACGAACTTGACGTCGGGCTTGTCCTTGAACCTCGTGGACATGTTCACGAACGTATCGACCCCCTTTCTCGGGATCCTGAGGCCGACGCTCAGCACGAGCTTGTCCGAAGGGGACAGCCCGATACTCTCCCTGAACCTCTTCCCGCCCGCCCCGTCCCTCGCGAAGACCTCCCTGTTGATGCCGTTTGGAATGACTCTGAAGGGGCCTCGGACGCCGTCCCTTGCGAGCGACTCCGCGACATACGGCGTCGCGCCGACAACGACGGTGCCAAGGTTGTAGAATCTGACAGAGTACTTGCGGACCAGAGGGTACAACAACGAGCCAAACCTGAACCCCCCCTTGATCAGCTCTGGCAGATGGCGGCCATGGACGACGAGCGGCCTGTGCGCTCTCCGTCGCCTCAGTGCCCACAGGAACGAATCCGGGAGCGGACTGTGCACGTGAAGGACGTCATACTCCTCCTTGGGCCTGTTCATGAAGACCGTTACGCCGAGACTCTCCAATTCCCTCGCGACCATCGGGACGTTGGTCCCCATTCCGCCGGGGTTCTTGTATGGCATGATCGACCGGTACCTCTCGAGTTCCGTCAACATGCATACCGATACCATATGGCCACCTTGCGGCGAGACGACCGAGAGAGACTGCGCGAGTGCTCCAATAGCCTTGCCGCCATGAGTCTGCCAGAGGATATTAATAACCTATGGCCCTGGAGCAGCTGCGGGTCGGCCGCAGATGGCCTTCGCATTGGGTCTCAACCACGAGGTATCGTCCAGGCCCCGGGATGTCAGAGCTAGCAAACCTATTAATACGGAGCCTTTCTTCGCTGGGCCCGTGGAGCACAGGACCATGGACTCACCAGCGCTGCTTTTCGCCCTCGCAACGTTCATTCTGTGGGGGACGACGAACTTCCTCATCGCCTACGGACAGAAGAACACCAACATCGATCCCAAGATGTTCACCGCGCTGATGTGGGTCACCATGGGCCTCATCGGCGTCATCATGGCCGTCTATCTGCGTGTCGCGGGCAAGTCGATCCCGCTCAATGCGTCGCTGGTCTATCCCATCGCCGCGGGCGTCTTCCTGGGGGTCGGGATTCTGACGCTGAGCTACGCGCTTTCCAGGAGCGGGACGGCTGCGGGCACGACCGCGGCCATTGCCACCTCCAACGCCGTCCTCACTGGCATCCTGGCGCTCGTGTTCATGCAGGAGAAAATGCAGCTGAAGGAGTGGATTGGCGTTTTCACAGTGGTCATCGGAATTGCGATCCTGAGCATCTGAGGCGAATAGCCTGAGTTCGTCCCAGTCCTTGACCAGGGCGTTGTGCCCCTCCATCTTCCAGTTCTCGATTCGCCTCAGGGGCCACAGTACGGTTCCTCTTCAGCTCGGCTGAGTACCATCTCAAACGGCGATGGATGACCAGACACAAGAGTTCCCAGTTTTTGTCTACAACACCCTGAAGGTCCGGGGCCTCCCGAGGATGTTCCGGAACTCCCATACATCAATAGTGAACGTGTCCGGTGTGAGTTGTCTCGGCACGATTGCCGCCAGTATTGAAGCGACCGCGCCGTGGGCAAGTATCCCACGCAGGCCGCCGTATGGCCCCTGAGCGCGCCTCTCTATGATTCTGACCGCTAGAGACGACATGAACGTAACTGGAAGGATGACAACGATATCGATAATAGGAATTGCCAAGAACGCACCTGTGACCGGCGCCTCGAATCGTGGCTTATCGATCCCGGCCCGGGGTGCGCCCGGCAGGAAAGCGTTGTTGATTCCATCATCGAGAGGAGAAGCCGTCGAGCGAGGTGGCTACTTCTTCTCCTCGATCAGAAGCGCATTGTTCGGGCACTCGTCCACACATGCCCCGCAGTCCAGGCACTTCTCGGCGTCTACTGCCGCGACTTCGTCGCAGGTGATTGCGCCCTCAGGGCATGCGTCCACGCACGCGCCACATCCGACGCACTCTTCCTTGTTGACCTTTGCTGGCATTAGGATACCTCCGGGTATACTGGCCTTCCCGAACAATTCCCTTGATATAAACGTTCGCGACGCAAAACTGTGTTGAGTAATCCACCTCCTTGAGTCCGCTCCGAGCATCGCGTTATACTGGCCGAACTTCAGGCTCGCCTCTCTCAGCGTCA
>JBBIUZ010000154.1:2068-3207 GCA_037439985.1 Methanobacteriota archaeon | reverse complement strand
CTCCACCGGTTCGGCTGGTTCGAGCCTCCTCTCTATCCCGTCGAGGCCGGAGCCTATCATGGCCGCGAACTGGAGATACGGGTTTCCCGCCGGGTCCGGGTTCCTCATCTCCATCCTCGTGGCCTTCCCCCTGCCAGCCGGGACGCGTATCAGCGAGCTCCTGTTCTTGTTGGCCCAGCAGATGTAGACCGGGGCCTCGTATCCAGGCACCAGGCGCTTGTAGGAGTTGACCCGCGACGCGAGCACGGCACAGGTCTCCTTCGCGTGCGCCATCAGCCCCGCCATGTATGACAGCGCGGTACTGGAGAGCTCGTACTTGCCGCCCGGGTCGAAGAAGATGTTGTCCCCCTTGCCGTCCAGGAGGGACTGGTGGACGTGCATGCCGCTCCCGTTCCTCCCGTAGAACGGCTTGGGCATGAATGTCGCGTGGAGGCCGTGCGCCCGCGCGGCGGTCTTGATGGCGTCCTTGAGCAGGAAGACCCTGTCGGCGCAGGCGAGCGCGTCCCCGTAGCGCAGGTCTATCTCGTGTTGGCCCTGCGAAACCTCGTGGTGGGTGGCCTCGACCTCCGCCCCCGACTCCATCAGGAAGTTGACGGTCTCCTTGCGGACCAGCTCCGCCCTGTCCATCGGCATCAGGTCGAAGTAGCCGCCCCTGTCGTTCGGGACGAGGTTTGGGGTACCAGAGTCTTCGGTTTCGAGGAGGAAGAACTCGTACTCCGGGCCTGTGTTGCAGCATGGGTAGCCCATACCTTTCGCCTTTGCGATTACCCTCTCCAGCACCCAGCGCGGGTCCCCCTCGAACCTCTTGCCCGTGGTATCGTAGATGTCGCAGATGAACCGCCCTGTCTTCCTCAGCCCGTCCTCCCAAGGCAGGGTCATGAACGTGGATAGGTCCGGTATGGCCTTCCTGTCGCTCTCGTCGATGGTCGCATACCCGACGACCGAGGAGCCGTCGAACGCGACGCCGTCGTCGATTATGTGCTCGAGCCTCTTGGACGGCACGGAGACCATCTTGGGGATGCCGAGGATGTCCATGAAGGCGAACTGGACGAAGCGTATGTCCTCGCTCTTCACCTTGGCCAGAATCTCCTGCTTCAGCTCGCCGCTCCGCTTCGTGGTCTCGGGCGTCATGCGCGAGG
>JBBIUZ010000154.1:744-2058 GCA_037439985.1 Methanobacteriota archaeon | reverse complement strand
TCCGTACTTAAAAGTGATTTATTATAAGCATGAGTGATGAAAATTCAGGCCGTCGCCGCGCCCTCGCCCTTGAACCTCTTCAGCCTGAAGGTGTTCTCCCTCTCCATCTCCTCCAGGCGCTGCCTGATGGACGCCTCGCTCCTCTCTAGCTCGGGGATTATCATGAACTCCAGCGCGTTCACCCTGCGCTTCGTCACCTCTATCTCGTCCATGACGTTGCGGAGGGCCGTCTCGACCTGCGCCGTCCTGACTATCTCGAGCAGGAGGTCCTCGTAGGCCTCGACCGCCTCGTCGACGTGCTCCGACGTGCCGATGACGCCGTACCCGCGCTGGTCCAGGCGCTTCTTTATCCCCGTGACGTCGAACCTCGGCAGGGTGATTCCCATGACGTTCTTGTAGCTCACGGCGAGCTCGGGCGGGGACGACACCGCGTACGCGGCCGACCGCACCCCCAGCGAGCCCTCGACGCTCTGCGCCACCGCCAGCTTCTTGCCGGCCACGTTGTACTTCTCGACCAGCCGGGCCCTCGACCCCCTCGCCTCGTCCAGCAGCTTGAACAGCTCGATGACGAGGCCGTCCCGCTTCATCTTCAGTATCTTGTGGCCCTTCCTCGAGAACCTGACGCGCTTCCTCACCTCGAGGAGCGCCGACCTGGTGGGCTTGAACTCCGTCTGCATCCTTCCCGCTCACCCGGCCTTCCCCTTGGGGTGGTACTGCTCGATGGTCTTCCGGTCTATCTTCGTCAGCGAGTCCTCCGGGAGCTTCGCGAGGAGCTGCCAGCAGATGTCGAGCGTGCCCTTGACGCCGCGGTTCTCGTCCCTCCCCTGCCAGACCAGGAACGACTCGAACTCGTCTGCGAAGTCGAGGAAGCTCCTGTCCCGCGGCGACAGCGACTCCTTGCCGATTATCGCCACCAGGCCCCTGAGGTCCCTCCCCTCGGCGTACGCGGCGTAGCACTGGTCGGAGACCTGCTTGTGGTCCCCCCTCGTCATCTTCTCGCCTATGCCGGCGTCCATCAGCCTCGACAGGGAGCCCCCTATGTCGATTGGCGGGTAGATGCCCCTGCGCTGCAGGTCCCTCGAGACGATGAGCTGCCCCTCTGTGATGTAGGCCGTCAGGTCCGGGATGGGATGGTTGATGTCGTCGTCCGGCATCGTGAGTATCGGTATCTGGGTGATAGAGCCCCTCCTGCCACGTATCTTCCCGGCCCTCTCGTAGATCGAGGCCAGGTCGGTGTACATGTACCCGGGGTACCCGCGCCTGCCGGGCACCTCCTCCCTCGCCGATCCTATCTGGCGCAGCGCCTCGCAGTAG
>JBBIUZ010000154.1:0-733 GCA_037439985.1 Methanobacteriota archaeon | reverse complement strand
ATGACGAGGACGTGCATCTCCTTCTCGAAGGCGAGGTACTCCGCGGCCGTCAGGGCCATCCTGGGGGTGACAATCCTCTCGACCACCGGGTCGTCCGCCAGGTTGAGGAACAGCACCGCCCTCTTCAAGGCGCCAGTGCGCTCGAAGTCGGTGATGAACTCCTGCGCCTCCTCGTTGGTGATGCCCATAGCGGCGAAGACAACCGCGAACTGCTCGGCGCCGGCCAGCACCTTCGCCTGCCTCGCTATCTGCAGCGCAATCTGGTTGTGGCTCAGCCCGGAGCCCGAGAATATCGGGAGCTTCTGGCCCCTCACCAGCGTGTTCATGCCGTCGATTGTGGAGATGCCTGTCTGGATTAACTCGCTCGGCCTCATGCGGGAGAACGGGTTTATAGCGCTCCCAAGGATGTCCAGCTCCTTCTCCGGCACGACCGGCGGCCCGCCGTCGATGGGCACGCCCGCGCCCGAGAAGACCCTCCCGACGACGTCCTTGGACACGCCGAACCGGAGCGTCCTGCCGAGGAACCTGACGCCGGTGCCAGTGTCGATTCCCGTGGTGCCCTCGAAGACCTGCAGCACGACGACGTCCTTCGAGGTGTCCAGGACCTGGCCCCTCTTGGTCGTGCCGTCGGGCAGCGCTATCTCCGCGAGCTCGCCAAGGGCCACCTCCCCGACCTTCTCGGCGAAGACCAGAGGCCCGGCGACCCTCGAGACCGTGCGGAACTCCTTCCTCA
>JBBIUZ010000153.1:0-3229 GCA_037439985.1 Methanobacteriota archaeon | reverse complement strand
GCGCTGCTCAGGAGCGAGGCCGTTTCGCGCCTTCTGCTCGAGATGTCGAAGGAATGCGAGCGGGTCGCCCGTGCAGAAGGGATCGTGCTCCCCAGGGCCCATGCATATCCCCGCGTGCGACTCGTTGCCAGAGGTACCGCGGGGAATCTGTCGAGCATGCTGCAGGACGTGATCAAGGGCGGACGGACGGAGATTGACGAGATCAACGGCGTCATCTGCCGCCTGTCCGAGAAGCACGGAATCGATGTCCCTCTCAACCGTGCGCTGGTTGCGCTGGTCAGCTCCCTCGGCAATGCACACAGTCGCAAGGTTAATATCGGGTCATGATGCATCCCAGAGTCGTGATAAGATGGTAGATGTCAGGGAATTGGCAGCCAACGCCAAGGTGCTCAGGAAGAAGGGCCTGGGCGTGCGAGAAATAGCCGACGAGTTGCATCTCTCAGTCGATACGGTCAACTACCTGCTGGAGTATGGATACGAGGGCCTTCCCCCGTCGGACGTCAAGATCGGCTGGAGGTCGGTCGGGGTGTCCGGATACCGCGTCGGCGTCATGTCGGAGCTGATGGCCGACATCGCGCTCGAGGAGCTTGCGAAGAGGGATATCGAAGCCGACGTCGTGCTCGGGGTCTCAATCAACGGCGTGCCCTTCGCCACGATGCTCTCGGAGATGATGGGGATCGACTTCGGGGTCTACAGGCCGCACGCGGAGAGCGATGCGGGCGGCGCCTTCAGCTCGAACTTCGCTTCTATCGGCGGCGGGAAGAAGATCATCATTGTCGACGATGTGCTCAGCACCGGCCAGACCCTGAAGGGAGCGATTGCGGACATCAAGGAGGCCGGCGGAGTTCCAGTGCTGATACTCGTCATCGTGAACAAAAGCAGCATAAACGAGATCGACAGCGTGCCTGTGAGAGGTTTGATAAGGTCCAGGTCCCTGGGCGGCACGGTCCTCGGAGGCTCGGACACAAAGGGATATCCTTACGGATGAGCAGTCAGAATCTCTTAGCCGAGGCCCTCAGAGCCTCTACGACTGGCATTTCCTTCCCCAGCATCAGCCTCTCAAGGGCTCCGCCGCCCGTGCTGACATAGGAGATCTTGTCTCGGACCCCGAACTTGTTCGCGGCGGCGCTAGAATGCCCTCCTCCTATGCACGAGAACGCCTCGGACTCAGTGATCGCCCTGAGCATCTCTGAGGTGCCCTTGGAGAACTCCTCCTTCTCGAACACTCCTGGCGGTCCCGACAGGAAGACCGTCTTCGAGGATAGCACGGTTCGGTTGAACGCCTTGATGCTCTCGGTGCCGATGTCCATCACGCGCGCATCCTCGGGCAGGGAGTCGAGCATGTACTCCCTGCGCTCCCCGTCAACCCCGATTGCTCCGTCCACGGGCAGTTGTATCTTCTCGCGGTGCCTCTGGTAGAGCAGCCTTGCCCTGTCAGCTATCGCCTGGGTCACGTCCCTCCCGGCCAGCTTCTCCGTCTGCGTCCCGATCCTTCTGCCGAGGATCCGCAGGAACGAGAACCCCGCAAGCCCGGCCACTATTATGCTGTCCACATTCGGGCTGTCCGCGAGTTTCTCGATGACGGGCAGCGCATCTGCGAACTTCGTCCCCCCGAAGACGAATGTCGAGGGCCTCTCTGGGGCGTTGAACACCCTGGTCAGTGTGCTGACCTCCTGCTCCATCAGCCTTCCCGCGGCCGACGGGAGCACCGCAGTGAACCCAACAAGTGATGCGTGAGATCTGTGCGAGGACGCGAAGGCGTCGTTGACGAACAGGTCGAACATCGGCGCGAGCACCTTCACCAGCTCGGACCCAGCATGCTCCTCGGGGCCGCCCTTCTGTTGCTCTTTGCCGAACTCGCGGACGTTCTTGAGCATCATGCACTCGCCGTCAGACAGCACCTTGATGGCGTCGATGGCGTTCCTGCCCATCAGGTCGTCAACGTACCTCACGCGCCTTCCGAGGTACTGCGTCAGGAATGCCGCGTGCTCGTTTAGGGGAATGAAGTCGTAATCCCCGGGCCTGCCCTGGTGCGCAAGGATGACGACCTTGGCGCATCTGTCCATCAGCTCTCTGACCGTCGGGACGGAGGACCTTATCTTGGAGCCATCCACCAATCTGAGGGTCCTTTCGTCCACGGGCGAGTTGATGTCGATCCTGAGCAGGACGGCTCTTCCTCTCACTGAGAAGTCGTCAAGTGTGTGGAACCCGAGCTTGCAGACCGTTCCCGAGCCTTGGAGGGGGCTTCCGCCCGGATGTCCCGCGCGCTCCCCGTGACCGGAGCCGTCCTCGTACGTGCTTGCCATCCCTATCGCCAGTCAGCAGTCGCGGGAGCCGCAGCCGGTCCCTTCTTCCCCGCGCTGTACCACATTGAACGTTCGATATAAATGGCTGCCGAAGGCACGAGGGGCGGCGTGTCCGTACAGGGATATCAGACGGCGCTAGGGTACAAAGTATTTAGAGGGGTAAAGCATAGTGGAATTGAGAGGGATTCGACCAGGCTTTTGGAAACTGGAAGTCCTGTCGGAAGTGTTTGATTTGAACGGAGTCGAGCTGAACAGGCTGCTGGTGAAGGACATCATGACCTCTGAAGCGACTTTCGCCAAGAAAGGCGAGACCATCGCTGAGGCGATCTCGACGATGAAGAACACCCGGCTGAGAGAGCTGCCGGTGCTAGACGGTGAGAAGCCGATTGGGTGCGTCACCTACGACTCATTCCTTACCAGGCGCCAGCTGCCCTTCACATCGAAGGTGGAGCAGTTCATGCAACCCTGCCCGCGTATCGAGGAGGAGATGCCGCTGACGGACGCCACAGAAGAGCTCGTTTCTTCCGGCGCCAGGGGGGCGCCGGTCGTGCGCGCAGGCCGGGTCGTCGGCTTCCTCTCGAGGACGGACCTGATCAAGATTCTCCCCAGCGTGGGCCAGCTAAAGGACAGGAGGGTCTCGAGCTTCATGACGACGAGCCCTCAGGCGATCACGGAGAAGGACACCGTCAGGAAAGCCCAGAACCTCATGAAGACGCTGGACGAGAAGGTGGTTCCCGTTGTCGACAACGAATTCAGGCTGGTCGGTGCGGTCGGAATGACCGAGGTCCTCGACACGCTGTGGTCCGCCAAGTCCAGCGGAAAGAACCCTGGGGCGATCATGGGAGCGCACAACAGGGAGGCACCCGAGGTCGTGGTCGGGAGCGTCATGTCCAAACCCGCGATAAGCGTCACCCCGAGCGCTC
>JBBIUZ010000152.1:0-3250 GCA_037439985.1 Methanobacteriota archaeon | reverse complement strand
CATTCATCCGCTTCCAGTTCCCACACGGCTGCCTCGCGGTTGGCCATGCCGGCGTTGTTCACCAGCAGGTCGGGCGGGCCAAACTGCTGCCGGGTGTCCGCCACCACACTTTCAATCGCGGCCTGGTCGGTGACGTCGGCGGGGAGGACCAGCGCCTGCCCGCCCGCGCGTTGGATCAGCGCGGCGGTCTCCTCCAACTGGTCGCGGCTGCGGGCGGTCAGCGCCACGCGGGCGCCCGCCTCGGCCAGCCCCACGGCGATGGCCTGCCCGATGCCGCGGCCCGCGCCCGTCACCCCCGTCCTGCAGAATCCCGTCTGGATCTCATCGAGTATGAGCAGTATGTTCTTCTCGTCACATATCCTCCTAAGATCCTTCAGGTAGCCCGGCGTGGGCACGTTTATGCCGGCCTCCCCTTGGATGGGCTCCACGAGTATGCCGATCGTCTTCGAGTTAATGGCCTTCTCGAACGCTGGTATGTCATCGTAGGGGATTGTCACGAAGCCGGGCGTGTACGGACCGTACCCCTTCTTGGAGTCTGCGTCGCTCGAAAAGCTAATGATCGTGGTGGTTCGGCCGTGGAAGTTGTTCTCACAGACGATCATCTCGCCCTCTTCCTCGGGTATCCCCTTGGTCTGATGACCCCACCGTCTGGCCATCTTGATTGAGGTCTCGACGGCTTCGGCGCCGGTGTTCATCGGCAGCGCCATCTCGAGCCCGGCGACCTTGCACAACTTCTTCAGGAACGGGCCCATCTGATCGTTGGAGAAGGCCCTGGATGTTAGGGTGACCATCTTCATCTGAGCGCTAGCGGCCTTCACTATTCTAGGATGCAGATGCCCCTGGTTGATTGCCGAGTACGAGCTGAGCATGTCGATGTACTTCTTTCCCTCAACGTCCCATACCCAGACGCCCCTCGCCTTTGATATCACGACAGGCAGCGGATGGTAGTTGTGCGCGCCGTATGTCTCTTCCAGCCTTATGTAATCCTTCGCTTTCACCTCTTCAACCTCCCAACAGTCATTGGAACTAGGAGACGACCAACGACCCTACAGTGGCTCGCGCAACTAAAACTGTTTTCTCCCAAACCAGACTTGCGTTACCCGTGCCGCCAGGTTGGCGGACCTGGAGTCGAGGCTGTGCCTGTCCGTCGCGCTCCAAAGAGGAGGACGACAGCTTCTCAGGTCGGTCAGGGGAACACCGGCTCATCGAAGATGGACAGGGGGACCATCCCACTGACGACCTTGTCCGGCTTGTCCGGAATCTCGTTTATCGTGAGATCCAGCGCAACGCCCAGCAAGACCGCCGCCTCCTGGGTGGTCATCTTCAGGCGGTCGCAGAAGTAGTTCAGTGCCTTCATGCAAGCGACATCCGTGGCCTCGTCGATCGATTTCGCGACCCCGACGAACCCGATGTAGCCCTTGCTGTGGACCTCCTGCACCAGTGGCTTCCTCACGACATAGGCTGGAGGCTCCACGTGCCCCAGATCCTTCCTGACGGACACCCTGACCGTCGCTGAGAGCGGAGCCTCAATGGCACTTGAGAACACCTCACCATCACCCTGTGCCACGTGTGGGTCCCCGAAAAGGAGCAGCCCGCCCTTGACGTTCACAGGCAAGTACAGACTGCTGCCAACCGTAAGATGCTTCAAATCCAGGTTGCCCCCATAGGCTCGGGGCGGAAGCGGGTCATAGGTGCCGCTGGCGGACGGAGCAGTCCCGACCAGTCCCAGGAACGGGCAGATGGGTATCTTGACCTTGAACTTCTTCCAAAGTGCATGGCCGCCCTCCACATCCCAGAATACGATGAACGGCTCAGAGAGCTCCTTAGGGTAGTCCGCGACATTGTATGATTCGACCTCGGGGAATATGGCCGTGTATCCCCATCCGTGATGCTTGAAATCCAGAAACTCGACTTCGAGGATGTCACCCTTCTCGGCACCATCGACGTAGATCGGCCCAGCCATGGCATATCCCTTCGAGAAATCAATACTGCGAAGGTCCTCTGCCTTGGACTTCTGGTTTATCACCCCGCCGCTGAAGTCTGGCAGATCGACGCATATCTCCTCTCCAGATGCCACGACTGTCCCTGGCTCTTCCAGTTTGTTGAACATTCTCCTCTTCACGAGGTCTTTGCTCGGCCTGCTCATCAATACCCACCTCTGTGCTCGACCGCATTTCCTAGCGCTCGACTTCCTCGACCTGATTGAACCACGGCTTGGACGTCCCCTTCTTGGCGCGCTTTCGCCAAGCCTTCGTCTTGGGCTCGCCGTCCACCGTCCTCACGAGCGTGTCTATCTTGGCGTTGACAGCATCTCCCTGCTCTTTGGTGACCTTCCCATCACGCAGGAAGCCCTCCAGGAGTGCCTTGAGCTTCTCGATGTTACTCTTGGCATCATATTCGAACCCCCAATCATCACTGAGGACTGTCGCGATGTGCTTCAGGTCAATCTTCTCGCTCACATGACCTTGAGAGGTTTCATGGGTCCAGAAGAGCATGAAGAGATCGACCAGGTCCTTTCTGTTGATCTCGTGAATCTGGAGCTTCTCAAGCACTATGTCCGCAAGAGTGATAGTCGGGAAATCCAACTCCAGCCGGTTGCCGCCAGGGCCGTCCCAGAACCTGACATCATGACTGAATGAGAGGGAGTCGAAGAACACGTCGACGTCGAACAAGCCATCCTTGTGGTGGAATATGTTCCTCCTGCCGGCGAACAGCCTGTTGACGTAGTGGTCTGACAGAAAATCCAGCTTCTTCTCGAAGATCTCCGAGAGCTTCTTCCTTTGAGCACTGTACGCCATCACGTCGAGATCCGTGAACATCGGGCGCCCGGGGCCGAGCCTCTCAAAGGCCACGTACTTCTCCAGGAACTCGGGCGAATGACTGGCATGTATGTAGACTGCCATGGCTCCTAGGATGCCGAGAGCGACTCCCTCATCCCGTGCAATCTTGACTATTTCCACCGCTCCCTTGCAGAAGTCCTCATCAGTCATCTTGACGGACTTGTGGTCAGACACCGTCTTCCCTTCGGCGGCCTATGGCATCTTCTCTCTAAATCCTTTGCGCCTGGGTCCATGGCTCGCGTTCTTCCGCTCCTGGTCATATGCGCAGATGAAACGTGCCCGCTACCCGAGCATTACGGGAGAGAGCAGTCAATATGGAGGCTATAGGAGCCTTTTGCAAAAGTCGACACGAGCTATGGTGGTCGATTTCCCGCATTCGAGGTGGTCAACAAGGACGGGGCCTACCCCGT
>JBBIUZ010000151.1:2035-3427 GCA_037439985.1 Methanobacteriota archaeon | reverse complement strand
ACCCGGGCGTGGGGATAAGAGCGTTCAGGAACGGTTGCTCCGGGTTCTCGTTCTGCACGGGGCACGACCGCAGGACCGTGCGCGATGTCGTCGCGCTCGCCGTGTCGCACGCCAAGGCTGGCACCCATGACCCTGACTTCAAGGGCCTCCCGGACAAGATGGTCCCGGCGAGAGTCTCAGGGCTGTTCGAACCCAGGATTTCGGACCTGGAGGCGGCCGAAGTCGTGGAGATGGCCATCCATCTTTCGGACCACGCTCGTGACGACAAGAGGATAGCGTCAGTGAATGCCGGGGTGACCGTCGGCGAGGGGTCGTTCGCGCTCGCCAATAGCAACGGCTTCAGCTCGCTGCAGAGGATGACCGTCTTCGAGCTGAGCGCGGAGGCTGTGGCGCGCGACGGCCAGAACATGTTCTCCGGCGTGGACGCCGCTGGCAGTAGGCGACTGCGCCCCGAGCTAATCGGGAGGACAGGCGATAGCGCGAGGGAGCATGCGATCAAGGGTCTGAAGAGCATCAGGTTCCAGACAGGGGACTTCCCCGTCGTGCTGGATCCCCTCGCGGTAGGATCAGTCTTTGGCATGGCGGTAGGCGGTGGCGTCAACGCGGAGAGCGTCCAGAGAAAAAGAAGCTACCTCGCCGGCTTGCTGGACAAGAGGATCGGCTCCGAGCAGCTGACGGTGTTCGACGACCCGACCATAGATTGGGCAACCGGGAGCTATTCGTTCGACGGCGAAGGCGCGCGCGCCCGTAGGAAGTCGGTCATCGGCAGGGGCGTGCTCGAGACCTACCTGTACGACAGCTATGCCGCCGGCAAGGACGGCGTATCGAGCACCGGCAACGCGTCCCGAGGAGGGTCGATCTGGAGCTTCAGGAGGCCGCCGTCGATTTCCTCCTCGAATCTGGTGGTCAAGAAGGGTGACTCGAGCCTGGACGAGATGATCAAGGAGACACGAAAGGGCGTGTACCTCAGGCTGACCTACGACTACCCTAACCTGGCGACCGGGGAGTTCTCGGGGCTGCTGATGGAGAGCTTCAGCATCGAGAGGGGCGAAATCGGGCCGTCAATCAAGCAGGCAACCATGGGCATCGGCCTCGTCGAGATGTTCTCCCGCGTGGACCTAGTCGGCAAGAACGTGCGCGACGTGTTCGGAATGCGCGCTCCCGCGCTGAGGATATCCAGAGCAAGGATCGGCGGAACGGACTAGAACTCGTACTTCTGCCCGCAGACAGGACAGGCACCGATCCGCTTAGCGCATGATAGGTGCAGCTGGCCGCCGCACCTGCAAGTCAGTATGTCGAACCCGGGCTTGATACGTCCCTGGCAGGAGATGCACCTGGTCGTTTCGGTGGACCTGCCGACCTACGCGGCCGGGCTGTACTTCTCCTTGGACG
>JBBIUZ010000151.1:0-2025 GCA_037439985.1 Methanobacteriota archaeon | reverse complement strand
GCTGGGAAGACGTTCACCGTCTCCTCGAGCTCCGCAGTCGGCATCCTCCTGCCATCAATCTGCCTCTTCGCGGATACGCCGATCTTGACCTGGGCGTTCCCGTTCTTTCTGGGCGCGAGCCTCACGGCGACGGTCGTCTCGGCGCCCGGCTTCAGCGCGGGCGTTACGGGCGCATCGAGGACCTCGAAGTCTCCTTCGACTTCGACCGTGATGTCCTTCCCGAGAGCTCGCCCGTTGTTCCTCAGCGTCAGCATCAGAGTGCCTTCGGTGCCTTCCTGGAGTCCCTGGCCCGACGGGATCGACCCGCTTATGTCAGGGGAGTAGCTCTCCATCTGGTCCTTGGCCATGTCGAGCGCCTCCGCGAGAAGCTCGACTGCAGAGTCGTAATCGTTCTCCTTCTCGATCTCCGCCATGGCGACGAGCCTCTCGGGCTCGCGCTTCGAGATGCCGAACCTCCCGAGGGTCTCGATCGAGCTCTCGGCCGCTATGAGGACATCGATGTACTCCCTGTGGGAGTCCTCGAGCCCCGGAATCTTGCTGTCCGCCTCCATCAGGTTCTGGAACGCGGTAAGCACATCCCCCTCCCGCGCAGCCTTCTTCGCGGCCTCCACGAGCTTCTCGACGACCTTCGTCGACGCGCCGCACTTCTTCAGCCCCGCGAGCTTCGCGTCAACGTCCTCGACGAGGTTCGCGATCTTCTTAGAGATGAGTTGGACGCAGCTGTCCCGGCAAGCGGCGGCCTGCTGGTACGCGAAGTCCCAGAGCGATTCCGAGAAGGACGTCTTGGCGACCTCGAGTAGGTCCTCGCAGCTCTTCGTGTCGATGCCCATGGACTTGGCCTTCGCTATCATCTGCGCGTTCTGGTCCATCGTCTGCTTGATGGAGCTCTCGAACAAGGCCGTCGCCTTCTCAGCGCACCTCCTGAGCGCATCCGTACACTTGGCGAACTCGTGCGCATCAAGGTGGTCCTGGGCCATCCCCAGGATCTCGTCGCATTCCGCCGTGTCGATGTTGACCTTCTTGAGCCTCTCAATCCGCTCCTTCACCCCGCCGAACTCGATCCTGCAGCTGTCCAGCCTCTCTCTCGTGGAGCACAGCTCGTCGCCGCTCTCAATGGCGGCCGTCATCGCCTCGACGAACTTGCCCTCGGCGAAGAACCTCGAAGCCTTCTCGACGAGCTCTTCTAGCTGCTCGTTCCTGATTCCCTCAGCGGCAGCGTCAGCGAGCTTCTTCCTCGCCATCTCGACCGCGCGCGCGCTGATATCCCTCTGCAGCTCCGCCCTTTCCATCTCCATTTCACATTTCATTGCGAGCTTGAGTGACTCCTGGTACCTTCCCTCGTTGAACGCCGCAATGCCCTCTGCGACGTACCTCTCAGCAAGGCCGAGGGGGGTGCCGTTAGCGGCCGCCGCCTCCACCTTCTGCTTGAAGCTCTCGAGCGTGTTCGAGATCCGGGCCTTCGTGACCTCCAGGGATGCCTCAGAGGACTTCCTGGCCAGCTCTAGGGCGATCGCATACTGGTGTCTTGTGAGCGCCTCTACCGCCTGCGCGAGGAACTCCCGGCCACGGCCGACGTCCATATCCAGCGTCTCCGCGTCCTTGAGGTTGCCTCTGGCGACCCGTATCTCGACCGTCGCCTGGGAGCTGAGATTCCTGATCTGATCGATGTCGTCCCTCGCTGATGCGATGCACCTCAGCGCCTCCGCGAAGTCCGCGGCCTTGGCCAGCTCTCCGGCCTTCGCTGCGAGCTTCTCAGGTCCCTCCGTGTCGACGCCGACATTCCTCGCGTCCGTCAGCAGCCTCTGGAGGCTGCTGATGCTGTCCGAAACGGAAGTCTGAATGATCTTCCTGGCCTCCTCGTCCGCCTCCTTCGCGGCGGCCAGGGCCTCGTCGTAGCTCTTGAGCTTCATCAGCTCCTTCGCTTTGCCGAGACGCACCACGGCTGGCCCGACATCGATCGAGTTAGCCTGCGCCAGCTCGATGCTCTCTTTCGAGCCGAGGATGGACTTGGCGGCGAGGTACATG
>JBBIUZ010000150.1:0-3449 GCA_037439985.1 Methanobacteriota archaeon | reverse complement strand
GACGGCGACCACGAGCCTGCACCTCCCGAAGTCCAGATCCATGACGGTCTTGACGTTCCTGCCCGTCTCCATCACGAGGTCGAGCCCTGTGATGCCGATGTCCGCGGCGCCCATCTCGACGAACTCTGGTATGTCCTGGGCCCTGGCGAGCAGCACCTGGTACCTGCCCTTCCCGAACTCCGCCAGCAAGATCCTGTTGCTCGAGTCCGGGACCGGGAAGCCGATCCTGTTCATCAGCCTGATCGCGCTCTGGTTCAACCTGCCCTTGTTCGGAAGGGCTATCCTGACCGTGGTCAACTCGACACCTCCCTGAGCCCCGCGGCCCACCAGCATGATAGCCGGGGCTGGACACGGGACATCGAGAATCGTTCTTGAGCGCGCCGACTGGGACGGGCGAAGTTACCCATGAAGACAATCAAACACGACTTTCAGCCCTGCCATGTCCGAGCGCCTCAAGCAGGAGAGCGACGGCCGTCACGATATTTATGGATTCCGGTGGACCGGACCTGGCCAGTGCCCACACTTGTGCATTTTCGGAGGCGCCGAGGCATCTCCGTAATCACATAATACCGGACAGCGCATATCTCCAATGGGGTGCAGGTGACAAATCCAGCGGGCCGCCCCCAGCCCGTGCCTTGATCATGGAAGAGAATCCCCAAGCTCAGAGTGACTCGGCCGCGAGGATGGCCGCGCTCGAGAGCATACTAAACGTGACTACGCAGTTCCTCTATGTGGAGAGCCTGGATCAGCTCCTCGAGCATATCGTCAAGACTGTCTCGAAGACCTTCGGCGTGGCGAGATGCCATATCGGGATCCGGGAGAGGGACACCGGCCTGTTCGCCATGCGCGCATACCACGGATACGACCCCGAGCGCAAGGCGGAGATGAAGGAAATCAGGTATACGATTGCCCGCATGAACCGCGACCTCAAGCCCGAGTTCATGCTGTGGAAGGACGTCTACTACGTTCCGTTCGAGAAGGGCGAGCACTATGACGACGACCGGTTGTTTGTCGACCATCCCGAGCGGCTTCGTCAGCCGAGGGCGTCCCCTGACGACTGGCACGAGCTCGACTACATCGACTTCCTGATGCGCAGGAGGGACGGCTCGCTCCTTGGGTACCTCGAGATAGACGAGCCCGACGACTGCAAGGTCCCGAGCCGCGACAAGCTCCGCGCGATAGACATACTCTCCGGCCTCGCCTCGATAGCTATCCAGAACGCCGAGCTGTATAGCAATCTGGAGAAGGACCGCAAGAAGATCGCCGTTCTGGTGGACCTCATAGGGCACGACATACACAATTACGTCCAGGCGGTGAGCGGCTTCGTCGAACTGGCCATGGCGCGCCCCGGCATCCCCGAGCCCTCCCGGAAGAGCCTGAGCAAAGCGATCGACCAGGTCTGGAATCTGAACCGGCTCGTGAGCGACGTGAAGCTGTACGCGAGGGTGGAGGCCTCCTCGGACGAAGAGCTGAAATCGAAGGACCTCGTCGCCGTTATCAAGGAGGCGTTCGGGGTCGTCGAGATGGGCTCGCAGAACAGGGATGTGAAGCTCGTGTTGAAGGATGAGACCCCGGGGTTCTGCGAGATGAACGACCTCGCCAGGGAGATATTCGTCAACCTGTTCTCCAACGCCGTCAGGTTCGACGAGCACGATGAGGTGAGGATAGAGGTCGGCATAGACTCGTACCGTCGGGACAAGAGGGACATGTACTGCGTCTCTGTGGCTGACCGTGGGCCCGGCGTGGACGACGCCGTCAAGGAGAAGATCTTCGACAGGTTCACGCAATCGATATCGTCGGCGAAGGGCGGGAGCGGGCTTGGGCTCTACATCACCAGAAGCATAGTCGAGCTGTACAAGGGCAGGATTTGGGTCGAGGACCGCGAGAAGGGCGACCGCTCGAAGGGCAGTGTTTTCAAGGTGGAGCTGCCAAGGGCGGCCTAGACCTCAGGTCGGAAAAAGGGCGGTTAGGGCTAAGACCAGCACGGACACGCCGACGCAGAGGCCGACGACGATCCACGGGTTTATCTTGAGGGCCTTCTCATCCTCCGAGTCGAAATACCTGATGAGGCCCGCAGCGGACTGGAAGCCTTCACCTTTCTTGTTCTTCGCCATCTCTGTCGAGCGCACCTATTGAGGGTCTCGCTATTTAAACGTTTACGGACGGTCCTGGCAACACCAGCTGCGCCGTCGACGGGGTACGATGGGGCAGAACGAGCGCACCGGCCTTGGTGATCCTTCAGTAAGGGGCTTTGCCCATAGATATGCCATTCAGCATGCAGAGGGGCATCTTGCACATGAATCCAGTCGTCAGGATTGGCGCAGCCTGTTCCACTGAACAAGGGCGAAGTGTCCCCTCACGATGACATCACATGGAAGGAAAGGCCATTTCCCCATGGGAAATTGGATACGACAACAAAGGAAGCGGTTGTTGCCCTTCTCATCTTCATCGGCGCAATGCGGATTGTGAGCCCTATCTCAAGATGGGCTGTCATTAGTGAGACTGGCCTCCTGGCCAACGCAGGCGTAGGTCTGGCTTTCCTGATCGCAGGGATGATTGCCTGGAAGATGTGGAAGGGATGGAAGGGACGGCATGTAGAAGAGATCCCTCGTCATTATCGATGTTGGTGAAGCACGATGAGACGAGAGACCCTCCGCAGGGCGCGTGTCCGCGACAGCTGAGTCCAGATCCAGGATATCTTTGAGTCAGGAATCAGAGTCGACTTCGAGGCGCTGGCGGGGAACGAATCAATGTGCAAAACGCTCCCTCCGGCAATTTAAGTGCAAAGCCAACTTCAGGAAAACCGTTATATAACGTTCAAGGTAATCGAGATAGCCCAGTCTGGCTCCCGCTCGAACGAGGGGGCCAAGAGGCCTCTGGGGCGGTTCGGCATCCGACGGAGGAGACGCAAGGGGTTTACCTATGGCCACAGTTTTCCTCGTAGACGACGAGAAATTCATCGTCGAATTGTACAGGGACATACTGGAGGCCAACGGGCACACGGTCGTCGGGGTCGCCTCCGACGGCGAAGAGGCCGTCCAGAAGTACAGGCGGATGAAGGACAAGCCCGTCATCATCATCATGGACCAGAGGATGCCTGTCAGGGACGGCGTCAGCGCAACACAGGAGATCCTCAAGACTGACCCGGAGGCCATCATATTCTTCGGAAGCGCGGACCTCCACATAGAGAAGGAGGCCCTCGCCGCAGGCGCCCGGGGGTTCCTCCTGAAGCCGTTCAGGATAGAGGAGCTGCTGGCCGCCATCAAAGAGGCGGCGGACAGCAAGGGCAAGGGCTAGCGAAGCTCAGAGGTCTCCGCTGGCTTCGTCCGAAGGCGCTGGATGAGCATTGTGAATGCCTTGAGTGGGAAGAGTGCGGACCGCCGCTGTACGAGCGGTGCTCTGATGGCATGCTAAAAGAGGCTCCCCGCCAATGCGGCCGTTGTGCAACT
>JBBIUZ010000149.1:0-3564 GCA_037439985.1 Methanobacteriota archaeon | reverse complement strand
ACCTCCCAGGGCCGAGCCCAGCGCCCTCGTGTCTTCCGCTGTCTTGACGCAAGCCACCCTGAAGACCTCGTCCTCAGAGGACAGGTCGAGCAGCTTCTCAACGCCATCATGAGAGACGAACTCCTGGGCATGGACGAATGCGACGGGCGGCTTGAGACGCAGGAGCTCACCGACCAATCCTTCATCTATCCGACCCATGTCCCCGTCGAACAGCAGCAGTTCCGAGAAGCCAGCGTCCGGGAACGAGAGCGTCCTGAAGTCCCGGAGGCTCAACATCACGCCCAGCTGCATGGTTCTCGCCCAATCCCTAAGTGAGAACGCCGTACTTCTTCTTGAGCGCCTTGAGTTGCTCCCTCAGCGCCACCAGGGTCGGGAACGAGATCGCCCCTTCAGGGCATGCCTTTAGGCAGCCCGTGCACGACACGACGCACCTGTGCGGGTTGGTGACGTGCGGCTCGTCGTCGAACGTGTAGACACCATGATGGCAGAACTCGGCGCAGTTGCCGCAGGCGGAGCAGCGCTCCTTGTCTATCGTGGGGGACCAGTTGATCTCCTCGCGCGGGATTCCACCGAAACGTTCCTGGACCTGGCCGAGGCGCTTCGCCCTGACCTGCCTGAACTCCTCCCAGACGGCCCTGAGATACTCGTTCTCCGCCTCCTTCGGGACATAGTTGCGGGCCTTCAGCTCCTCGAGGATCGCCTTCCTCTGCTCCTCATCCGAGTCGCTCACGCGCTCGAGCCCCTTGGCGATTATGGAGTCGAACCCGGAAATCCCGATCTCCTGTCCGCCGACCAGCAGACGCTTCACGGCAGGCTTCCCTGGACAGCACGGGCCGCACACTTCAGGCATGGGCTCACCTAGAATCCGTCCGAGCCTTAAGTCTGTGCTTCTCACGCAGGGCATTGAGCGTCTCCCTGAGCTCCGCGAGCGGGGGAACGAAATAGCCTTCTCGGGACAGATGCTCCTGCAGCCCGAGTTCCTGATCATGCACTCGTAGGGTCGCACGACACCGGGCTTCCCGTCCACGAAGAGGAACACGCCCTGGGCGCAGAAGTCCGCGCACGAGCCGCATCCCGAGCACTTGTCCCTGTCCACGGTCGGGAACCATGGTATCTCCTCTCTCGGTATACCCATGTAGCTGTCCCCGAGCTTGTCCCTTCGGACGGACTTGCGCTTCTTGCACTCCGTCCAGAGGGCGGCCATGTACTCATCCTGGGCGGAGCCATGGACGTGGTTCCTTGCGAGGAGCTCACTGAGGAGCACTGCCCTCTGCTCCGCATCTGGGTCGTCCATTCTCTCAATGCCCTTCTCGATTGTCTCGGGGAGCACGCATATCCCGACGTCGAGCCCACCGACCTTGAGCGAGTTGCCCGGAGGTTTCCTGTAGCATCCAATCAGTTCATTCACCCCGGACTATCTCGTCAATGAACACTCCATGGCACTGGGAACGCTCTGAAATTGAGGACAACGCGCGCCACATAGCCGCGAGTGAATCACTCCCGTCAACCGAACGCGGTGCCTGGCCTTTTGTGGTTTTCGGCGCGGATTCGGCTCATCGGTGTCTCGGAACGAGTTACTGGCCATGCAGGACACCACTGCAAGCTTCTCCATCAAGGCCCGCAAGGAAGACTGCCTTTGAACGCCTCCAAGTGCGACTGTCATCAAGTCGGCTTGAACAGCATGATGTAGTCATTCCTCGACTCGAGGCACCCTCGGCGGGATTGCCGTGAGTCATGCCAAACGAACTGAAGGTCTACCAGGGTGGCGGGGTGGCGGGACGACCTACTGCCATGCATGTTCGCCGAAAGATACGCATCACACTGAGCCCGCCCTGTTGTGATCAATGGGCGACTCACTGCCCTCTTCCAGGGCCACACAGTACGGCTTAGAGAGCTCCCATCACCTTCCCAGGCATCTCCCATACACCTCCTTCAGGGTGTGGTTTCTCCTGTCAATCGAGAAGCGACCTTCAGTGACGGCGTTGAGGCCTTCCCTACCCATCCGTTCTCTGAGATTTCGAGATGAGAGAAGCCTCTCAAGGCAGATGCACAATTCGTTCGTCGTCTGCGCAGTGTCAACGGACTCCATATGAATCTCAGGATGCCCCATCCCTGTCTCATCGAAGTAGCTCACCGGGGGCGAGACATTCAAGCCCGTGACCTCATTCTGCACGATTTCTGGCACAGCGAAGTGCTTGGTTCCCACGCATGGGAGTCCAGAAGCCATAGCCTCCAAGAAGGCGTATCCAAACGTGTCGAGGTATGTTGGCATTGCGAATATGTCCGCGCTTGGGTAAATCGCGGCGATCAGGTCACTGCGTGGCACTGGTTCTGCGAAGTACTCCAGGTCCAGCTCGCGACGAGCCCTCTCCAGAACCTTGTCGGGTGGAGGGACCCTGACTGATATGTAGGTAAGTTTGAAGTCCTGCCGAGAAGCAAGCTTATGACATGCATTGATAACCTCTCGTCCGCCCTTCCAGTAGTACTCGCCAATGAAGAGAATCGCCGGCCTGTCAGCGCGGCGGGCGGGCGGCCTCCGCAACGGCAGATCGACAGTCGGATAGAGTACGTTCGTCTTGTCGCTTATCTCTCCTTCCCCAACCACCAGGGCGAGCGTTCGACGAGCTGCTTCGGAATGGGGAAGAATGCCACAGCATCGATCCGATAGCAGCCACCGTCTGATGAGCGCTTTCGTGCGGTTCTTTCGAAGCTGGGCGTAGTTCATCCCGGTGAACGAGGCAACATGCTCAACATCGACCACAAACGGATGCGGACCAAACACGAAGAACCCGCGACATGAGTGAACAAGGTCGCACGGGCCCAAAATCGGCGCGAAGCGTGGGGTGCCAAGAGCGCGGAAGAACATGTCTGCAGACTTCCTCAACAGGCTCTGACGGGAGCGGTAGAGGGTGTACTCTTCAGGGCCGCTGGTCGCCCTCGGGGGAAGGTACTCCACTCCCTGTGGAGGATGGGTGAGAAAGGTCTCGTAGAGAGGATGCCTTCCCCTGAACAGATGGACTCTAGTCATGGGAGCCGAGCGAACCCATCAGTCATTGAGTATATGAATCCGGCTGACAACAAGAACGCTCGTGCTAGGCGGGTGAGAAGTTAGAGTTCGGACAGGGCCTGCTCGGGCAGTTGGTTCTCACAAGAACCCGATGCCAGCATATATCCCACGTACGTTGGGAAGCCCTTCATTCCGCCCTTCATTCCGACAGTCAGGAAGGTGTCTTTCCATGACCCCCGCGCACGATGGCAGACCGAGGCTGCAGCGCCGGCGGCGTCTCCCGTCCCCCAGCGCGTCATCGAAATTGACTAATACAATCCTGAGCGGTGGGGTTCTAGGAGCACAGAAATGCACCTAATCGAGGCTGAAGAGATCGTCAAACAATACGATTCCAGAGATGCGACTCTGAAAGGCGTCTCCTTCACGGTAGACGAAGGGTCGTTCTTGATTATTCATGGCAGATCGGGGTGCGGGAAGACGACGTGCCTCCGGCTGGTCGCGGGGCTCGAGCCGCCGGACGATGGTCTTGGAGAAGTAGCGCTGGACGCCCAGTAAGG
>JBBIUZ010000148.1:0-3681 GCA_037439985.1 Methanobacteriota archaeon | reverse complement strand
TGAAGAGAGGTCCCAGGACGCCGAAGTTGGGTCTCACGACCTCGAGGTCGACCTCCCTGGGTTCCTCGAATCGCTCGAAAGCCGTGAGGTCAGCGCCCGAGTGGGTGATGTGCGCCTGGACATCGAAACATCCCCTATCCGCGATTCCCACGAGTTCGGTCCACCCGTAGCCTATGTCCGCTTCCATGTCCCAGCAGTCGGCAGCGTAGTGCGCCATCTCAGTCTCCAGATGCTGCCTGAACCTCAGCTTCGACAGGTCGAGCCCGATCTCCTCGGCGAACCTGTACGTGAGCCAGATGAAGTACCCAAGCGCCTCGTTCGCGATTGTCCCGCTCTCGACCGCCTCCCCGAGGGTCATCTTCTTGGGTCCGCCCTCGTTCGGGACGAGGTCGAGCGCCTGCTCCTTCACATCGCCGAACCGCGGCCAGGACTTTCGATCCGGATGCAGGAACAGCTCGGCCTCCATCTGCGAGAACTCCCGCAGTCGGATCAGGCCCTGGCGAGGGGAGATCTCGTTCCTGAACGCCCGGCCGATCTGGACGGCGCCCACGGGAAGTCTCTCCCTCCCGAGCCTGTAAAGCTGGGAGAAGTTGACGAACATGCCCTGGGCGGTCTCCGGGCGAAGGTAGGCCACCTTGCCCTTCCCCGCGCCAGCCGAGGTCTTGAACATCAGGTTGAACCGCTTCGGAGTCGTGAGCTCGCCGCCGCACGTTTGGCATCTCACGCCTTTCCCGCAGAGCAGTGCGCCGAGCTGTTCCGCGCTCAGTGATGCCGGATTCTCGTGAAGGCCGGCTGCGAGATGGTCTGCTCGGAAGGTCTCGCCGCACACCCTGCACTCGACATACATGTCCGAGAAGGCCTCCGTGTGCCCAGACGCCTTGAAAACGGGCTCGGGGGCAACTATCGGACACGATATCTCGAGGAAGCCCTCGCCGAACACGTACAGCTTCCTCCAGTGATCCTCTATGTTCCTCTTGAGCGCCGCGCCCAGCGGCCCGTAGTCGTAGAGCCCGGCGAGCCCGCCATAGATGTCATATGACGGCCATAGGAATCCCCTGCGCTTGCAGAGGGACAGCAGCTCCTGAGGATCCATTCGCATCACTTGGCGAGCGTCGATATGACATCGATATCATAAACCATCGCAACAAGGTTGTCTTTCGAGTCGCGGACAGGCAGCTGGCCGAAGTCGTTCTTCCTC
Organism: Methanobacteriota archaeon; assembly: GCA_037439985.1. Taxonomy (GTDB): domain Archaea; phylum Thermoplasmatota; class Thermoplasmata; order UBA10834; family UBA10834; genus COMBO-56-21. The sequence goes on along the minus strand of JBBIUZ010000148.1, from coordinate 2,483 downwards.
ATGATCCTCGCAGCGTCTCCGACGAGGGTCTTCCTGAACACGGTCATGGGGTTCTTGATCATGACTTCCTTGACCGCGACCTTCGGCAGGTCCACGCTCGATACCTCATACCAGAGCTTCATGACGTTCCTCAGCCCCTCCCAGGTCCAGTTGTCATCATCCGCGTCTATCCCGAGGTCGCTCGTTACGACCGTGCTGTCCATGATCGTCTGGTTGAAGATGTCTCTGTCGGTCACGATTCCGACCAGCTTGGCATCGTCGTCAAGGACTGGGAGCGCCGTCGCTTTCGCTGCCCTGAAGGTCGCCAGTGCGACCGGAAGCGGCGCATTGAAGTGTATCGGGATGCACGGGGACCGGACAATTTCCTCGACGGATATCTTGGGGGTGTCCTTCTCGACGACGATGAGCAGGTCGGTGGGAGTGACGATTCCGATCAGCTTGCTGCTCTCGACCACAGGCAGATGCGACAGGCCCCGGTCCGACATGAGCTTCGCGGCGTCTGCCACGCTTGCGTTCGCCCCGATCACGGGATAGTCCCTTCTCATCAGCAGCGCGAGCTGGTCCTCGTCGGGCTTGGAGAAGATGTCCTGCCTGGTCACGAACCCGGCAAGGGTCCCGTCGTTCGCCTTGACCACCGGCACCCCAGTCACGTTGCTCTTGACCAGTATCTTGAGGACCTCGTTCCTAGAGCCCGGCAGCTCGGCGACTATCGGGTTCTCCGTCATCACTTCCTTGACCTTCATCGCGCTCTCACCTCTTCTTGCTCCTGACCACCAGGACCGGGCATGGGCAGTACCTCGTCACCCGCTCCGCCACGCTGCCCATGAACAGCTTGGAGAGGGCGGACCGGCCGAGCGTTCCGATGACTACCAGGTCCATGTCCGCGGCCATCTCGACGATCTTGCGGGTGGGCGATCCTTCGGCCACGACAGGGTTGACCTTGACACCGAGCTGCTCGCCCTCTTTCCTCACTTCCTCGACCGCACGCTTGCCCTCGTTCTCGAGGAGCGAATACACGCTCACGATGGATGAGTCGATCGGGAAGCTCACGAACGATGTCTGGTCGATCACGTAGAGGGCCGTCACCTCGGCTCCGAGCACCTTCGCGAGGCCGAGACCCTGAGAGACGGCCTCCTTCGTGTACTCCGAGCCATCAGTCGCTATCAGGATCCTCCTCATGTCGACCATATCTCAGGCCTCCCAACCTTTCCCCCGCGCACGACCGCCTGGATGTCCTTCAAGCTTGCCGCAGTGACGAGTTCTTTCAGAGGGTCGCTGCCAGTCACCGCCACGACCAATAGGTCGCTTGCCGTGCCGGTGTCCAGTGTTATCTTTGCCGCCGCATTTAATACTTTGCGCCCTCCGACAGTCGCCAGATTGACCACTTCGAGCGGGTTCAGACGGCGCCTGCTCCCGCCGAGCCTGAAGGCCGCCTTCATCTCCTCGATCATGTCCGGAGGAGCAATCATGCCGTTGTCGGTCCCGAGTGCGACTTGAATGCCAGCATCGATCAGCCTCGGCACGTCTGGCTTGATCCCGAAGAACTCGTTTGAGCGGGGGCACGCAACCACGGGTATTCCGGCATCCGCGCACCGCTCGAGATCATCCCCGGTCGCCTTCGTCATGTGGACGAGGAAACTCGGGTGGAGGTCCAGTATCGGGTCAAGGTTCTCGCGCACAGCCTCGCTAGCGTGCACAGAGAAAGTCTTGCCGGCCGCCCTGGCAAGGCCCGCGACCCCCCTCATGAAATCGTACGGCCAGTCTCTAAGGGCGCTCATCCCGAGACCTTCGCAGTCTCTGAGAAGCGCACGGATGTCCTCCGTCGTCGCGTCCACACTCGGCGGCCTCCCAAGCACCGTCATCGCCGGAGACGCTGGCGTGAGAGCTTCTCGGAGCATGCGTACGCCTTCCAGACCCTCCTCCCGGAAGTCGATGAAATGTGATGTTCCGCTGGTCCTCATCACCAGCATGGCCTCGCGCATCGCGTTGATCTTGGCATCTCTCGAGAAGGAGCGGAGCACGCGCTGCTTGTAGCTTGAAGCAGGAGCCACGATTTCGTCGATGGAACCCTTCGGAGCGGGGTATGCAAGCGAGTCGCCGACGTGAGTATGGGCGTTAACGAACGACGGAATGACCAGGGCTTTCGTGGACTCCGCGGGTGCGGGGCCCTCGGAAACCTCCACGACCACATTGCCCTCGATCCTCAGAAACCCCTTCGTGACTCCTGTCGGCGAGAGGAGCCATCGGCCGAGATATGTGCTCCGCATTCGTTTCCCGGCAACATGACGGCAAGATCCCTAATAATTGTGCCGGAGGATGATTCAGGTGCATGGAGCATGGGTCTGTCCGCGGACGAATGGGCCAGTGCATGCGAAAGGATTGTCTGCCGCGGCCTAGCTGCAAACGATTGCGTCGAACTGTGTTGAGCAAATCGAGGTGTGGCATCCGCCTTATTACGTCTGAAACGCAATAGGGTGTTTCTG
>JBBIUZ010000147.1:0-3687 GCA_037439985.1 Methanobacteriota archaeon | reverse complement strand
CTCGCTGGGGAACGCCAGCTACAGCATGATCCTAGCATACTCGAAGAACGGTTCCTCTCTCGCCGGTGCGCCCTTGATAGCCATCGTTGGCCCGAGCTCCCCCATCACGGATGGGCACCTGTGGACCAAGGACGTCTGCAAGATCACGGTGACCGCCGCCGTTGCTCAGTGGTCGCTCAGCCTCCATGGCGTGGCCTCGATGGTCATGAGCGACCAGACCTTCCAGGCGGCTGCGTCCTGCGCGCAGCACAAGCTGACATACACCACGACGAACTCGACAGGGACGCACGTGTACTCCGGACTTGCCCTCTGGGTCTTGATCTCCGCGGTCGATGGGGGCGACGGCCCGAGTGGTGAGTACCTCTTCAACGACCTGCTTGCACAGGCCGGCTACAATGTGACGGTGACGGGCCTGGACGGCTTCTCCGCGAATTTCCCATCTCTGCAGGTGGCCAGGAACGATTCCATCATAGTTGCAAACCAGGTGGATGGCAAGCCGCTCTCGGCGGACACCGCGCCGCTGCAGATAGTCGGGGCCGGGCTCTCAGGCAAGCAGAAGGTCAGCCAGATAGCTTCGATGACTCTCAACGGGATGAAGCAGTCTCAGATGCCTCAGTGGAGCCTGACGCTCAAGGGCAAGTGGAACGCGACTGTCTCTGCCCAGGCGTTTGTCTCGTACTACTACTACGGACTGCACGGGCCCGACTTCAAATACCCCGTCGGGGGCGGCGTCTACAGTGCTAATGTGCCGTTCACCAACTCGACCGGCTCGCACAACTATTCGGGCCTGTCAATGGCGTTCCTCGCGGGGATTGTCGATACCCTCGGCAGCAGCGACGGCGCGTACTCGATGAACAAGACCCTTGCCGCATCGAACTACACCATCACGCTTATGGGAGGGGACGGGTACAACAAGACCCTGAAGAGCTGGGACGTCTACAAGAACTCGACCGGCTGGATCGTGGCTTGGCTGGTCGATCGGACGCCTCTGACGGGCTCCAACGCACCACTGACCTGTGCTGAGCTGGGGCTCCCGAAGAGCTACTGGGTCGGATTGCTGGTCGAGATAGACCTCATTGGTCTGCCTGCTTGAAGTCATGATGCCCAAGCGAACGTGGACTGTCGTGGTGGTCATCCTCGTGGTCAGCGCATCCGCTGCGACCGTCGTTGGCGTCAGCAGGCTCATCGAGGGGCCTAGCGTGACCGTCGTAGGAGGGGCAGTGCTGTCCAGGTCTGGTAGCGACCTAGTCGTCAGATGCCTCTCACCCAAGGTCGAGCTGTCGGCGAAGGGCTTCTCGGGGACGGTCACCTTCACCAACTGCTTCGCCAACAGCACGGTCGCCGGCTTCAGCGGCGATGTGCGGAGAAGCGGGACGACGCTGTCCTTCGCTGCTACTGGCGGTCCGGGCAACTACACGCTGCAGGCCCCGGAGAAGCGGTTCTTCTCCTTTGCCGTGACGGGGGATTCCGAGGGGCGCAACAACATCCTCCGGGTGGCGTTGAACGACTCGAGGGGATGCGATTTCGTGGTCCACTGTGGGGACCTGACCCCGTCTGGGACAGACGCCCAGTACGCCGCTGTCGAGGCCACGCTCAACGGATCATCCGTTCCGGTGATGACGACCAGGGGGAACCATGACATCAGGGGAGCCGGAGCCCAGGAATATGCCTCTCGATTCGGCCCGAGCGACTGTTTCTTCGACTACTCAGGCGTCAGGTTCGCCATCGTCGATTCGTCGAACGAGAGCATAACCCCCGCTGAGATCAGCTGGCTCGGGAGCGTGCTCGCGGGCGCGACGAGGACGGTCATAGTGACGCACGTGCCCACCTTCGACCCATTCGGGGACAACCCCACCCTGGACTCGGCATCGTGCGCGAGGCTGCAGAACTTCGCCACCGAGCACAACGTGACGGCCGTCTTCGCGGGGCACATACACGCATTCTACATGACCAATATCCAGAACACGAAGTTCGTCATAACCGGCGGTGCCGGAGGGCCGCTCGTTGCGGGCGGCTACAGTATCGCGCGTGTCACCGTAACGCCCACTTCGTTCTCCTGCAAGGAGGTCGACCTCGGGGTGAACGTGACGACCCCACAGATGGTGACGATCGTCGGCAGGAACGGCACGAGGAACCTGACCATTGCAGACCTCGTTTCGATGCCTCAACTCAAGGGCCACTCCTCCTTTCAGAACCTGTATGGCAACATCAAGGATGCTGGAACATACAAAGGCGTCGCGATTGGCACGCTTGTGGGCCTCGTGGGCGGCATGTCGCCTGGTGACGTACTGAACATCACGGCGGCGGATGGATACTCCCAGACCTTTGGATACCTGAACGTGTATCCCAATGCGACGTGGCTCGAGCTGCAGGGGCCCATGGTCCTGGCCTTGGAATTCAACGGCAGTTTTCCCCCCGTATGGCAAGTCGGGCCGAGGATAGCCATGCTGCCCAGCGACGGGTACTACAGCAACTCCGATTGCCAGCAGACGTCGTACCCTGGTCAGGGATATTCCGTCTACCCCTCGGCCGGGGCGAGATGGGTCAGCAACGTCATGAATATCGTGGTGGAGGGCCCATGACCGAGACGCACCACCTCACGACGAAGGACCTCGTGACAGTCGCCCTTCTGTCGGCCCTTGGCGGAGCGCTCTCGACCTACGTCGGGTACCTGGGGAACCTCGTAAACCATGTTCTCGGCGTGCCATTCGGGGCCGGCCAGTTCCTCGCCGGACTTCATGTCCTGTGGATAGCGCTCGCAGTGGGGATCACCTGCAAGAAGGGCGTCGGGACGGTAACCGGCTTGCTCAAGGGCACGGTGGAGTTCTTCATGGGGAGCACGCATGGGATCATCATCATCGCCGTGTCCCTGGTCCAAGGGCTGCTCGTGGACGCCTGCCTATTCTCCGCCCGGTCGAAGAGGGAGCGCAGCGTGTTCGTCTACGGCTTCGCGGGCGCGGTCGCGTCCGCGTCGAACGTCCTTGTGTTCCAGTCGGTGTTCTTCGCCGGGGTCCCATGGATCATGATCGCCATGCTGTGCATGCTGGCCGGCGCCTCGGGGGTCATCTTCGCCGGGTGGCTTCCGACCGAGATGCTCGCTATCCTCGAGCGTGCCGGCATGGTCGAAGGGAAAGGTCAGGCGATCGTGGACGACGATCTGGGGGCGGAGCGGTCAGACAAGAAGAGAACGAGAACGGCGCTCATCAGCATGCTCATCGTTTTCTCGTTCCTCGCGGTATTCACCGTAGGGGCGGTGTACTACTTCTTCGCGGTCTACAAGCCGGGACCGTCCAGCTCGATAGGGATCAATGGGAACGTGGCGAAGCCCTACGGCTTCGTGTACAGCGACTTCAAGGCCAACGAAACCACCATACACACCGCCCTGGTCGGGTCGGTGACCTATGTGCCGCCGCAGAACTACACCGGCATCCCGCTGTGCCTTGTGCTCGACAAGGCCGCGCCTAGGGCAGGGGCAACGGAGGTCGTCGTCACGGCGAGCGACGGCTACAGCGCCACATTCTCCCTTTCCGCCGTCATGAACGACGCGAGGATGATAGTGGTGCAGGAAGCCAGTTCATACAGGCTCGTCGCGGCGAACTATGCGGGCGGCTACTGGGTGGACGGCATCGTCACGATAGATGTGAGGTAGATGCTGAGCGTCCGCGAGCTGACCGTCAGGTACGGCAG
>JBBIUZ010000146.1:1851-3843 GCA_037439985.1 Methanobacteriota archaeon | reverse complement strand
GCCCTCACCCGCAAGGGCAGGTGAATGTTCCCAACACACTGCAAGGAGATCAGCGTCAGGACGGTGGACTTTGAGCTAACTGCCGAGAGCATCAAGAACTACCTGATGGACAAGAAAGCCTACATCAGGACCAGGTACTACATCTTCAACTCTGGTGATGCCTGGGCCGTCGCCATGGTCGTCAAGACCCCCAGCAACCACATCCTCCAAGACATCGCATCGGTCCATATCCTCTCGCTTCCCTGGGAGACATCCTTCATCGAGGATCCAGATCTGGAAGTGCTCTCCGCTAGTGTCATGGGCGCAGCGCGGGAGTCAGCGGGCACGAAGTGCGTCGTTGTGAAGGGCCGCGCGGAGCACATCTCGTTCTTCGTCGACGAGCCTCCATTTGAGCTCACTGTCGTCGATGTCGTACCGCCCAAGCCGTCGAAGCTGCGCGGCCTCGTGAACAACGCGCTGGAGACTGACCTTCAGGACAGGTACGTCCGATTCCGGATGGTCGAGATGAATCTGAACGAGCTCGCAAGCCGCGTCCAGACGCGGATAGTTATGTTTCCATGTCGAGCATCCGGGCTGACTTCGGACAGGAAGGTCATCTACCTCGATCAGACGCCGCAGCTCAGCGCCGACGAGGTCGGCGAGATCACGCTGATTGGCTGCAGCCTGTCGGCGCGTATCTTCAAGGCGGTCTACGGGCGCGAGCCACAGAGGCTGATCAACATCTGCCCCACAGACATGATGAAGGAGAGGGGCCTGGTCGGCCCGATTCTCATGAAGTGCTGCAAGATACGAGAAGGGTTCGATCTCAAGGGTGATGTCGCGACCGTCCCCTGGGGGGCGCGAGCCCACGAGGTCTCGGACGCAATTCGCGCACTCGTCCGCTAGATATCCATGTCCTTGTTTCTGAACTCGACGGCCGGGCAGGGACCGAGGCAGAGCGAGCAGTGGTCGCACTTCGCGGGGTCGATGACTGCCTGCCCCCCGAGCGAGAGCGCCCCGCTCCTACATCTTCCGACACATATGCCGCATCCCGCGCAGTTCGCGGCTCTCAGCACGATCTGCCTCAGCTGGGCCGCCCTCTTCCGGAGCGTGTCCTCGTCCGAGGCCCTTATCATCACGGGCCCCTCTCTGAACACGGTTATGGAATTCGCTTCTGCGATGCCTCCGTCCGGAGATGTCGTGACCTCGCCGACGATGTTCAGCAGGTTCGCGACGCGTTCCATCGGGAGAGGTTTGGTGAACATGCCCTCCATGCTGAGCCCCTCGACGCAGGGGCTGTATCCACTCGTGCTCCTGAACTCAATGGAGGAATAGTCGGCTTCATCTGCGCGGCCAGCAAGGTCCCCCTCGGCCAGCCCAATCTCGTCGAGGACGGACCTGGGCACCCTCTTCCATCTCCAGAGGTCGTGCTCCAGCCAGGAGCGCGTCTTCCCAGTGTCCGCGGCATATCGGTCGAGATAGTTCTGCCATCTCGCGTAGTCCGCGGAGATCCGTCGTACCAACTTTAGCTCGGCGAGATCCGTCGCGGGGCACATGAAGCAGCCGATTCTCTCCAGCCCCTTTGCGTAGAGGGGGTTGGCCGTTGACCCGGTAGCAATCAGATAGATCCAGACATGAAGCGCAGTCCACCTGTGGATGGGAGAGGCCGCAAGCTGGTTCGGGGTCCATGGGTTTCTCCAAACCCTCGCCTTCTCGGCCCTCTGCTGTGACTCGTACGCTCGCTGCCCTATGAACGAGAGGACGCCTCCCGGGAAGGCCTTCTTGATCAACTGGGTCGCTGGACCCAGCTTGCACGTCTTGCAGCACCATCTGAAGTCCTTGGCAGGGGGTCCGAAATGCTCGAGGTTCCTCCAGAATGAGTCTCCCGCGCTCTCGACGACCAGGTCGAGTCCGAACTCCCGCGCCGTTTCCTCCACGTTCTTCCTGGTTTCCTCGAACTCGAGCCCCGTGTCTATGAACAGAAGCTTCGGCCGGACGCCGGCTTCGAGCACC
>JBBIUZ010000146.1:0-1841 GCA_037439985.1 Methanobacteriota archaeon | reverse complement strand
AGGGTGTTGATCACCAGGCGCAGGGTCGCCAGACTGTCCTTGCCACCGCTGAAGGAGACGGCCACTGGAAGCTCGTTCTCGCTGACGATTCTTCTGATGAACTGTTTAGCCTCCGAGACGCGCCTTGTCATGACCTCGTTGTTCGCGGCAATGACCTTCCCCCAATCCGAACGACCACCGCTCGGCGGACGACATGACGGGCCCACGGTCCATCTCGTCTTGACCGCCGTGCCTCTCGGATGCTTCATCATCTCTGTTGCCGTCATCTTCGACGGCCCAACCGATACGGCCTTTCCGTCGGGGTCCAGGACGAGGACTTCCGTTCCCGTCTTGATGCCTGGGTCGCATTCGAGGATCCCGACAGCGAGAGCGCTGGCCTTCTTCGTGCGGATGGCCTCTGCGGCAGTCGCATCAACCCTGACCCAGTTCTTCGAAACCACGGGCGCGATCGCGGCAGCGCTCGACGGCCTCAGCAGGAAGCCGTCTCCTCGGAGGAGGCTGAATCTCAGAGTCCCGACGACCTCGCCGTTCAGGATGACCTCGTCCATGCGGTCTATGTCCGGAGCCTTGTTGAGGAGCGCGACATGGCCCTCTGGGATGACGATAGACCCAGTGCCGTTCCCGAACTGGTCATCTATCAGGCTTCTCAGGCGTTCGAGATCGGACTGGAATGCCGGACGAGCGTCCCCGGGAGGTGTGAGATTGACCTCCCTCGTCCTACTCCCGCAGGTTCTGCATGCATCCTGTTCGAGAATGGGGAGGTTGCACCTGTCGCACCAGCGCAGATGAATCTTTCCGAGTATGACTGCGCCCACAGGGCTCCGGAGAGTATGACCGTATTATAGGTTTTGCACTCGGGCGGGAACGCTTCACTTCAGGTTGTTCCACTGCTTGACCACGGACTCGACAGCATCCTTCGCGCGATCGATTCTGTCTTCTGCCTGCAGCCTGCTCATCCCGGGGCCAGTGATGCCCAGGCCGACGGGCTTCTCGAACTCCACAGCCAGGTCTGTCAGCTTCCTCGCGGCCTGACCAATGATGACCTGGTCATGCTCCGTCTCGCCTTCGACGACTGCACCTATGGCCACGACTCCGTCAATCGCCTTGTTCTTCAGGAGCGCCTTCGCGGCCAGCGGGATATCGTACACTCCCGGCGTCATGACCACCCTGGCCACCTCGATGTCCAAGAACTTCGCGTGTTCCTTCGCTCTCTCCAACATCATATGCGTGATGTCGAAGTTGAATTCACTGCACACGATGCCTATCCTCATCTTCGCCGGCATTTCATGTTCCTCCTTGTTTGGTCCTCACTTGATCGGCCCGACGTCCGGGAACCCTTGTCTGAGTCCCTTGCCCGCGCTCTCCGTCAGCCTGTCCGGCCTGAAGAGCAGGTCATACGCGTTGATCGCATGCTCGCGGGCTCTGCTCTCCGCGAGAGCAGCGAGCCCCTTCTCGCTCTCGGCCTCGTCTTCGTGGACGAAAGCCTCGATGATGTGCTTGTTTGTGGCGAGTTGGACCTGGATCAGGCCCTGAGATGCCTCATGGGCGCATACCTTGTCTATCGGCTCCTTGCCGGGCATCCCGAGGGCGATGACTATGTCACACTCCCGCTCTGCCAACAGCTTCTTGCACGCTACGGGGAGGTCCTTCACGCCTGGGACCGTGTACCTCTCTATTCTGAACCCTGTGCCCGTGGCTCGGAGCTGCTCGATTGCCACTCCACCCATGTCGACCCGCGCGAAGGTCGTATCCGCGATCCCTATCCGTTTCATCTCTTCTCGACCTCCTTCAGCCTCTTGTCGACCGTGTGGAACTCGATGATCTTCGAGATAATCTTGCGG
>JBBIUZ010000145.1:0-3848 GCA_037439985.1 Methanobacteriota archaeon | reverse complement strand
GACCCTCAGGGATGGCGAGCAGACACCGAACGTCGCCCTGTCCAGCGAGGACAAGATCAAGATCGCACAGGCGCTCGACGAGCTGGGGGTGGATATCATAGAGGCAGGGTTCGCTGTCAACTCCGAGGGTGAGGCCGAGGCGATCAAGATGATAGCGAACGCGGGCCTGAAGAGCGAGATCTGCTCGCTATGCAGGGCGAGCACCTCGGACATAGACGCTGCACTCGCGTGCGATGTCGACTCAGTGCACATCTTCCTCGCGACCTCGAAGACTCACCTCGAGAAGAAGCTGAAGATGACGCAACAGCAAGCAATCGAGAGGGCTGTCGAATCGGTCCAGTATGCCAAGGATCACGGTCTGACGGTCGAGTTTAGCGATGAGGACGGCACTCGCACTGAACTCGAGTTCCTTCATCAGATTCATGCGGCAATCCAGCAGGTCGGTGTGCACAGGATAGACGTACCCGATACCGTGGGCGTGATGACACCTCCAGCGATGACCCAATTCGTCAGCGAGATCAAGAAGCACGTCAACGTCCCTCTGGCCGTGCACTGTCACGACGATTTCGGGCTGTCTGTTGCGAACTCCCTCGCCGGCGTCCTCGGCGGAGCAGAGGAGGTCCACGTCACTGTGAACGGGCTCGGGGAGCGGGCCGGGAACGCCGCGCTCGAGGAAGTGGTCATGAGCCTCCAGGCATTTTACAACCTCAAGACGAACATCAATACGAGGAAGATGGCGTTCGTGTCCAGGCTAGTTTCGCAGCTCACAGGCATTGCGGTCCCCCCGAACAAGGCCATCGTCGGGGAGAACGCTTTCTCGCACGAGTCGGGTATACACGTGCACGGCGTGTTGAGCGACGGCTCGACCTACGAGCCGATGCGGCCCGAGATTGTCGGGAAGGAGAGGAGCTTCGTCGTCGGAAAGCACTCTGGTGTCCATGCGATACAGAACAAGCTCCAGGAATACGGCGTCCAGCTCACGCCGGAGCAGATGAAGGAGGTTGTAGCGAAGATAAAGAAATGGGCCGAGTCGGGGAAGAAGCTCGACGATTCGGAGCTGCTCGCGGTCGCCTATGATGTCATGGGCGAGCAGGTCAAGCCGGTGATCCGCCTCGAGGAGTTCACGGTCTTCACGGGCCTGAACTTCACGCCGACGGCTACGGTGGTGCTTAACATCGATGGGGAACTTCGGAGGGCCTCCGAGACCGGCGTCGGGCCCATCGATGCCAGCCTCAGCGCGATAAGGGCGGCAGTGTCGAAGAACATAATACTGAAGGAGTTCAAGCTCGAGGCGATCACTGGAGGCTCGAACGCCCTCTGCGACGCGACGGTCAAGCTAGGCGACAGCGAGGACGCTCAGCTTCTATCGCTCGGCAAGAGCGTTGGCTCAGACATAGTCACGACGAGCGTGGATGCGATGATCGAGGGGCTGAACAGGTTGTGGGACAGGAAGCTCAACCTCCAGAACACAAGGGAGAAGAGAATGGCCTACTGAGGCCTGAAACGGGTGTGAGCTAATGGGCAAGACCATAGCGGAGAAGGTGTTTTCTGCGAAGTCCGGGAGGGACGTCCAGGCGGAGGAGATAGTCGAGGCGAAGGTGGACTACGTGATGGCGAACGACATCACCGCTCCGGCCGCGCTTGACGAGTTCGAGGGCCTCTGCGCGCCCATCAAGCGGGACAAGGTAGTCCTCATACCCGATCACTATGTCCCTAACAAGGACGTCGCGTCCGCGAAGCAGGCGAAGAAGATGCGCGATTTCGCGCGGAAGCACCGGATAAGGAACTACTTCGAAGTCGGCAGGGGTGGAGTGTGTCACCAGGTCATGATCGAGCAGGGGTTTGTGGCCCCAGGTAGGCTGATCGTCGGAGCTGACTCGCACACATGCTCGTACGGCGCGCTCGGCGCCTTCGCCACAGGTATAGGCAGCACGGAAGCCGCCACGGTGTTCGCGAGGGGGATGCTCTGGTTCAGGGTCCCAGGATCGATGAGGTTCACTGTCTCAGGCAGACTCGGCAGATGGGTCTCCGGCAAGGACATCGTGCTCACGCTCATAGGCGATATAGGCGTCGAAGGCGCCAGATATGCCTCGATGGAGGTCGGAGGAAGCTCGATTAGCTCGCTGCCAATCTCGGACCGCATCTCCATATCCAACATGGGCGTCGAGGCTGGGGCCAAAGCGTGCATCATACCTCCTGACAGGAAGGTCGATGCCTACCTTGGCTCGAGGGTCCGCGGCAGCTACAGGCATGTGCTGCCTGACGCTGACGCTGTCTATGTGGACTCGAGAGAATATGACGGACCCGAGATGGTCCCGATGGTGGCGAAGCCGTTCCTTCCTAGCAATGTCGCACCTGCCAGCGAGGTCGGTGTGGACATTGACCAGGCGTATCTGGGCTCCTGCACAAATGGCAGGATTGAAGACCTCAGGATTGCAGCGAGGATTCTGAGGGGCAGGAAGATCAAACCCGGCATGCGAATGATAGTCGTCCCAGCGAGTAAGGAGGTGTTCGACCTGGCTGTCGAAGAGGGCCTGACGAAGGTATTCTCCGATGCCGGAGCGTTTGTGTCAGGACCCACTTGCGGTGCGTGCCTGGGCGGGCACATGGGCGTCCTCGCGCCAGGAGAGAGGTGCGTCAGTAGCACGAACCGTAACTTCGTAGGCCGAATGGGGGCGAAGGAGTCCGAGGTTTACCTTGCCAGCCCGGCCGTCGTGGCTGCGAGCGCGGTGAAGGGAAGGATAGTGGACCCGACCGAGGTGATTGGATGAAGATAGGCCTGAGAGGCAGGGCATGGCTGTTCGGGGACAACGTGGACACAGACCAGATCATACCCGCCCGGTACCTGGTAACGATGGACAGCTCTGAGCTGGCAGAACACGCGTTCGAGAATTCGAGGCCTGACTTCGCCAAGAATGCACGGCCGGGAGACATCATCGTGGCGGGCAGGAATTTCGGGTGTGGCTCGAGCAGGGAGCATGCTCCTAGGGCGCTCATTGGAGCGGGAATATCCTGCGTCGTAGCCGAGTCGTTTGCCAGAATATTCTTCAGGAACGCCATCAACATCGGCCTTCCGGTGATAGAAGCGAGGCTTCCGGCATCCGATGCTGACATCATCAAGGTGGACCTCTCGTGCGGGATGGTCAGCAACGAGACGCAAGACAAGAGTGCCGAGTTCTCCGCATATCCACCGTTCATCACAATGCTCATGGAGAAGGGCGGGCTCGTGCAGTACACGAAGGAGATGTTGGGTTGCAGAAAGTAGGCGTGATCCCTGGAGACGGCATCGGGCCCGAGGTGATCAAGGAGGCAAGGAGGGTTCTGGACGTGGTGGCGGAGTCCGACAACCTCTCGCTGGAGTTCGAGGAGTTTCCCCTTGGCGCAGGCCACTATCTCAGGACCGGGGAGGTACTGTCGGAGGAGAGCCTCCAGAGGCTGTCCAGGAAGGACGCGATCCTCCTCGGCGCCATGGGGGATCCGAGGGTCAGGCCCGGCATCCTCGAGAAGGGCGTGTTGCTGAGGCTGAGATTCCATTTCGACCAGTACGTCAACCTGAGGCCAATCAGACTGTTCGAGGGCGTGCCATGTCCGCTCGGCTGCGGTAGAAAGATAGGCCTGCACTTCGTCAGGGAGAACACCGAGGACTTCTACGTCGGTATGGGCGCCCGCGTGAAGAAGGGGCGGTCGGACACGAGCCTCGAGATGATAAGGCGGGCATACGAGGCCAAGTTCGATGTCGGGGTCGACCTCAAGGACGAGGAGGAGCTCGCCTTCCAGATCGGGGTCATCACGAGGCACGGGGCGGAGAGGGTCATGGACTATGCGTTCAAGCTGGCCAAGAGGAAGGG
>JBBIUZ010000144.1:0-3879 GCA_037439985.1 Methanobacteriota archaeon | reverse complement strand
CGAAGAAACTATATAGGATAGAGGCGAAAATGTGGTGAGGCATTCGAGGGGGGGAGAGAATGCTTCTCAATCCCACCTAGCGTGCCTCAGCTGTCCCTAAAATAACCTAGGGTCAGTGCAACAACAGAAGAGGAAGGGAGCGCCTTGGGCAGGATGCCCAAAAAGAACAGCGCTCAGTTTTGTCCTTCGGTGCCCCAACAGCCCCTGAGGAAGAGCGCACGACCGGGTACTGCAAATTCGGGGGGAGAAAGGCGTAACCCCTTCCTCTGATAACATCTACTCCTCGATACTCCACTGGCAGTGTCTTTGAGGACGGCCCAGGTTCCTCGACAAGTTGGTCGACTGCGCCACCTCGGCGTACATGGCTCGCCAACCGCGACGTGTCAGGACACGAACGCGAGCACGATAGGCACCAGGAGGCTGCCCATCAGCTGTATGCGGCGGACCCTGACGAGCGGCGGGATGAATCCCAGGGTCGCTGCCGTTGCCAGGAGCAGTGCCCCGCGCGTGCCCGTGAGGACGAGCGACAGGCATACGACGAACGCGAGCGAGCCGAGGGCCAGCGATCTTGAGCACAGCATGGCGTGCATCTTCGCGTGGCCAGAGTTGAGCTTCGTGAGGACGATGCGCGAGATCGCGGCGGCGACCAGCATGGACAGTATGATGGATAGGATCGACACGGCGTTCGCAGACCAGCCAGCAGCGACCTTCTCATTTCCGAGGAAGAACAGGACAGCGTCCATCGATCCGCTCCGGGCCCTCATGATCGTGAAGAGCGCCCCGACCGCGAACACGGCGCCGGAGGAAGATATCGCCGAGTAGAGCCAGATGAACCTGACGGCGCCGCTCATGTCCCGGCCGCGCCCAGACTCGCCGGTGCGGGGAGAGCAGAGGGCGACGGCCGAGCCCGATGTCATCCCTGGCATCCACCCGACGATGATCCCCCCGAGGAGCGAGACGAGGATATCGCGTTTGGTGGGATGATGGTGGACCATGACCTTGAGCCCCTTGTTCTCCGAGACGGGACGCGAGCCGAGGCTCAGGACAAGACCGGGTATTCCGAACAGCCCCGCGAACATCGGAAGGAGCAGCGAGGACTCGGGCACGTAGTTGCCGGGCATCCAGGGCAGGTCTGGGATTGGACATGCGAAGTAGTTCGTCCTCAGGACCATCGTCCCGATGACGCCTGCCGCCAGGAAGATGTCGAGGGCCTCGAGAAAGTGCATCAGCCTGTCTGCGACATAGATCCCTGGCCGGCCGCCGTGCAGGCCTTCGGACGCGAGCAGGACGCCGGAGAACAGGAGCACGAGCCCCAGCATGGCCTTCCTGATCACGGCGTAGAGCCCGCCGGGGTCGCCCATGAGCATGGACACTGGAGCGAGCAGGACCACGGACAGAAGGACTCCCGCCATCGCCCCGTCTGCAGAGGCCGTGACCGCCACCCTCCCGAAGCCGGCCTTCGCAAGACGGTGAGCAGGCAGCACCGACACGACGTCGCTCGATGGTATGCCGACATACGAGGATGTGACGGCCTGCGCGAACATATGCGCGATGAGGCCTGACGAGATGAAGCACGACGCCATCAACACCTCGCATGGCATCTGCAGGAGCGCCCCGACGGCCGAGAAGAGCGCGAGCGCCCCGCCGGTGTAGGCCGTGACGGCCGCTGCGATGTTGTTCATGTGGAGCCCAGGAACGAGTCCCGCGCCGAACCCTACGAGCGTTCCCGTCCCGGCCGCGACGAGAACCGCGAACAGAAGGCCTGGCTCCTGCATCGTGGAGTCCAAGGGCTCCCCTGCACTACCGCAAGAGTGTTACAATCAGGCTTGATGAACGGGCACGCAGGATGCCCTTTTCTAAGATGAAGATCATCGATTCTGGTTCGTGACCTCCCCGATTTCATGCACGTCCGCTCAGAGGATTCTGACTTTCCCTTCCGAGATATCAATCCTGACCAGGGTCTTGATGGGGACGCCTATCTTCCTCTCAATCTCCGCCTTCTTGTCGGTCTTCTCCACCGCCACGAGTATGTCGACGACCTTGACCTGCATCTCGGCCAGGCACGCGGCGAGCGCCCAGAGCGTCCCGCCTGTGCTCAGCACATCGTCGACGATGGTCACTCTCATCCCGGGCTTCATCCCGTTCACGAAAAGCTGGTTCTTCGAGTAGCCCGTGACCTGGGACAGGTTCATCTCGCCGGGCAGACCGTACATCCGCTTCCGCACGATGTTGTACGGCTTGCCGGTCCTAAGCGATAGAGCGGTCGCGATGGGGATGCCGAGCGCCTCGATCGTAACGATGAGGTCGCAATCGAAGTTGCCGATCTCCAGCATCGCATCCGCCACCTCGGCGACGATCCTTGGATCGACGCTCGGGATGCCATCGGTTATTGGAGCGACGACGTACCTGTAGTCCCCGCGCTCTACTATCGGGGATTCTGCGAGCGACGCCTTCAGGAGTTCGAGTGCCACGTTACCATCTGTAGCAATCGTGGATGGGGTCTTAAAACCTCGTCCACTGGCTTCGGGACCGAGTACGAGCGACTGAGCGCGGCGCGAGCGTCCGAGCCGGCAGGCTCAGGTGAGGTCCTGAGTGGTCATGCACTGGATGAGCGAGAAGACCTCGTACCTTCCCCCGAGGAACTCGCGCGGGTGAAGGTACTCGAGCTCGACCAGGAAGCCCATCCCGACGACCTTCCCCCCGAGCGTCTCGACCAGGTCCGCGTTGGCTTTGATCGTTCCCCCCGTGGCCAGGAGATCGTCCACGAGGAGTATCTTGTCTCCGCGTTTGATGCCATCCTCCCGTATCTCGATCACGTCGGGCTCGTATTCCTTGTTGTAGCTCAGGGCCGCGACCCTCGGCGGGAGCTTCCCCTTCTTCCTGACCGGGACGAACCCCACGCCAAGCTCGTGGGCCACGGCCGCGCCTATGATGAAGCCCCTCGCCTCGTTCGAGACCACAGCGTCTATCTCCCTGTCCCTGAAGTGGTCCGCGATGCCCGTGATGCACTCCCTGAACGCCTGCTTATCCTTCAGCAGAGGCGTGATGTCCCAGAAAACGACTCCCTTGAACTCTGGAATCCTCCGTATCTTCGACTTCAAGTCCATGGTCCGGCCACCTTCTATCGGGTGCCCCTTCAATGCGCGGCTGATTCATAGAATCTTTGGTCTGCTCCCAAGGGTCGAGCCTCGCATGGGGATTGCGAACTGGACCGATTCGCCAACAAGTTCAATAGATGAGAACTGCTCCAACATCGCGAGAGTGGGAAAATGGCCCTTCCAAAAGGCACGTCTACCGTCGCGCCCGGAGTGTTCTGGGTGGGTGTGAAGCATGACAACCGCCGGATGTTCGACGCGCTGATACCTCTCCCTCACGGGACGAGCTACAACGCGTACCTCGTGGTCGGCTCGAACAAGGTGGCGCTGATAGACACCGTCAACCCTGGCTTCACCGAGGAGCTCGTCGAGAAGGTGTCCGTGCATGTCGACCCGTCCAAGATAGACTACGTCGTCATGAACCATGCCGAGCCGGACCATGCGCATGCAGTCAAGCACATGCTCGACATCGCGCCCAGGGCGAAGCTCGTGGCGGGCGCGAAGGGGAGGGACGCTGCGATGATGTACTTCGGGGTCGAGCCTGAAAGGATAATGGTCGTCGACGAGACCACGAAGATAGACCTCGGCGGCAAGACGCTCTCGTTCGTCGATGCGCCCTGGCTGCACTGGCCGGAGACGATCTTCACGTACCTGGAAGAGGATAAGATACTGTTCCCGTGCGACTTCTTCGGCTCGCACATCGCGCACGGTGACTTCTTCGCGGACGAGTACGGAAACGAGAAGTCCGTGGAGCTCGCGAAGCTCTACTTCGCGGAGATCATGA
>JBBIUZ010000143.1:0-3882 GCA_037439985.1 Methanobacteriota archaeon | reverse complement strand
CTGAGAGACACGGTGGAGTTCCTCGAGGCGCTGATACGCTCGAAGGGGGTCCGGGTAGAGCGCTTCACGGGCCAGGGCACGAGAGAAGGCCGAAAGGGCATGACCCAGAGACAGCAGCGCGAGGCCCTTGACCGCTTTGCTTCGGCCGAGTTCCAGGTGCTCTGCGCGACCAGTATCGCCGAGGAAGGGCTCGATGTCCCGCAAGTGGATCTGGTCGTGTTCTACGAGCCCGTCGCGAGCGATGTTCGCCTGATCCAGAGGAAGGGCAGGACCGGCAGGGATGCGCCCGGGAGGGTCGTTATACTCACGACCGACAGGACCGCAGATGAAGGGTATCTTCTTGCGGGCATCAGGCGCGAGAAGAGCATGAAGCGGATGGTGAAGAGGCTGGCGAAGGAGGGCATCAAAGGCGGCAAAGAGCCAGCCGCGGAGAAGGCCAGCGCGGTCCCGGAAGCCGGTTCTCCACGCATGACCGCCGTGGTCCAACGGACTATCGATGATTTTGGTGGAGACATCCAATGAAGGCGTCATAGACCTGTTCGTTGCATGCCCATGGCGCAAGAGAGTCAGTGAGACCAAGCGCAGACTCGGCTCCGTGACAAGAACGCCCCCTCGTTAGCTGCGAAGGTCAGTCTGCAAAGGGCAACATATGACCGGCTCGAATCGGAAATCGCTCCACAGCACGGTGTTCAACGCTCAGCATGACGAATCAAGAGCCATTTGGATGGCCTTGGGGAAGAGCCATTTTCGAGCTTCCATCCAGAAGCTCCCGGCAATCGCGAGCAGAATCAGGATGAGCCAGTCACTCAAGCTCAGTGAAGTGGCTTTCAGGGCGACCTGAACTCCCGGCACTGACATGAGAGCTAGCACGAAGGCAAACGCCACGAGCATCCAGGCTATCATGAGTTTGTTTGACGGGAGTCTCAGCCTCAAGAGGGGCTCGCTCTCGGAGCGCATGTTCAGGGCAAGAAGCACGTGGCCCAGCAGCCATGTGACAAAGGCCACTGTCTGGGCTTTCACAAGATCGTGCCCGCTGTTCCATGTGACAATGTAGGCCACTGCCACTGCGAGGAACAATCCGGCTGCCCCGGTGAAGATGCTCACGGCCATTGCGCGATCGAGGAACTTCGCCTGCGGATCCCTGGGTTTCTTCTTCATCGAATCAGGTTCAGCCGGCTCAGCGACGAAGGCCGCGCCAGCAGCCAGGTCCATGAAGAGCTCCATGAGGATTATCTGTATGGGGGCGAATGGAATCGGCACGAGGAGAAGCACAGGCAGCAACGTGACCGAGACCAGGGCGACCTTGCAGGCTAGATAGTAACGGATCCCCTTTGTGAGGTTCGAGAACAGCGTTCTGCCCTCCGCAACTGACTTCACAATGGTGCCATAGTCGTCATCTGAAAGGACGATATCCGCGGTTTCGCGAGCCACATCTGTGCCCCTCATCCCCATTGCAATCCCAATGTCAGAAGCGGCAAGGGCTGGCGCGTCGTTGATCCCGTCACCGGTTACAGCCACAACCTCCCCGTCTGCACGGAAAGCCCTGACCAGGCGTAGCTTGTTGTCAGGCGTCATCCGGGCGAACACGCTTGTCCGCCCGACCGCATTCTCGAGTTCTTCATCCGATAGCACGTCCATCTCCGGACCTGTCAGCACATCGGGCTTCCCCTTCTCATCCAGCTCGATTTGTCTTGCCACGGCGGCCGCCGTAAGAGAGTGATCGCCAGTAACCATCACTGTCCGGACACCGGCAGCACGGGAGGCAGCTATCGCCTCTCTAACCCCCGGTCTCGCAGGGTCGACGAATCCAGCCAGTCCTACGAAGACGAGGTCCTGTTCAGCAGCCTCCCGCGAGACGGAGCCTCCATGCGCAATCATCTTCTCTGCAAAAGCGACAACTCGAAGCCCGTCGGCTGCCATCTGATGCTGTGCTGAGCGGATTGCCTCTTTCCCGGCCTCAGTCAACTCCCTCTTGATGTGATGCGCGCCGAGTTCGAACCCGCATCTGGAGAGTATCTCCTCTGGCGCGCCCTTCGCGCCAACCCACATGCCAGAGGTGCGCTCATGGACGGTCGACATCATTCTCCTTTCGTTGTCAAAGGTGTACTCGAATCCGAGAGGAGAAGCACTGCGCACTGATGCGATGTCCATTCCATCCTTGGCCGCAGCTTCTAGCAGAGACACATCGAGCGGATCTCCGGTGGGATTCTCTCCCTTCACCATGGGGGCATCACTGCAGAGCACGCCGATCTCCAACACGAGCTTCGCTGAGTAGTCTGGGAAGATGCGGTCGAGTTTCATCCTGTCACTTGTAAGAGTTCCTGTCTTGTCAGATGCGATGACGGTGACGGCTCCGATGGTCTCGACGGCCTGCAGGCGTCTTATGATCACCCGCTGCCTGGAAAGGCGATAGTCACCAAGGGCTAGAACCATCGTTATGATTATCGGCAACTCCTCAGGTATCGTCGCGAAGGCTAAGGAAAGACCTGTCAGAAGCATCTGCTGCGGCGGTTCATGGACCAGCAACCATCCGAGCAGCGGAACGACGGCGCTGAACCCCACGGCTAACAAGACCATCCATCGAGTGAGTTCGTTCATGGTGCGCTGAAGGAGGGTGGGCGGTGGTTTTACCTCACTGGCCAGCTTCCCGATTCTACCCAGCTCAGTCTGTGCTCCAGTCGCGACCACAAGCCCGACTCCCCGCCCCCTGAGTGCAGTTGTGCCCGCAAAGACAATGTTTGCCCGTTCGGCAAGAGGCGTACTCGATGGCAGGACAACATCTGACGATTTTTCCACAGGGCCAGACTCTCCCGTGAGAAGCGACTCATCAGCAGCTAGACCATGAGCCTCGATTAACCGAGCATCGGCTGGGATGCGTCTGCCCACTTGTATGATCATGATGTCACCAGGAACCACATGATCTGTTGTGACCTCCCGGACTCTGCCGGAATCGCGGCAGACGACTGCTACCGGCTCAGCAAGCCTTTGCAGAGATGCTATCGCTTTTCCAGCACGATACTCATTGACGACCTCGACGCCGAGCAGCGTGACGATAACTGCGGCGATCACGAGCGCATCCTCCAGCCCCCCGAAGATGCCATAGAAGATACCGGTGACGAACAGGAGGATTATCATCGGCTCACTTGCCTCCTCGATGAGCTCTTCCCAGAATGGCTCCTCCTTCTCCTTCCTGAGGAGATTCGGACCATGTTCCGCCAGGCGTGCTTCCGCTTCTGCTTGAGTGAGACCGCTCACAGTATTGACATGTAGGTGGGAGGCCACCTCATAAGGAGTCAGCGTGTGCCATGCGTGTGACCGATTCTGTTCTGCCAAGGTCAAGCTCCCCATTGCTGAAGATGCGAATCTCTCGCATTTCTTTGAAGTCTCGCCTGCCGACGACGGTGGACTCTCAAAGCCCAACGAGCGCAACCACCCACTGACGCTATCACGAGGCGCCCCTGAGGGTCACAGACGCGCTGAACCTATGCTGCCACGCAGTTGGCGTTCGACGTATCATCGGTCGCCTTCTTAATTTCGGTGATGCAGTGGTCTTGGACGCCGTATTTGGGAGGTGCTCCGGCTGCGCGCCTTCGTGGAGCTCCTTGATCATTTCTTTGAGTTTGCGCATCTTGTCTTCGGTGCCTAGGTTCCAGATACCCATGCTTTTCCAGTCTCGGAGCGGTGTTCTCCTGCAAGAGTATTTCAGCGGTTTCGCGAGGAAGACCACCCACAAGGTTGCGGCACATTGGCTTGAGGTCGCGTCTCTGTGGGAGGTCAGGTGCGGGTCTCCACTTCCTCCGCGCTTGGCACCAACATCGGTGGGGAACAGACAAAGGGTTGGGTAAGATGTTTGGGGGGCCGCACCTGCGGCCCTCGGGTCAC
>JBBIUZ010000142.1:0-4004 GCA_037439985.1 Methanobacteriota archaeon | reverse complement strand
AGTGGCGGCGCACTGAACGTGGCTCACTGGCGCCCTGATCTGAGCCGCAGCGCGGCTGCCAGCCGGGGCCTGGACCGGCAAGATCGCGGCGTAAGGCGCACACTGCAACCCCGTTGCCTTGTGACATATGTAGGCAAATGTGTTAAGCTATCTATGTAGGTATACACGGATGCGAGCGCGACCTTCCCGACGCTCTCGTAATAGTTCCCGGCCCGCATCGAAGCCCAGCGCGGCGCGGGCTTCCATCTGGTGATTGACTTCCTTCTCTTCGGCGATGAAGTAGCGCGGGCCGCCGGCGAACGATTGCTTCTGGAGGCCGTCGAGGTGATGGCTCTCGTCTGGCTGGTGGGCGCTTCGTACTTCCTCTACAGGACCATGAGGTCGACGGAGATAATCGAGGCGCTGAGGAAGGAGTACAGGGTCAGGGGCGAGATCGAGTACATTGACATCGACGACTCGAAGGTCTTCAAGTCCGAGAGGTACGGCCTGTCCGGACGCCCGGACTACGTGATCAAGCTGGAGGCAGGTCTGATACCCGTGGAGGAGAAGAAGGGCAGGACCCCCCGGGGGCCTCTCTTCTCCCACATAATTCAGGTGGCAGCGTACTGCATGCTCATCGAAGATGTCACGGGCAACGCGCCCCCGTACGGCCTCCTGAAGTACCCCGAGCACGATCACGAGATAGAGTACAACGAGGACCTGAAGGCCCTGGTCCTCGAGAAGCTGGCGGAGATGAGAAGGCTCTTGGAGACGGAGGAGTGCCACAGGAACCACGAACGCCCGGGCAAGTGCGTCTCCTGCTCCAGACGGGAAGTCTGCCCGGAGAGGCTCGCCTGAAGCGGCTCACTCGACGGTCACTGTCTTCGCGATGTTCTTCGGCTTGTCTATCGGGCACCCTCTCGCCTTCGCGAGGTAGTAGGCCCAGAGCTGCAGAGCGACTATCACGGGCACTGGGGAGAACACTGGCGGGATGTCCCTGACCCAGATCGCGTCGTCCACGTACTTCGCCAGCTCGGTGTCCCCCTCGCAGCCGACGGCGATGACCGGGCTGCCTCTCGCCGAGACCTCGCTGATGTTCCCGAGCATCTTCTCATAGGTGTGGTCCTTGACGGCGATTGCCACCACGGGGGACTCCTTCGACAGCAACGCCAACGGACCGTGCTTCAGCTCGCCCGCGGGGAACCCCTCGCCGTGGATGTAGGCGATCTCCTTAGTCTTCAGCGCGCCCTCGAGCGCGATGGGGTAGTTGATGCTCCTGCCGATGAAGAACATGTCCTCCGCTCCGGCGTACTTGCCAGCCAGCGCCTCAATGCCATCCGCCTGGTTGAGGACGCCCTGGACGGCCCTCGGGAGGTCCCTGAGCGACCCTGTCATCGAGCGCCTCGCCTGGGCCGTGAGCGACCTGTTCTGGAACCCCAGGTCCATCGCGAGCAGGTACAGCGCGACGAGCTGCGTGACGAAGGTCTTCGTCGCGGCGACCCCGATCTCCGGCCCGGCCCTTGTGTACATGACATGGTCGACCTCGCGCGTGATCGCCGACCCGACGACGTTCGCGATTGCCACCGTCCTGTTCCCGCGTTTCCTGGCCTCGCGGGCCGCTCCCAGCGTGTCCGCGGTCTCCCCGCTCTGGGTGATGAGCACCACGAGCGGGTTCTCGCGGGGCGCGGAGGAGTACCTGTACTCTGACGATATCTGGACGGTCGTGGGTATCTTCGCGAGCTCCTCGATGATGTACTTCCCGACCAGGCCTGCGTAGTAGCTCGTCCCGCAGGCCACGATCTTCACGCTTGAGAAGTCGTTCCTGGCGAAGAAAGGCTCCGAATCGACGGACTCCACCCTGCCTAGCAGGGAGTCGTGTATGGCCCCGGGCTGCTCGAAGATCTCCTTGAGCATGAAGTGCGGGTACCCTCCCTTCTCGGCGTCCTCAAGGCTCCATGTTATATTCTGAGGCTCGCGCGAGACGGTCTCGCCCTTCTCGTTCCTGACGGTGACCGAATCCTTGGAGATCCGGACGACCTCGCCGTCCTGGATGTAGACCATTTTGTTGGTGTACTTCAGGAGGGCCGTCACATCGCTCGCGAGGAAGTTCTCGCCGTCGCCCAGCCCGACCACGAGCGGGCTCTCGCGCCTGGCCGCGACGATCTCGTCCCTGCCCTCGCTGACGACGGCGAAGGCGTACGTGCCCTCGATGCGCTCGAGGGCCTTGGAGACCGCGTCTACCAGGTCGTGCTTGAGCTCCGACTCCACCAGGTGCGCGAACACCTCCGTGTCCGTCTCGGAGCTGAACTTGTGCCCGGCCTTGATGAGCGACTCGCGCACATCCATGAAGTTGCTTATGATGCCGTTGTGGACGATCGCCAGCCTGCCCGTGCAGTCCGAGAACGGGTGGGCGTTCTCCGTGGGCGGCTTCCCCTGGGTCGCCCACCTGGTGTGCGCGATCCCGACCGCACCCTCCATCGGGGGCATCTTGGCCTCGAGGACAGCGATCTCGCCCTTGGACTTGAACAGCTGGAGGCCGTTTCCGACCACGGCGATCCCCGCGGAATCGTATCCGCGGTACTCGAGCCTCTTAAGGCAGTCGAGAAGTATGGGCTGCGCGTTTCCCCGCCCTGCATAACCCACTATTCCGCACATTCGACAAACACCCTATGTCACAAGCGACCTGTTCGGAAGGTTCCTCGTTATCTTCGCGCCGCTGGATATCTTGCATCCGGCGCCTATGATCGTCCCCGGCTCGATCCCCACGCCCGTCCCGAACGTGCTGTCCTCGCCCAGGATCGAACCTATGTGCGGGACCTTGAAGAATTCGTCTGCGATGTTCACGTACGCCTCCGAGCCGGGGGCTATCAGGTGGCTCTGGGCCTTCACGCCGTAGCCGAGAACGCAGTGAGACAGGTACGAGTGAGGGCCGATGCTGCAGTTGCTCATGAGGATGCTGTTCTTGACCATAGTGTACGGCTCGACCGTCACGCTGTTCCCGATGCTCGTGCTCGGGAATATGGTCACGTTGGGGCCGATCTCGCACCCATCGCCTATCAGAACGGGACCGTAGATCGTCGTCCCTGCCCGGATGACCGTCTCCTCGCCTATCCCGACCGGTCCCGAGAGCATCACCTGGGGCTCGATCTTGCCGGACGTGCCAACGGCGAGGTTCTCCAGCGCGGCCGCGTTGAGCTCCAAGAGGTCCCACGGGTACACCGCGTCTATCCAGAGCCCGTCGGAGAACACTGGGCTCAGCGCGCGCGCGCCCAGGCTCTCCCGGATGGCGTTGCTGAGGCCGTACTCGCCGGACGAGATGCACTGCTCTATGAACGGGAATATCCTGTCGTTCAGGCAGTACATCCCCGTCAGTATGATGTTCGATATCATCTCCTGGGGCTTCTCATAGACCGCCTTGATCGCGCCCTTCTCCAGGGTCACGACGCCGTACTTGGAGGGGTTGTCGCTCTCCACGACGAGCGCGCTCGGGCACGAGCCGGCACCGAGCAGGTCCCCGATCGCTCGCCAGTCGACTATGTTGTCGCCCGAAAGGACCATGAATTCCCCAGAGAGGCGGTCCTTCGCGCAGAACAGCGCGTGACCGTTCCCCAGCTGCTTCTCTTGGACGACATACTCTATCCTCGCCCCAAACTTCCTGCCGTCCTCGAAGTGCGACATGATTCGTTCTTTCCCGTAGCCGACGACCATGATGATCTCGTTCACATCGTTCTTCACGAGCGCGTCGACGACATACGCCAGGACGGGGCGGTTCGCGACGGGGATCATGACCTTCGGCTCGGAGACGGTCAGGGGCCTGAGCCTCATGCCCTCGCCGGCGGCCAGAATGACTGCTTTCATCAGAACTCACCGGAGGAAAAGATAGACGGCTCACGCGCCCTTAAGCTTTTGCTCCCCCTAAACTGTGTTGAGTAATCCACCTCCTTGAGTCCGCTCCGAGCATCGCGTTATGCTGGCCGAACTTCAGGCTCGCCTCTCTCAGCGTCATGTCCGTGCGCCTGGATACG
>JBBIUZ010000141.1:0-4034 GCA_037439985.1 Methanobacteriota archaeon | reverse complement strand
GATCGACGCGGGGGATCGGCAGATCGCCGCCACCGATCCGTCCCGAGGGACGCGGGTCGTCGGTGATGCGCGTCCACGATTCGCCCGCATCGTCGCTGCGATAGACGTTCAACTTTCCCGAAGCGGTGGCCAGCGTGGCATAGAGACGGCGGGAATCGCTGGGCGCGATCGCCACGTAGATCTGCGACAAATCTTTCGGTAGTCCGTTCGTCAGTGGATGCCATGTGCCGCCGCCATCGGTCGACTTGAAGAGTCCGCCGCCCGCGCCGTTGAATTCGTTCCCAGCATCCCAATCGCTCCCCGGGATGGCCCTCATGGCTTGGGCATGAATCGACCGTGAAGTACATGTCCGTTTGCCCGGGAAGAGACAAAGATGACTCCGATCCCATAACCGCCCTGCTTGGGATCCTTGACCAATTCCTTGATGTCCCTTCCCTCGCGAATCTCAGACCAGAACCGGGGGACTCCCCCGACGAGTCGCTGGGGCCCAGGACAGATATCATGGAAGGCGATCATCCCGCCCTCGCGCACGAGCGGCGAGTACATCTCAAAGTCTCGGCGCACGCCTTCGTACGAGTGATCGCCGTCAATGAACAGAAAATCGACAGAACGGCCGTCCAGCATGGTCCGGACCTCGCTGAGCGACTCTGTGCTGTGCGAGTCCTTCCTGATGAGCCTTATCCTCTGCTCGCCCAGAGCGAATGACCGATTCACGTAGAGGTCCGACCTCCATGCCGAGTATCCCCCGCCGAATCTTCCCCAGGGAAGGTCGATGCTCATGAGTTCAGCGTCACTTGCCGCGAATCTTGTGAAGAGAAACAGCGTGCCGCCGTTTGCAGTGCCAATCTCCAGCACCGTGCGCGGCTTGAGCGAGTCGACCAGCCTCAGAAGCTCCTGAATCTCCTCCCGGACCTGCATAGGGGCGATCAAGGCACCGATGAACTCGTGGGACAGAGCGAAATCGAGCGATCTCTCGATGCCCCTTACGTCCCTAGCTTCCTTCGCAAAACGCGAGATGACGAAAGGTGCGAGGGCGTACCCTGCAGCGCTCCATAGTTTCGGGCCGCCCATTCCAATGATGCCCTTTCTCCTGGCCATCGCGATTGCGCTCCCCAAAAGGCTCGACACGAACGGGGCATGTGGATTGCTGATACAAGAAGCTATCTTCCCGCGCTTCCGGCTCCCTTGGTCGTGCCTGGCTCTGCTCAAGCCGGCTTCGATGCGGGGGGGTTCAGGTGTGCAAGGTCTCCACTCTCCGCCCGCAGACGTCCGACCAAACCCGTGCGTGCCGAGTCCCGCGGTAGCTCGGGAGAATGGACAAATATGCGTATCGCCAAACGGGGAGCGCCGGAGAACCGGGGGGTTCTCCGTGGGCGCGCATGTGGGATCGCTCGGCCGTGGCAGGGCGGCCACACTCACACAACATCGAGGAAATGGGGAGAAGGGACATGGAGAAGACGGAAGAGGCCAAGTTCGTGGGGCTGCGCAGGTTCAACGGAGCTATGGGAGTGCTTCACCTGATACAGGCGGGACTGATACTGCTCCTGAGCAACTCGTACTCCCTTCCGGTCACGACGACCTTCCTGAGGTACAACTCGGCGTCAAAGGCGCTCGTGCCCGTCACGGACACGATAGCCCATCTGCCGCTCGCGCCGATGATCGCGCTCTTCCTGTTCATATCCGCCGTGGCGCACTTCTCGGTGTCGACTTTCGGGTTCAAGTGGTATGTGAGGAACCTGAAGAAGGGCATGAACATGGCGAGATGGTACGAGTACGCTTTCAGCTCATCCATCATGATCGTGGTCATCGCGATGCTGTGCGGGATATACGAGCTAGCGAGCCTAATACTGATATTCGCCCTGAACGCGACCATGATCCTGTTCGGGCTGATGATGGAGCTCCACAACCAGACCACGGAGAGGACCGACTGGACGGCGTTCATATTCGGGTGCTTCGCCGGGCTGATCCCGTGGGTCGTGCTGGGGATATACTTCTTCGGCGCGCTGCTGCCCTCGCCGGGGAGCGTCCCGACCTTCCTGTACTTCGTGTTCTTCTCGCTGGCGATATTCTTCAACATCTTCGCCGTCAACATGGCCCTCCAGTACAGGGCCAAGGGACGGTGGAAGGACTACCTGTTCGGCGAGAGGGTGTACGTGATCCTGAGCCTCGTTGCGAAGTCCGCGCTCGCGTGGCAGGTCTTCGCGGGCACGCTCAAAGGGGTCTAGGACCAGTAAGGATCCGGCGGACGGCCGGACGACCGCCCCGGGAACCTTAATAGGCACGTCATCCGATGAGCCTGAAAACCACTTTCGGGCGATGCGGAAGACAGGAGAGTCATGAAGTACTTCGTCACAGGCGGGGCGGGGTTCATAGGCAGCTTCGTGGTCGACCGGCTGGCGAGCAGGAACGCCGTGACGGTCTACGACAACCTGAGCACCGGCAGGGAGGAGTTCGTCTCACCGCACTTCGGCGAGCCGTACTTCAAGTTCGTCAAGGCTGACCTGCTGGACTTCGACACGCTCCTCGACTCTATGAAGGACCACGAGTCCGTGTGGCACATAGCCGCCAACCCGGACATCAGGAAGGGCACCGCCTCGACGAGGGTCGACCTCGAGCAGAACACGCTCGCGACGTACAACGCGCTCGAGGCCGCCCGGAGATGCGATATCAAGAGCTTCGTGTTCTCGTCCACATCCACGGTCTACGGGAGGGCGAGAGTCGTTCCGACGTTCGAGGACGCCGGTCCGTGCCTCCCAATCTCGCTCTACGGGGCCTCGAAGCTGGCGTGCGAGGGGCTCGTCTCCGCGTACTCTGAGCTGTACGGCATCAAGAGCTGGATCTACAGGTTTGCGAACATCGTCGGCCACAGGAGCACGCATGGCATCATCTTCGACATGGTCGAGAAGCTGAACAGGGACAGGAGGACGCTCGAGGTGCTCGGGGACGGCAAGCAGAGGAAGTCCTACCTGCTGGTCGAGGAGTGCGTCGACGCCATGATTTTCGGGTTCAGGCACGCGAAGGACCGGCTGAATTACTTCAACCTCGGCGCACCCGATCAGGTCACCGTCAAGAGGATCATTGAGATCATCGTCGAGGAGGCGAAGCTGAAGGACACGAAGATCAGGTACACCGGCGGCGAAAGCGGCTGGAAGGGCGATGTGCCCAGGTTCCTGCTCGACGTGAAGAAGATGGCCAAGCTCGGCTGGAAGGCCAAGCACACGAGCGAGGAGGCGGTCCGGGAGGCCACGCGCATCGTCATCGCCGAGAGACTGAAGCCCGAGGCCACCTGGACGCCCGTCCAGGTGCAATGAGCGAGACGAGATTCGATGTATCTGAGAGCCGCGGTTCTTGGGGCCCTCTGCCAGTCAGCTCGGACATCCCCCGTCTGCAGAGTCCTTCGGGAAGGATTAGAAGGATTATGTAGAGACTCGCAAATGGAGGGTCGGGTGATGAGGCTCACCTTCAACCGCCCTCAGGGCTGATGGCCTCTACCAATGGCCAACGGGTGTCACAGTTGGAGCCAAGACCCGAGAGAGCCTGGTTGAACAGGAACGTCCTAGCGACCGGGATTATCAGCCTGTTGAGCGACGCGAGCCACGAACTCATCGTTTCTGTGCTTCCGTTCTTTGTCACTTTCGGCAGCGCGCTGGGCGGGCTGGGCGCGAACGCCGCCGTCCTTGGCACGATCGAAGGCCTATCAGACGGGCTATCGAGCGCTGCTAAGCCGATCTCCGGCCATCTGAGCGACAGGTGGGGCCGAAGAAAGCCCTGGATGGTCTTCGGCTATATCGCCACGGGGGTCCTCCTACCATCCATAGCCTTTGTGAAGAGCGTCATCGTGCTTGCCATCCTCAGGGTGTCGGCCTGGACCGGAAGGGGCGTGAGGGGGCCGCCGAGGGACGCGCTTCTGGCGGACTCGGTCCAGCCGGAGCACTACGGGAAGGCGTTCGGCTTCCACAGGACCATGGACACCCTGGGGGTGGCCATCGGCCCCGTGCTCGCTATCATCCTGCTCCCGTTACTGGGACTCAGGC
>JBBIUZ010000140.1:0-4176 GCA_037439985.1 Methanobacteriota archaeon | reverse complement strand
GATGCCCGCCTTCCCGATGTCGGTCCCGAGCTCCTCCTGAATCCTGTCAAGGAGCCCGACGCCGAGGGGCTCGAGCACGATGCCAGGAACGGAGCCGTCCTTGCCAGGCGAAAGGACGAGGTCATCCGAGAGGGCGATTGGAGGGGTCGAGCCGTTCCTCCCTGCAGGGATGAAGATCCTCTCCTTCGTGAGCCCGTGGCGCGGTGGAAGATACGAGGCATTCCCCAGGAGCGCGAAGCCCGCGGCCATTCCGCCTGCCATCCTCGCGGAGGCGATCATCTCCGCCTCGGAGACGGTCCTCGGCGATGATGGTTCGTCCAGGGTCACGATCGCGAAGAGCCCGAGGAAGACGAACCCAACGGACGCGACAATCCCGAGGCTCCTCTCGTCCTGGAGCATCGAGACCCTGTGCTGGAGTGTCGGGTCGGTCGTCGCGCCTATGCTCGAGATCTCGGCATTGGCGTTGTATGCGACGGCCATAAGTACGATTCCGACCGCGACGAGGCCAATGCCGATTGCCCTGGATGACGAGATGTTGACCGATCTCCCCGCGATGTTGAGTCTCATTGACGCGACTCCAGCGGCTCCGTCTAACAGCTATCTACGATTTGTAAGTATCCGAATGTGAGCAACTCAGAACCGAAACCGCGTCCAGTCGCCCTCGAGTGCGGCTCCGACCCGTGCCATCCTCTGCCTCCCCTGCTGCCGCAGGGGGGACCCTACGGGACCTCGCGCTATTCGCATCGCTCGAGGTCGTCGCCAAGGACGTGGCGAACAACACGGCTGAGGAGAGGTTCATGTTCGCAATGGATCTGACGCCTCGGGTCGTGCGCTTGTGCGGGGCGGCGAACGGAACCGCGATCTCCCCAGGGGCGCCCATGAACCTGACGGCCACGGACATGTTCCGCATCTCGGGTGTGCCTGGCCTCGTCCTGGCACGTTGTCCCGGCCTACGGTTCGGACCCGGGCCTCGTCTCCGCAGGCGCTGCTCGGCGCGGGCTCCGGAGGGACAGCACGGTCATGCCTGTGGTCGCAACGAGAAGGACGACCGCGATCTCCATGAGTGTCGACATGGCGGTCGAGACCCAGGGGACCATGATTCCGAGGACGAGCGTGGACGCCGGCACCGACAGGATGCAGGCGGCGGAATACGCAAGAGCCCAGGCCGCGGGCCTACGTCCGACGAGCGTGCTCTTCTCGTTCTCGGCCGAGAGCGAGAGGAGCACGAGAACGCAGAGCGGCGTGAGGAATCCGGCCGTCAAGCTGAAGATGTTCCCGGCATCGGTCATGGTCCTCTGTGGGAGCGATGCGGCCGCGGAGATTGAGACGATCATGATCCCGAGTGTGCTAGCCAGCCTCGAATAGCTCGCGAGGCCCAGCAGGATCAGCACCGCCCCCACGATCATGCCGAGCAGGGTGTCCGGCCCGAGATGAGTGAACAGCATGAGAACGGCCGTCGCGGCCACGGCGACGCCAACCTTCCGCCCCCGACTCAGCTCTATCATGCCAATCCCCTCCTGATGGCCCTGACGATCCCTGCGGCGGAGTCCGCGGGGCCGATACGCATGTACGACGCCTTCGTCGCCCTGAGCTCGGCCTCGACATCCCTGAGGCTCGATAGGCCCTTATAGATGCGCTCGATTCTCGCGGGGTCTGGCGTCTCCGACGGTCTGTCGTACCAGTCGCCGTACGTGTGTATGACGAGCAGCTTGTTGCGCGTGTGCTGGCAGAGCCTCGCAGTCGCGAGCACGGCGTCCCTTGACGAGCCGAGGTCGGATATCATCACGAACAGCTGCTGCTGGCCCTTCGCGTGCGTGACGAGCCCCTTGATCGCGGCGTCGATCCCGAGGCCTAGCCGTCCTCCCCGGAGCTCGGCGACGGCCGAGAGGAACCCGGAGTCGCGAGCGGCATCGCTCGTCCTCTTCGTCGGGCCAGCAGCCGTCGGGGTATAGGCCGGTCCGGTCGGCGCCTCCTCGAGCAGGAGCGACGGCGGAGCGTTCCTCAGGACCTTGACAATGTCCTCGAACTTGCGCTTGCCCAGCCCCGGAGGGGTCTCGTCGAGCACGCTCACCTCGTCGAATATGGCTAGCCCCGTCGGATGATAGCTGCTGATGAGTACGCTCGAGAGCTGCATCGAGAGGTCGACGGCATGGT
This sequence comes from Methanobacteriota archaeon, assembly GCA_037439985.1. GTDB lineage: Archaea > Thermoplasmatota > Thermoplasmata > UBA10834 > UBA10834 > COMBO-56-21. Next base: position 2,022 of record JBBIUZ010000140.1, on the reverse strand, counting down.
CCATCTTGGAGGCCCCTCTGTTCGCTATCCGCATGCTGCGCGTGCAGTCGAGGAATATCATCGTGCGAAGGGCGGCCTCCCTGACGTAGGTCTTGGTTATCGGTCGGCCGAGCTTCGGCAGGGCTTTCCAGAAGATGTCCCTGACCCTGTCGCCCGGGACGTACTCCCGGATGCCGCTGAACTCCTGCTGCCTGATTACGGCCGCAGGCGTCCTCGAGAGGCCAGGGTATTCCAGATACTCCCTTCCGCCGAGCTTTCTCGCGGAGTAATAACCCTGCTTCTTCGTGTGTGCGTTCACGAGCGTCGTCTCGCCGAACAGCTGCTCCTCCGTGAAGAGGCCGAACGAGTCTGTCCACTCGACCCTCAGCCCGCCTATCCGGTGCGGCCCCCTCTTGTCCAGCCTGAGCGAGTATGTGAACGACTCGAGGGTCTGGGGCCTCAGCGTCGCGGCGAACCTGTTCATCCCGGACGCGAGCTCCGCACCCTCGGGGAGAAGGTCCTCGACGACGCCGCGCATGCTCGTCTCGGTCCTGTTCACGATCTCGACCTTGACGGTGACGGCCTCCTGGGCGAAGACCATCTTCTCCAGCACCGAGCGCCCGACCTCCAGGTCCGCGGCCTCCAGCTCCTCGACGAACCGAAGCCGGGCGTACGTGAACGCGCTCGCGATCGCCACGGCGGCGAACGCCCACGAAACGTTCATGAACAGCACGCTGGCGAACGCCAGCGCGATGCAGAACACCAGGAGAAGGCTCCCGAAGGGAGAGACTCTCAAGTCCTCTCACTCTTTCTCCTTCGCGTGTCGGTCGAACTCGCCCTTCGGGACGTTCACGGAGCTGAGGACGGAATCCGTCACTCCCGCCCTTGTCAGTCCCTCCATCTCCGCCTCGGGCGATAGGATGAGCCTGTGGTCCATGACCTTGTGGGCCGCGCCCTTGACATCATCGGGTATCACATACCCACTCTTCCGGAGGTACGCACGCGCCTGGGCTATTTGGAGCAGGTGTATCGCTCCCCTGGGGCTCAGCCCCAGGTCCAGATCGTCGACCGCTCTGGTGGCCCGCGCGATGTCCCTGACGTACTCGAAGACGGAATCGTGTACGAACACTCGCCTGACATCCTTCTTCATGAGGCCTATCGCGTCCCTCGCCAGGATCGGGTTCGGCTGCTCGACCTCGCCGCTCTTCTTCCGGAGGATCTCGGCCTCCTCCTTCTCGCCCAGGTAGTCCATGTGGCTCTTTATCATGAACCTGTCCACCTGCGCCTCAGGGAGCGGATAGACACCCTCGGTCTCGATCGGGTTCAGCGTGGCGATCACCATGAACGGGTCGGGGAGCCGGAAGGTCGTGCCCTCTATCGTCACCTGTCTCTCCTGCATGGCCTCCAAGAGCGCGGACTGCGTCTTCGGAGGGGCCCTGTTGATCTCGTCCGCCAGCAGCAGGCTGGCGAATACCGGCCCCTTCCTGACATCGAACTTGCCGGTCTTCTGGTCGTAGAAGAAATGTCCCGTGATGTCCGACGGCAGGAGGTCTTGGGTGAATTGTATCCTGCTATACGAGAGCTCGCACACTGACGCGAACGCCTTCGAGAGCGTCGTCTTCGCGACCCCGGGAACGCCCTCCATGAGCATGTGCCCGTCGGTGAGGAGGCACATCATGAAGTCCTCGACCTGCTCCTCGTACCCAACGACGGCCTTGCGGATCTCCGCCTTGACCTTCTCGAACGCCGATTGAGATTCCCCACCAACCATCGCTCCCGGCTCGGCCATGACAACACAACCTCCACGTCACAAGCGCATGGGCTTCCCCGCATGGATCCTGCCCGGTCCCGGGCAGGTCTTCTCGGGTGGGCATGAGAACCCACTCAACGATAATAAGGATATCCTTCAGCGGCCGGAGCTGGCCAAGTCATCCATACATGCCGTCCAGGAGCGCGTGGTCCGAGTCTCTCAGCTTGTTGAAGAACTCGACATCCGCCAGCGCGCCCGTTATGTCCAGGTTGTCGTTGAGGACGACCTTCGGG
>JBBIUZ010000139.1:0-4199 GCA_037439985.1 Methanobacteriota archaeon | reverse complement strand
TCCCAGTAAACGAAAGCGAGATCTCCGAATCCTTCTCGGATGGGATGGCGAAGCATGTCGCATTCACCTTTCCGAGGGATGAGGGAGGATTCACGCTGAGAGTCTCGAACTGGTCCGGCGGGCTGTTCTTCGTGGAGCAGAAGACGATCGACCTGGTGCCGTCCAACGAGACATCCACCAAGAGCCTGGAGACGGATGGCTCGCGGCTGGACTTCGCTGAGCCCCCTTCGCCCTCGGCGGAAGTGCTCGCCGAGAGAACAACGAACCCGTACTATGTGGCCGTGGGCAACTTCTCGGTCTCTGCCCGTCAGGGCTCGGTCACGCTCGCCAAGCAGGAGTCGTTCCAGAGGCCCATAATCTCAGCCTTGCCTTTCCTAGAGGCGAAGCTCAGGGCCTTCGAGTCGTCCTCAGACGGCGAGTTCTCGGACCTCGGGAAGATGGTAGGCTACATGCTGACGACCCTTGGTCAGCTGCGGGTGCTCGAAGGCTACGGCCAGCCGATGTACACAGGCCTCGACACGTCGGCGATTCTCACCGAGCAGGATGCATATAGAGCGGTCGCGGTTGGCTTGCTCTTGGAACAGGCCCGCCTATTCAGATCGGTCGACCAATCGTTCGCATCTGCGGTCGCCGACCTCTGTGGCGGAGGCGGTCTTGGCACGATGGCGCTGTTCACCAAGAAGGCTAGATACCTGGACCCCGCCGAGCTCTTCCTATGGTTCCTCGGAAAGACGAAGGCGGGCCTCGACCCTCGCTTGATGATCGCCCAGGCGGTCTTCGGACTATCCGATCAGCTGTGTCTGAAGACACTCGAGTACATGGGCTGGCTCGGAGCACTGGACAGTGCGGTTGACGCACTGGACAAGATCGGTCAGACCCTGGAATCCGTGGTGTCGTACATTACCGGGGAGGGCAGGGCGAAGGAGGCAGTGCTCGCATGGATCACGAGAGCGATCGACTGCGTCCGAGGGGACTCGTCATCCTTGACCCCTCTCTTCTCGGGGAACGGCGACTTCTCGGTCCCAGTGTCGGAAAGGCGGTACTTCGTCGAGAACGCCGCCGGGGATCTCTTCCCGGTCTGGGTGGGGAACTTCAGCGCACTCGTGGACGTGCCCTCTTACGACCCCTTATCCTCGGACGGGTGGAGGGACTTCTATGCTGCCTACAAGGAGTCCCAGTCGAGCATCCTCGGACTGGCAAGGGACAGTGTGGCGCGGCTGGCATTCGATCTCGCAGAATGCGTACGCCTGAGAGTGAACGAGACATTCGTCGACCCTGCAGACGGAGAGGGCGTCCTATCCGCCATCGCACACAAAGCTGGAACGGTGGACCTGGAGACAGACAGCACGGCGCTATTGTCGGCATCCAGGGATCTCCCGTTGTTCAGCAGGCAGTTCGAGCTCGCAGAGCGGTTCAGCTCGTTCGTGCGCTCGAAGGACTTGGAACTCGTGGACCGCGCCGCGCTGGCAGAGGCCACCTACTCGAGCCTCGCTTCCGAGGTCCTTTCGAGCGCGAGATACGCCTACATACCAGATCTCGCAGTCCCCGTTGCCGAGCAGATCAGGGGACTCGTCCTTGCCGACCTGAAGAACGACCCCAGCTGGGGCGCTGGCCGGGAGGCGATGTCGATACTGGATGCCGTGCTCCGGTTCCGACTGAAGGAGATCGCGTCCCTGGTGAACGCGTCCGTGACCAAGTGCGACGACGGCTTTGCTGGACCGCTGATCGATTCTGTGGCCTCGATGGTCATCACCGGGTCCCGGGACTTCCCCGGCCTGGGGACGATGGTCGAGGACGGCCTCGCAGCCGCCGTCACAGCCATGCTTTCGCAGCAGAGGATATCCGCCTTCAAGAACTCCGTTTTCGTGGACCTCGAGGACCCGTTCGAGTTCTGGGAGGGCGAGAGGGCATCCGCTCAGGCGGCTGGACGCGTACTACACGAGGCCCTCGATGTCGAAATCCCTACTGGGCTCCCCGGGATGCAGGTCGTGACCTATGACAGCGCGGCGGGCTACGACTCTCTTAACAACACCTTCCCCACGGGAGAGATGCTCGTGCAAGTGAAGAGGCCGTGGCAGTTCGACCAGGGGAGATCGGAGTACCCGAACACCCACATGACATCGATGTTCAACTTCACCGCCGTACCATTCGCGACCCAGTGGACTGTCTCCATCCTGGGCACACTGGAGATGAGGACTTCGTCCTGCAACCACGCCCTGCAGTCGCTGCTGCACGGCAATCCCGCCAGTTCGTCGTCCATTGTCAGGGTGGACTTCTCAGTGCCGATAGTCCTGTACTCCGCATGGCCTCTCCAGGGCGTGGAGTACAATCCATCCAACACGGTGCTCTCCGACACGGTCGCCGCAGCCAGGAACTTCGTGCACATCGTGTGGGAGAAGCTCGAGCCAGCGTTCGGATGGCTCAAGGACGGCTTCGAGCAACTCTACAGGTTCATCGGGCACGCCTGCGAGACTCTGGCAGGCTACGCAACACGGCTCGTCAAGGGTCTCTCTGAATCCCTCCAGACCATGATCGAAACGCTCCAGGCATATGTCAAGAAGATCGCGGATTCCGTCCTCGGTAGGGCCGTCCAGGCGTTCATCGACCTGTCGGGAAGGCTCGAGTTCAGGATAGCCATGTACGGTTTCGTGATAGTCGTCCAGACCAACCTCCCGGACCTCATATACCGTCACGGCACGGACATGCTCAGGCTCCAGGTATCAACGAACAGGCCCGGTCCCGGGATGTCCTTAGCCGTGAGGGTCGCAAGGATGAGCGACGGCAGCTTCGACGTCCTGGCGAACGGTACGCTCACGCTCAGGCGGCTCTCGGTAGACGTGCGCGTGGATCCTCTCATGCAGGTCATGAGGCGCCTGGTCGAGGTGCACTGCGCAGCCAAGACCTGGGCCCTCGACCTCATGATCCCCGAGGTGGAGCCGTACGAGCTGGCACAGGTCAGCACCGCGGACATTCCCGGCATCGGGGCGCTCCTCTCGAACATACCGATACCCCTCCTGGGGCTGTCCGCGTGCGTCGAGGTCGGCATGCGCCTGAAGTACTCGTCTCCCTTCCCGGCGGACATCGTGATCAACGAGTTCGAATCCAACCCGCAGGGCGACGATGCCGGGAGAGAGTGGGTCGAGCTCTACAACCCTCTGGACGAGCCGAGGTGCGTGGACGGATGGACGGTGACGGCTGTCCACGGCAAGAGCACCTCGCTGGCCATCTCGGGCACGATCCCTCGGGGCGGCCTGCGCGTGTTCACATTCCCGGAGACCGCGATAGACAACGGCGACCCCGGAGACCCGTTCAACGACGGCGATTCGCTCGTGCTCCGTGACCCCGCGGGCCTCACGGTCGACTCCACGCCCATGCTGAGGGACACCGCGAACGACGGTGCGACGTGGCAGCGAAGCTGGGATGGAGGCCCAAAATGGATCTTCAGACAAGGCACCATGGGAAACTCCAACGGCGCTCCCGTCATGCTGGCGAGTTCGGGCTTCATAGCAAAAGCGCTGTTCGAGGCTTTCAAGCAGTCGTTCGAGCAGACGCAGACACAGGAGGTGTCGGCATCCCTGGCCTTCGTCGTGTTGTTCGCCAAGAGGGTGCTGAGCAACTTCATAGAGAACATGATCACCATCGTCGGCGAGATCATCCACGAGGTCGTGTTTTACCTCAAGGTGACGCTGAGCGATGCGAGCGGGTCTGCCGGCGTAGGGTTCAGGACATCGTTCGTCGTGTCCGGCGACGCGGTCGTGGACCTGCTGCGATGGGTGATACACTCGCTCGCAACCTTCGTGGTGAACCTGGGCAGGGCCTGCAACCCAATCGCATATCCGTCGCTCCCGCAGGGCTTTTTCGCCGGCCTGCACGTGAGGTTTGAGCTGCTGTTCGAGGTAGGCCTCCCTAAGATGATCAGCGTGCTTGGAGGCGGAGGCGCCACGCGCGACAGGTTCGAGTGCGCGGTGCTGGTATCGCCGAACATCCCGGCCCTTGGGAAGATCGCGGGCAAGCATTGGGGGAACTGGAGCGTCGAGTTCGGGGTATGCCTCACGGGCGTGCCGAAAGAGTTCGCGCGCGCCTTCATGCTCAAGGACATGGGCGATCTGATAGACTTCTGGGTCGTGAAGGGGTTGCTGTACGGCGTCTAGGGGGAAACAAGTAAGTTCTTCCCGTTTTTGACCAGGAAGTTGTAACCC
>JBBIUZ010000138.1:1473-4254 GCA_037439985.1 Methanobacteriota archaeon | reverse complement strand
TGGACACGACCTGCCCAAGCAGAAGCGTGTCAAGATCATGCGCATGGACAAGGTCGCATCTCAACACCCTAGAGGCGATGAGGGCCTTCAGCCAGAACCATGGTAGCCTCGAAAGCACCTTGAGCGGGTTCCTCTGCGGGCACGGGGGCCCCACTCGCAGGATGTGCATGCCCTCCTCGTCTGCCCTGCCCGGGCGGCTCTGCTCCCTGTCCCAGGCAATTAGGTTGACCTCATAGCCGACGGCTATGAGCATTCTCCCCTCCAGAAGGACCCGGGGATCGGGCCTGTGTGGATTGGAAAGAAGCATCAGCGTGGATGGCATCCGCGGTGAATCAACGCCCTGTCTATAAAAGGCCTTATGTGCCCATTCGACCGGGATTCCCTGCCGTCTGGCTAGACCCGAACGGCCCTTCCGTCAGCGATGGACTTCCTTGCGGCCTCGATCAGCTCGATAGTCTTGACGCCGATGGTGCCGCTGTTCCGGGTCTCCGTCTGGGGATCGCCTATCGACCTGATGAAGTGCACCAGCTCGTCCTTGATGGTGTTGTTTCTTTCTATCCCGAGCTTGTATGTATAGCCGCTCTCGTAGACGGTCACTTCCTGGGCCACAGCGTCGATCAACGCGGACCTCGTCTCTCCGACGATTTCGATCTGCCTGGTCTTCCTGGGCACGAGCCAGCTGATGTTCGCGAGGCACACGAGCCCTCCCTTGAAAGTCGACAGGATATAGGCGGTCTCCTCGCCCGTCGCGCGCCTGAACGGCCTCGCCTCGCAGTATACCGACTCGGGCCACTGGTCCAGGAGATAGTCCTGTATGTCGAACATATGCGGAGCGAGATCGAACAGCACGTCCCTGTCCGGGAAGGCCCTTTCCAGGTTGGTCCAGTTGAGCTGCAACAGGAAGAGCTTCCCGAAGAACTTCTCCTCTTTGATCAGCCGCTTGACCTCCGCCAAGGCGTTGTTGAACCTGAATATGTGGCCGACGGAGATCATGAGGCCCTTCGCCTCCGCCATGCGTACGAGCATCTCCCCGTCCTTGGAGTTGAGTGTGATGGGCTTCTCTACGAGGACGTGTTTTCCCGCCTCGAGCGCATCCCTGCAGACCTGGTAGTGCAGGGCGTTCGGGGTGCACACGTTCACGGCGTGGAGCTCGGGGAGCGCGAGAAGATCCTTGTAGTCCGTGTAAGTCCCGGTCACGCCATAGCGTTCTCTGGCGAACGCGAGCATCTTCTCATCGGGGTCGGCTACGCCCAGGATCGAGACGTTGTCTATCTTCGAGTATTCGTCCACGATCTTCTTTCCCCAGTATCCGACGCCTATGACGCCCACGTTGAACTTGGCCATGTGAATCTGACCTACCCTCGGAACGACCTGACGGTCTCGCAGACGTACTTGATCTGGTCGCGCGTGATCTCAGCGAACATGGGGAGCGTCAGGACCTCCTTGCAGAGCTTCTCCGTGACGGGCAGCATCCCCTCCCTGTAGCCGAACATCTGCCTGTATATGGGCTGCAGGTGGATGGGGATCTCGTAGTGCACACCAACGCCTATCCCGTTCTTCTCCAGATGCGCCTTCATTGCGTCCCTACTCTTGGTTCTGATCGTGTACAGGTGATACACGGGGACGATGTCCTTGGTCGGCTGCGGAGGTAGCGCTATCCCAGAGGCGCCCTTGAGCTCCTGGTCGTACAGCTTCGCGGCGGCCCTCCTCTTCTCGTTCCATTCCTCGAGGAACTTGAGCTGATCTATCCCGATGGCCGCGTTGCACGAGTTGAGCCTCATTGTGTACCCGATGACGTCGTGCTCGTAGTTGCTGCCCTTCTTGCGCCCGCAATGCCTCATCCTGCGGCAGAGCTCCGCGACCTCCTCGTCGTTGGTCGTTATCATCCCACCGTCACCGCCCACGTGCATGTTCTTGGTCGGGTAGAACGAGAAGCACCCGATGTCGGCGAGGTTCCCGGTCCTCCTGCCCTTATAGACCGCGCCGTGGGCCTGCGCGGAGTCCTCGACCACCAACAGGCCGCGCTTCTTCGCGACCTCGTTGATCTCGTCCATCCGGCATGGCATTCCGTAGAGGTGGACGGGTATGACCGCCTTGGTTTGAGAGTCGATGGCTCGCTCCAGCTTCGCGGGGTCCAGCGTGAACTCGCTCTCGACCACGTCGGCAAATCCGGGGAGACCCCCGTACGCGACATAGGAGTTGGTCGTGGCGACGAACGACATAGCCGATGTGACGACCCTGTCGCCGGCCTTGATGCCGCTGGCCTGCAGCGCGAGCTGTAATGCTGCGGTGCCAGAGTTTAGCGCGACCGCGTATTTCACGCCGCACATTCTTGCGAAGGCCTCCTCGAACCTGAACACGCTCTCTCCCAGCGTGAGCCTCTCAGTCTTCAGTGCGCTGGCGGCAGCCTCGATCATCTTGTCGGTCATGACGGGCTGGGCCGGTGGAACTCTCATCATCCTACTCATGTCCTCCCTTCGGTCTCTCCCGGGGCTTCCTGGAGCCGATCTTCCTGGCTGGGGCGCCGGCGACGATCGCGTTCGCTGGCACGTCTTTCGTCACGACGGCGCCTGCGCCTACGAGCGCATTCTCGCCGATGGTGACGCCGCAGACTATCGTGGCATTGGCGCCGATGGACGCGCCCTTCTTCACGAGCGTGGGGGTGATCTCCCACTCGCCCAAGGCTCTGGGGGCCTTGTCGTTGGTGAAGCACGCGTGGGGCCCCACGAAGACCTCGTCCTCGATCGTCACGCCCGAGGGGATGAACGCGAAGGCCTCGAT
>JBBIUZ010000138.1:0-1463 GCA_037439985.1 Methanobacteriota archaeon | reverse complement strand
CAATGAGCATCTGGGTGGCCAGCGGCAACCCTGCAGCCCCTGCCGATCTTGCATTCGTACAGGTTCACATAATCCCGGACGATCGTGTCCTCGCCTATGTCGGCGTCCTCGATCCTGTAGTACTTCGCCATCAGCCTCAAGGAGCAAACCTCACTGTGCTTAATCCCAACCCGGCTATAAATGCTTCCCGCAGCATCCGACGGGGTTCCCAGATGATACTCAGTGCTTCCCAGGAGTCTCGAACGACTGCTTCAGCTCGTCCGCGAGGTCTCTCCTCTCCATGCTCAAGGCTATCGTCGCCCTCACCCAGTCGGCCTTGCTTCCGATGTCGAACCTGCGGCCCCGAAACCTGAGCCCGTAAAGCCCGTGCCTGGGACAGAGCAGCCTCATCGCATCCGTGAGCTGGTACTCTCCGTCCTTCCCGAGGCCTATCCTCTCCAGGAACGAGAATATCACGGGCTGGAAGACGTACCTGCCGATGATCGCTAGATTCGAGGGCGCGTCCTCCGGCGCGGGTTTCTCCACAAGGTCCTCGACCTTGTACAGGCCGTCCTTGAACCCTCTCGGCTTGATGACACCGTACCTCTGGATGCGGGACCTAGGCACCTGCTCGACGCCTACGACCGAGGACTTGACCTCTTCGAACGCCTCCACGAGCTGGCCTATGCACGGTCTCTCGTTGATGACTATGTCGTCCCCGAGCATCACGGCGAAGGGCTCGTTCCCGATGTGCTTCTTCGCGCACAGGATCGCATGCCCGAGGCCGAGCTGTTCCTTCTGCCTGATGTAGAATATGTCTGCCATCGAGGCAATCCTCTGGACCTCCGCGAGCGCCTCTGAGTTACCTGACTCCCTCAGCTTGTGCTCGAGCTCGTAGGACTTGTCGAAGTGGTCCTCGATCGCCCTCTTGTTGCGGCCCGTGATCATGATGATGTCGGTCATGCCGGATGCGACGGCCTCCTCGACGACGTATTGTATCGTGGGCTTGTCCACGACCGGGAGCATTTCCTTCGGCTGGGCCTTCGTCGCCGGGAGGAACCTAATGCCCAGGCCGGCCGCCGGAATGACGACCTTCATCGTGCAAAAGAACAGCCAGACGGAATATAATATTTTCCCGGCGGTGTGCCCGGGTTAGGTCATCGTTATGGGGCTTTGATGACATGCTAAGAGAGGCTCCCCGCCAATGTGGCCGTTGTATGACTGGCCCAAGGCGGGAGAACCATAGACTACATGGGTGTAGAGAACCTCGGTGAAGAGCGAGAAGAATGGCTCTATCCTCCTCCGCCTCTTCCCTCTCATCTTGATCTCCGGACGCGAGGCTGCGTGGACCGGTATCATGGTCCTCGCGCCCAGGGCCTCCTGGGCGTACTCGTGGTTCGATTCTGCGTCGTACCCCTTGTCCGCCCTCGCCATCTTCACGAGACGCCCAGATGATTGAACCTTCTTCAAGGTCCAGACGAAGT
>JBBIUZ010000137.1:0-4265 GCA_037439985.1 Methanobacteriota archaeon | reverse complement strand
GGTCGTCGAAGCTCTTGTGGCTCATCGACGCCGTGGTCAGGAACGACAGGTGCATGAAGATGTACACGACGAGGGCCAGCCCTGTCAGCCTATGGCCAATCCATGCCCACATGCCGGTCTTCATGTTCTTCGGCCAGAACTCGCTATTCTTGCCGAACAGCCATCTGAACGTGCGTGCCTTGAGGTCGTTTTCCCCTATCTTCATCCGAACACCTAACCGCGAAACCCGATATTCGCGTTCTGACTCCAAGGCCCCGCAGCGCTCTCGTGCATGCCCATCGAGACCATGAGTCCCCCGGGCGCCTAGACCAGCTGAAATGTACTTAAGCATATCTCTTCGAACGAAATCGGGGCGATTTCCATAAGCATCGGTTCAAGAATGCGCCTCTAATCGTGAGTGGGATTTCGAATTCCGTTTCCGATTTCTGATGGTTCTCTGCCCTCTGATGACACATACCAGAGGCCCATTGCCACGAGGGACCACGCGTGCCTCAGTCCAACAATGTCAAGTAGTCTCGGAGGGATATCGCACCCGTGACCTTCATGGACAAGTACCAGTGCAACGTGTGCGGCTACGTCTATGACCCGGACAAGGGAGACCCGACCCAGTCAATTCCTCTCGGAACGCCTTTCGAGGATCTTCCCGATGACTGGACATGCCCTGAGTGCGGGGCCGGAAAAGAGGAGTTCACGAGACTCTAGCCTGGAAGGGCGCAAATGATACTCAGACTGGCCCTTGTCGGTTTCGGGAACGTAGGCCAGGAGTTCGCGCGCCTGCTGATACGCAAACGGGACTGGCTGCTGAAGGCGAAGGGACTCGATGTGGAGGTCCTCGCGATAGCCACGAGGACGCACGGGGCGGTTGCGTCGAGCCGGGCGCTCAGTCTCGAACACATCATTAAGCACATGAATGCCAAGGGAACTCTCGCGGACTACGGGCCGGAATCAACGAAGCTCAGCCCTCTCGAGATTGTCAGGGGCACGGATGCCGACATCATGGTGGAACTGACCCCGCTGAACATCGACTCGGGAAGGCCCGCAATTGACCACATAGCCGCAGCCTTCGAGGTCGGGCTGGATGTCATCACGGCGAACAAGGGCCCGATAGCGTACGCCTACGACGAGCTGAAAGCGCTCGCCCGCTCCAGGAATGTTCACTTCCGGTTCGAAGGAACGGTGATGGACGGCACACCGGTTTTCAGCCTCGTCGAGAGGACGCTCCAGGGCTGCCAGATACTGGGCATCGAGGGGATCCTGAACAGCACCTCGAACTACGTCCTCAAGCAGATGTACCTTGGCAGGACCGCTCAGGAAGCGGTGAAGGAAGCACAGCAGCGCGGGTTTGCGGAAGCCGACCCCTCGCTCGACATAGACGGCTGGGACGCCGCGGCGAAGATCACTGCGCTCGCCAACGTCCTGATGGGCGCGAGGTCCAATCCCAAGATGGTTGACCGCACGGGGATCGGAGGCATTTCAGGTGTGGACCTGGAAAGCGCGAGGGCGAAGGGAACGAAGGTGAAGCAGATTGCGAGAGCTACGAGAGAAGGCGACCGGGTGAGGCTCCAAGTCAAGCCAGAGCACGTGGACGACACAAGCCCGTTCTGGCCCATCGACGGGACCTCGAGCGCCCTGACCCTCAAAACCGACTTGATGGGAAACGTCACAATCTCGGAGACCGACCCCACCGTCGCACAGACGGGGTACGCGGTGCTGTCAGACCTCCTGCTTGTGGCGGAGTCTATCCGCTGCGGCATCCTCTAGCAGCCTACATGATCTCTAGGCTGAACTCTGGCTCTCCCATGTAGAACCCTGACCTCGTCCTATAGTCGTACTCGGCCTGGAGCACGGTCAGATGGCCGGTCTCCTGCGCCACGAGCCAGTTGAGGATCTTCTTGGCATTCTTGTCCGTGGCCTTGGCGCCCGCGTCTCTGTAATACTCGACCGACTTCTTCTCGATGGTCATGCCCAGGCTGATGACATCCAGCTCGCCCGCTCCTGGGTCGAGCTCTATCTTCTTAATGTCCTTGTCCTGGAACACAGACGCCTTCGGCGCCGACGCCTCCTTTATCAGCTGCTTCAGAGGGGCCCATGCCTTGTCATGAGCGAGTCTGCTGAGCTGACCCTCCAGGATGTCGATGTGCATCTGTTCCTGCCTCACGAGGCTGGTGAACATGTCCTTCGCTCTTGGATTCCTCATCCTCGCAGAGGCCCGCTCGTAGAACTCCTTCCCCTGGGCCTCCATCTCTACCGCGTCCGTGAGAACCGAACCCGGATCTACTTCGTCGGCCGTGCCTGACACCCCACAGTACGAGAGGCCGCCGATGATATAGCGTTTTCCGAGGCGCTATTCGGGCGGCTAACTTGGGGCCACACGGATACGGGGTGCCTCAGCGGGCAGTTGTGCCTCCGTCTACCGACAGGGCCCCCCCCGTGACGAACCCCGCCTCATCGCTCGCGAGGAAAAGCACCGCGTGGGCGACCTCCTCGGGGAGGCCTATCCTGCCCATGGGATGCTCCTCTGCCGTCCTGTCCAAGTACGTTTCGGGATTGCCGGACGCGCGCGCCTCGCGCGCGAGCATGGGGGTGTCAATCACGCCTGGGTTCACACAGTTGACCCTGATTCCATCCTTGGCGTAGTCCAAGGCCATCGCCTTCGTCATCAGCGTGACTCCCCCCTTGGACGCGCAGTAGGCAGGACAAGATCGGTTGCCTACGAGACCCGCGTCAGATGAGTTGTTGATTATCACTCCCGAATGCTGCCGTCTCATGTAGGGTATCGCGCACTTCGAGACGAGGAACGCCCCCTTCAGGTTGATATCGAGCACCTGGTCCCACTCACTCTCGGTCGTGTCCTCTGCAAGCTTCTCGATGTAGATCCCCGCATTGTTGAACACAACGTCTATTCTACCGAAGGTACTGACCACGCGCTCGACCATCTTCCTCGCATCGGAAGGCCTTGACACGTCGCCCTGCACGAAAATAGCCTGACCGTGCCTCCTTAGCTCCCTCAGGGACGCCCGGCCTTTCGTCGAGGACCGACCCGATATTGCCACCTTCGCTCCTTCCTCCAGGAACAGCTTCGCAGTCGCGAATCCTATCCCTTCCGAGCCTCCCGTGATGAGGGCCACCCTATCCTTCATCCTCAATCCAATCGTCACCGTGCGTCTCAATTGATGAGCCAGAATATAAAAGGCTTGCACGAGGAGGCGGCTACTTGTTCGCGACCCGCGGCAGGGCGACCCTGAAGACGCTTCCCTTCGATGGGTCGCCTGGCACCCTGTCCTCGACCCAGACCATCCCGTGATAGGCCTCCACCAGCGCCCTGACCGTCGAAAGCCCGATGCCTGTGGCCGGAGGTCCCTCGTGGCGGCCGTTCAGCCGGCCAAACACGACGTTCTTCTTCGAATCGGGGATGCCTATTCCGTGGTCCGCGACCGAGACACACCAGTAGCGCCTCGGTTCGACCGTGAACTCGCCTATCGTGACCTCGACCTTGATGGACTCATGGGGGTCGTATATGACCGCATTCTCCAATATGTTCGTGAATATCTCGTCGGCCATCTCGTTGCCCATCACGAAGTAGCGGTGCGAACCCAGCTTCAGGTCGAACTCAACGGGCTTCTCCCGGTTGCTCCTCATCACCTCGTCCACGCTCTCCTTGAGAACCTCGCCGAGCTCGATCGGACCCAGATCCTCAGCCCCTTCCTTCTCAATCTTGATCAGCTTGTGGGCTCTCTGGATGAGTTCGCTGATGCTCCAGGCCGCTTCCGAGGCCCGCTCCAAATAGACAGACGAATGCTTGATCGGGCTCATTTCGCCCTGCGCCATCTCCAGGTAGCTGGTTACCGCCTGGTTGTAGTTGTTGATGTCGTGCGCGATCATCTCGCCGAGCATTCTGGACCTCTGCGCAATCTCCAGCTGCCCCTGGTAGAGTGTAGCGTTTTCTATCGCCACAGCAGCAAGTTCGGAGAATATTCGCATGGCCTCGATGGTTGCCGCGTCCGGGACCCTGTCGGATTGCGACTCATTGATCTCGATGAACCCAATGGGTACATGCTGCCTGTCGTTGAAGATGAACTTCAGGTAGTCCAGCTCATGCCAGATGTTCGGGTCCATCCGGGGTTCGTTGATCTTGGCCAAGTCGGAGTAGAACGGCTCCTCGCCCTTGACGAATTCCTTGGGGGACGGTCGCACGAAGTAGGCGTTTTCAGCGACCTTGTAGCGAGGGTCCACGTCCGACTTCAGCCTCTCCTGGCTGTAGGTGA
>JBBIUZ010000136.1:0-4287 GCA_037439985.1 Methanobacteriota archaeon | reverse complement strand
CAGTCTTCTGGATACGGTCTAGCGTGGCGAGCAGAGAGAATCTCGGACGCAGACTAGATAAGCTCAGCAGAGGCATCGGAGAGACCGCGATGGGCGTAAAATCCAGGATATTGGTTGGATTGGCCGAGTTCGGGTTCAGATGGCGCTTTCTTGCAGCGAAGGCGACTAGGATAGCCCCTGTGGGCAGACTCGTCGACCATATGCTCTTCGACGAGGACGACATGATGTACCTTCCGAGGGACAGCGTCGCCGGCAAGGTTCTTGGGCGAAGCGTCACGGTTCAGGTCGATAAGTCGTTCGAGGTGATCAATGTGGTCCTCCCCTCCCAGATCCTCGAGCACTTCATCAGGGAGTCCAAGTACCATTTCATAATGGATTTCTGCGTCTGCAGGGAAGCCAACGACTGCAAGGACTACCCGAAGCACTACGGCTGCCTGTTCCTGGGAAAGGGAGTTCTGAAGATTGACAGGAAGTACGGCAAGCTCGTGAGCACAGCGGAAGCGCTGGAACACGTGAGGAAGTGCCGAGAGGCAGGACTAGTGCATCTGATCGGCAGGAACAAGATCGACTCCGTCGTGTTCGATACGGGCAGGAAGGAGGATCTGCTAAGCATCTGCAACTGCTGCCCATGCTGCTGCCTCTGGAAGATGATCCCGCAGCTGAACTCGGACATAGGTAGTGGAGTGACGCGGATGCCCGGCGTCAGTGTGTCACTCAACGAGGCGTGTACAGGATGCGGAAGATGCGTCGAGGACGCGATATGCTTCGTCAACGCAATCAGCATTCGGGATGGGACGGTGAACATAGACCAGGAGAGATGCAGAGGCTGTGGCAGATGTGTCGAGTACTGCCCGCACGGGGCAATCGAGCTGAAGATCGATGATCGCGACTTCTTCATGAAGTCGGTTCACAGGATAGAGCCTCTCGTCAATGTGAAGGCTGAATGAATCGCGTCTGGCAGCGTACTCGCTTGAGGAGTCGAATCTTGCGTCCAGGCTTTTCGCAGGGTGGTCAGGAAGGTTCCAGGGGTGGCCGTGGTTTCAAGCCTCTGTTTCGTGCGAAGAATCGCATGATCTTCGCGGACTGGGTCTTGAGGCCATCCAAGCAATCCTGAACTGCTTACTCGATGTCCCGGCCATGCTGCTCCTGACACCATGTATGCGGCACTGCATCGAGCTTGAGGAGCAGATGACGCTCGAGAGGCTCGGGAAGGAATGCTGGGGTCTCATTCGGTCCAGCAAGCGTATTATGTATCACATGTGATGTGCTTGTTGGAACTGATTGGTGCGGGAGAATGAATCTCGACCTAGAGAGACACCGCGTGGGCGAGGCGTTCAGGAGCAGGAAAAACAGGGTTTTCAGAGTGCGCACCGACGGAAGAATCCGTGTGGCGAAGGTGTACCCAACCAGCGGCACTGAGAGTGCCCGGGCCGAGTTCGAGCTGTTGACCAGATGCGTGGGACTTCGTCTCAAGGTGCCCGCTCCCATCGAGCTTTCAGATCGGGCGATAGTCATGACCTATTTGGAGGGCACACCCGTCGCGGACCTCGTCGACCCGATTCTGCCCTCTGGGGATGCCTCGCGAGGGCAGGAGCAGGCATCTCTCGTCTCATTGTCCACAGGCCTTGCGAACTGGCTGGCCACTTTCCATCGGGCCTTCGATTTCGGACTGTGCCGAGGGGATACCATTCTTCGCAATTTCCTTCTCTCGAACGACGAGGTCTACGGACTCGATTTCGAGGAGGCCCACAGGGGTGACCCAATCCAGGACCTTGGCGAGCTTTGCGCAAACGTCCTTGGCATGAGGCCCTTGTGCGGAACGGTCAATTTCGAGTTCGCATCCAATGTTGCGAACTCATACTGGAAGGCAGTCGGCGAGAGCCGCATGGGCGACCTAGCTGAGGCTGTCGCGCTCGGCCTGGAGCACTACGCGGCATACAGGAAGGACGGCGCTGTGCTCAGGGAGTGGGCCTGCAGGTTTCGGAAGGAAGGACCGGGCTTCCTGGGCATGTTGCTGCGCAGGGCCTAGAGCCCCCTCAGATGACGCGTATAGCTGTCGCCATCATCGCGGAGCAAGAAGTCATCCCGTACCGCAAGCCGATCAGAGAGAGCGTCTAGCTCAAGCTCGGATTCGCGGCGAGCTCGCAAGGTGCGTTCTCCTTTCGATGCCTTCTCAGAGCAAGCTCCAGATGCCGACGATGAGCGCGATTATGCCAATGATCGTTTGGAACGCTCCAAGAGCCTTCGTCAGCTTCGCAATGTACTTGCCGACCGCGGGCAGCGCCGACATGACGCTGGCTGCAAGTATGAGACCGACGATCAGAAGCACGATGCCAGCGAGGCTGCCGATGTTCAGAGCAGCCACTATGATCGCTATCACGCCGATCAGGGCCTGGAACCCGCCCAGGAATTTCGCCATCCTTTCCAGATATTTCCCCATCGCGGGCACAAGGTATAGGGACCCAGCAAGCAGCACTAAGGCACACACAATCAGCATCACGCCAACTATCACGTCCGTCATTTTCAATCACCAGAAGGGCTCTTCCCCTTGGTTTCATGGATGGGGTGGTGCGAATATAGTTTTTTCTGTCCTCAGACGGTCGGACCAGTATGGCCGAGCGCTCAGCCAGCAGTCTGTTGCACCCGGCCGGTAATCTGCAGCTCAGCGGCCACTCTGGCGCCTCATGACCTCGCTTCCGAGGAGAAGGATCTCGAAACCATTGAGCTCTCCTATGAGCGTGTTGTGCTCGTCAACCACTGGCAGGTCCTCGAGGCCGTGCTTCATCATCTTATCGAGCGCCGTCAGCAGCCTGTCGTCCTCGGTCACTGTCATCGGCTTCACCATGTACTCTTCGACAGAGAATGGGAGAGGCGAACGTTTCGACCTTGGCTGCAATCGGCCCTTCTCGAAGAGCGACAGGGAACTCTGGATTGCAGCTAACATCTCGGCAAGTCCAATGGTGCCTATGAGCCTCCGGTTCTCGTCCACTACGTACGCGCTCCTGGTCCTCGGATCCGCGAGCACTCGGTCGACGACGTCCTGCAGTCCCATGCCCTTCGTGACAGCTATTGGATTGGTGACCACGAGCCTGTAAGCGTCTCGGACGAGCCTGAACGAGAGTTCGTCAGCCATCCGCTCGAACATGCCCACGCTGAGTTCTCTTTCCACGAGATCGAACACGCTCCTGCCATTGGCCGTGAGGCTGAACTTCTTCCAAGTCCTCTGTCCAGGTCCGAGCTGAGAGACCATCTTCCTCTCCTCCAGCTCCCTCAGCGCCGTCCCGATGTTCTGGATTGATCGTCCCGTGACACGTGCGATGTCGGAGGCGCCCAGGTATTGATTGTGCCCAAACGACCTGAGGGTCACGAGTCTACGGTCAGACATGATTACCCACTTCGCCGCGTCCCTGGTGCTCACATCCATCGTCTCACTATCCTCCGTTTCGGTTCTCTCTTAGGCTATCAGCCCATTGTGATAATCGCGGGGAAGGATTTAATAGTTATTAATCATTATTCACAGATAGTCACAGGAATGCGGGACCGCAGCCCATGGTTTTCGCTCCGAAACGTTCCGGTGACATGAAGTGGAGGGCGTCCCAATGTCATACACCAGGAGAAGAGGAACGAGGAAGCCCGTGTTCGCGGTCTTGGGTGCAGGTCACGGAGGACTGGCCATGGCGGGGCATCTGGCGCTAATGGGGTTTCGGACGCGGCTGTGGAACCGTTCACGGGAGAGGACGGATCATGTCTCGGATCGCGGGGGCGTGGAGCTTGAGGGCGTGGTGGAGGGCTTCGGACGAGTGGACCTCGCCACGAGTGACATTGGCTCTGCGGTCGACGGGGCTGATGTTGTCATGGTCGTGGTCCCCGCGACGGGGCACAGCCATGTCGCGAGGCTGTGCGCTCCCTATGTCCGGGATGGCCAGGTCGTGCTCCTGAACCCTGGGAGGACCTTCGGGGCGCTCGAATTCCTCCAGGTCCTGCGCGAGGAGAAGGCCCAGGCCATTCCCGTCGTGGCGGAGGCCCAGACGTTCATCTACGTGTCCCGTCACACGGATTTCACTACCGCGCGCATAATGCAGATCAAGAACTCCGTTCCAATCGCGGCCGTACCGGCGCATAAGACGCCGGAAGTCCTGGGCATCATCCGCAGAGCGCTTCCGGAGTTCGTCGCGGCGACGAACGTGTTGGAGACGAGCCTGGACAACATAGGAGCCATCTTCCATCCGACCCTCACCTTGATGAACGCATCGACCAGCCGGAAATTCGCCCGCGCCAGCGCTTCAA
>JBBIUZ010000135.1:0-4289 GCA_037439985.1 Methanobacteriota archaeon | reverse complement strand
GCAAGGAGCGAGACGGAATGCTGGCTCATCGGGGAGGTGGTTTACGAACTACTGAAACTACGTCCATGCCGTGAACGTACGCCCCGGAGGCGAGTGTGCCCAAGGGTGAGAATCGCGTGGTGCCGTGGGCCGGACTTGAACCAGCGACTTCAAGATCTTCAGTCTTGCACTCTCCCAGCTGAGTTACCACGGCATAGCGGGACCGAAGGGCAGTTACGCGCAGGCATATATTAAACCTTGGTGAACGCCCCGTCGTCCCTGCCGCCCTGTGGACAGAGGCCATGAACCTTCGAACACCTTTCGCGCCGTCGACCTGCCGACGGCTCGGGAACAACCCGGATGCGCGCGCTCGCGTCAGGCGTTTTCTCGCAATCCACAGTCGTCTGTGGCACGATAGCAAAAACGACAGTATTAAATAGATTCCAATCGCTGATTAGATTGCTTCGAATCTTCCTCTCGGTGGTAGGATGGACCTGTCCCCCCAGCTAGCGAATTATTGTACACACTCGACCGATATGCGAATCAAGAAGAGGAAGCGGTGGGACGATAAGGGTGTCGCGGCCACCGTCGGGACGATAATGAGCCTCATGGTGTTCCTCACCTTCATGGGGCTGTTCACCAACCAAATCCTACCCGTTTGGATGAGCGACAACGAGAGCACGCACATGTCCGAGGTCATAGGACAGTTCGCGAACCTGAAGTCGTCAATAGACGTGTCGATCTCGAACTACGCCAACAGCCTCGTCGCGCCGACCCCGCTTTTCGTTCCGTTGACCCTGGGTTCCGCGGGGATACCGGTGTTCGCCGCGCCCACGGCTGGCGTGCTCATTCTGAACCCTGGAGGCATCAGCTCCAGACCCTCATTCAATGTGACCTACCAATACCAGACGCCGGGGAAGCCCGCGGGCTCGCTGAACTCCAGCAACGACGGCGGATCAGGCGGCTTGCTCAAACTCTACTGCCCCAACAGGTACTACGTCGAGGAGACTATCATCTACGAGAACGGCGCGATAATCCTAAACCAGTCTGACGGGGAGTTCATCGTCGCCGGACCGCAGTTCCTGGTCAAGAATGTCGGAACCGTGACCAGTCCGCACATCGTGGTCATGCTGACGCAGATCAACATCCTCGGAAACAACAAGACAGTGGGAGGCACCGGGTCGAAGGGCGTCAATGCCAACCTGCAGTTCGCGAACTCCCAGGAGTACGTGAACGACGTGAACCCCGCGGGCTCCACGCTGACGTTCACGATAGTCACCCAGCACGGTGTGGCGTGGCAGAACTTCTTCAACGCCTCGCTGAACAAGATCACTGGCATGGCCTACGGGAGCACCTACACAATAAGCTCCGTCCTGAAGACCTTCCAGAACCCCTCGCAGAACTACTACATCGTGACGGTCTCGATATCGCATGTCTTTGTATTCGACCACACGCGCGCGGATGTCAGTATCGATATCGGGGAGCTCGTGATGCCCTAGGAGTGGAATGATGGCTGAAGCCGCATCAAGGACGAATCACGAAGTGCCAGTCAAGGCCGCTCGCCTTCCGCTCGGAGCAAGGATATACCAGGGCTGGATCGGAGCCGTGAGCAAACTCAGGTCGACCCCCGTCGCCGTGAAGATGCCCCGCGGAGTGGCTGCAAGGAAGAGGGACTGGAGCCATGGCAGAGGCTCCGTGTACACCGAGGTCCCGCCAATCACCGACACCGACGTCGAGGAGATCGGGTTCTACAGCGTGATCGAGCCGTACAGCTACATCCGGGTCACCTACAACAAGGCGACCAGCGAATACCTCCTGAGCGTGATAGAACCGAAGCTCAAGGAGGACGAGGAGGAGCTGCTGGTGCTCATCAAGGAGACCCTCGAGAAGACCCTCGAATACGAGTGGGAGAAGCTCACGGTCATGGACAAGAGGTCCTACCTCGAGAAAAGCGTCGAGAGCTACATCAAGTCCAGGGGGATGAGCATAGAACCCATCTCGAAGGACAAGCTCACATACTTCATCGCCAGGGACTTCGTCGGGTTCGGCCCGATAGACGCGCTCATGAACGACCGTCGCGTCGAGGACGTCTCGTGCGACGGCGTCGGCATCCCCCTCTTCGTGTTCCACACCAAGTATGAGTCAATCAAGACGAACATAATCTTCCAGGACGAGGGCCCCCTCAACTCGTTCGTGATCAACCTGGGCCAAAGGTGCGGGAAGCAGCTGTCGGTCTCGAACCCCATCCTGGACGGCACGACGGTCGAGGGGCACAGGGTTCAGGCGACCTACGCCCGCGAGGTGACGACCAGGGGCGCGTCGTTCACGATCAGGCGGTTCAAGGAGAAGCCTTTCACTCCGGTCGAGCTCATAAAGTACGGCACGGCGTCACCGGACATCGTGGCCTACCTGTGGCTGAGCGTCGAGCACGGCGAGTCGGCGATCATCTGTGGAGGCACGGCGAGCGGCAAGACGGCCACGCTGAACGCCATGGCCCTCTTCATACCGCCAGGGGCAAAGGTGGTCACGATGGAGGACACGAGGGAGATCAACCTGCCCCACGAGAACTGGATACCCGGCACGACGCGGTCAGGGGTCGGTGAGCGCGGGGTCGACGGGAAGGCCGCCGGCGAGATCGACATGTACGACCTCGTGAGGGCGGCGCTGCGGCAGAGGCCGAACTACATCATCGTCGGCGAGGTCAGAGGCAAGGAGACCTACACGATGTTCCAGGCGATGGCCACGGGGCACACGACCTACTCGACCATGCACGCTGACTCGGTCAAGGGAATGGTGAACAGGCTCGAGAACCCGCCCATCAACTGCCCGAGGATACTCCTGACCGCCCTCAGAAACGTGATCATCCAGACCCATGCGAGGGTCGGCGTCGACATGGTCAGGCGGATAAAGCAGCTCATAGAGATCGTCGGCTTCGAGCCCGAGACGAACGAGCTCATCAGCAACACGGTCTACGAGTGGGACCAGGCCACTGACAAGTTCATCTACAAGGGCCACAGCTTCCTGTTCGACAAGATCATGGAGATGAAGAACCTGACGCACGAGGAGCTGCTCCAGGAATTCGAGCGCAGGATAGACATCGTGAAGTACATGGTCTCGAAGAACATATCCGACCACAACGACATCTGGAAGCTCATCAGGGAGTACTACAGGGACCCGAAGGCCACCGCAGAGAGGGTGAGGAAGGAGCTCTACGGCGAGGGCAGGATCCCTCGGCCGCTCGCTGCCGGAGGTGAGGTCCCTGCCTGAGGTCTCCGATGCGTTCAAGACCGTCGAGGTGAAGAAGTCCGATTACCTCAAGACGAAGATGGCGCACCCGGGCCAGACCCTGGGGCCGCATGCGGTCAAGCTCCAGAGGGGGACCATCCCAGACTACATCAAGCTCACGAAGTTCCAGGACCTCGCATGGAGGACCATGGGCAAGTACGCCAAGACCAAGACGGACACGCTCCAGCAGTTGGATGACTCCCTCCTGAAGGCGCACATGAAGATCAGGCCGGAAGAGTACCTGGCCTATGTCTACATGGCCGCTGTTGTGACTGCGATAGCGGGCGTCATCGTGGGCGTCGTCTTCGGGGTGGTTCTGTTCGGGTTGCTCGGCGCCAACGTGGCCGTGCGGATACTGGTCGTCGGGCTCGCGGCCGTGCTCCTGCCCATCATGGTGTACATGCTGCTGATGGGGTCCCCGAACGGGAAGGCCAAGAGTCGCGGCAGGGACATCGACAAGAGGATTGCCGCGGCGATGAGCTTCATATCGGCGATGGCCTCTGCCGATGTCAACATCGACGTGATATTCAAGGAGCTCTCGAGGCAGAAGGCCTACGGGGAGATCAGCCAGGAGGCCGCGTGGATCACGAGAGACACCGAGCTGCTCGGGTCCGACATACTGACTGCAATAAAGAAGGCCGCGAAGAGGTCTCCGTCAACGAAGTTCCAGGATTTCCTCCAGGGCGTCATCACCACATCGACGAGTGGCGGGCAGCTCAAGCCGTACTTCCTGCTGAAGGCCGAGGAGTACACGAAGGAGAACAAGCTCGCACTGAAGTCACAGATGGAGACCCTCGGGATGCTCGCGGAGTCGTTCGTGACGGTCGTGGTCGCGTTCCCGCTGTTCCTGGTGCTCATCCTCGCCATCATGGCGATCGTCGGCGGAGGGAGCCCCACCTTCATGCTGATGATGCTGTACGTGATAGTCCTGCTGATGATACCCATGTCCCAGTTCGGCTTCGTCTTCGTCGTATGGAACATGTCCAAGGAGAGTGCGATCTGATGCCGGTCGCTCAGAAGAGCCT
>JBBIUZ010000134.1:0-4290 GCA_037439985.1 Methanobacteriota archaeon | reverse complement strand
GCTATCTCCGTCAGCGGGTTGACATACACGATCGAGGACAAGGCCATACTCGATCACGTGAGCTTCAGGATTGAGGAAGGCGCCATGATGGCCCTGATGGGGGAGAATGGCGCGGGCAAGACGACCCTTCTGCGGCACCTGGCGGGCCTCATACAGCCCCAGGAAGGCACTGTGAGGATACTGGGACACGTCATGGGGGACGGGAAGAGAGCGGACCCATGGGAGGTCGGCAAGGATGTCGGTTTCGTATTCCAGAACCCCAACCACCAGATATTCGGGGACAGCGTCGAGGAGGAGATTAGGTTCGCTTCGGTCAACTTCGGCAGTCCGAGAGCCGGCCCGGACATGTCCATCACGCGCTTCGAAGCACTCGAGAAGGTGAGCAGAATGGTACATCCGCAGCTCCTGAGCCTGGGTCAGAAGAGGCGGGTCAACATCCTCTCCTCGGCTTCTCACGGGCCGAGGGTGCTGCTCCTCGACGAGCCCTTCATAGGCCAGGACCGAGCAAACGTGATGAGGATATCCGACCTTCTCGCCGAGCTTCAGCAGAGCGGCATGACGGTGCTGCTCGTGACCCACGATGCTTCCGTCGCGAGCGCATTCTGCACGGACGCTATGCTGCTCTCGCAGGGGAAGCTGCTAGCGTCGGGCGAGGTCAGCACCGTCCTGCCCGAGATAGAGGCCCGGCTGGGCACGGGAGGGAGCGGATGACAGGTGCGACACGCAAGACCCTGAACCCGCTGGCCAAGCTGATCTTGCTCGTGGTTTTCTCGGTCCTCGTGATTCTCATCGCCGAGCCGGTCTACATGGCGTCGCTTGCGGTCTTCGCGGTGGCGCTCGAGCTTGCCTATGGACGGAGGAGCCTGGTGTCCAAGGCGATCGTCTCCTTCGCCGCGATGATCTTCCTGGTCCAGATACTCTTCAACCACACTGGCCAGACGCTCGCGGCCTACCTCATCTTCACGGTCACCGAGGGTGGCATACGGACGGGCGTCGTCTTCTCGGGAAAGTTCCTGGCGCTGATTGCGATGTCGTGGCTGTTCGTATCCACCACCAAGCCCTCCTCGCTGTCGGCAGCCCTGACCTCTGCGGGCTTCCCGTACCGCTACGCCTTTCTTCCGGCGCTGTCGATGCGGTATGTCCCCGTGTTCCAGCTGGAGCTGACGACGGTCCGCGAAGCTCAGTCGACCAGAGGATTGGAGCTCGACGGGAGCTTCCGTGGGCTCTTGAGGGCCGCCCGGTACACGACGATGCCCATGCTCGTCTCAGCGATGTCCAAGGTGAACACCCTGGCCGCTTCCATGACTGGCCGAGGCTTCGGCGTCTCGTCCGACAGGACGCTTCTCGAGCCGTGCAGGATGACGAGATGGGACGCGGCCATGGTCGCCGCGGCGACCGCGCTGGCTGCGGCATTCTTCGTCTGCAACCTCACGCTCAGGATCTGGTCGTGAGTTCCCCCCTCGAATCGAGGTCGTCTCTCCGCGCGATATTGGTCCGTGGGGGTTCTCCGGTCCCCGAGTTGATGATGATGCCAATCCTTTCGCGCATGCTGACGGCGCGTTCTCGGAAGCGCGATCCCAGGGACCATGGACTCCAGCCAGGATCGCATCGTCAGTGGAGCGGTCTACACGCGCGCTCAGCGGCTCGGAACTACTTCCTGTCCCGCTCGACCATTCCCATCAGGAGCATGGCTGCGAGGAGCACCCGTCTGTCGAACTGAGGGGGTATCCTCGAGCAGTCGACCTCCCAGATGTCCCCGATGACCTTGAACTTCTGCTTGATCTCCGCGACCTCGCGGCCGTAGAACTCGACAGCGACGTGCTCGGGAACGAGTGACCCACCAGAGATGTATTTCCTCGTCAGGCCCCGGCCGGCCGACTCCGCCACCCGGCCCACCCGTTGCCCGGCCGGGTCGAGGATGAGGTACTCGTCCACGCCAACGGCGGACATCGCCCTCCTCTTCAGCTTGCCGACGCATACTCCGGAGGGCGTGTCGACGATGTCGAATGTGCCCCACATGTCCACTGTCTGCTGCTGTTTGATCATGAACTCCTCTGTGCCCATGCTCTCGTCGGAGTAGATCCGGATGTCGTCCTTGAGCTTCAGGAGCTTCATCCTCGCATAGCCCAGCGAGTTGCCGTCCTGGTCTTCTATCCAGTACTGGTTCGCGATCGCCACGACCTTCTTCCTTATCCGATAGAAGTTCTTGAACCAGATTGCCGAGCCCGGGGTCCGCGGATAGACAGGCGGGGACGGTGCCTGGCCTCCACCGGGAACCAAGGATGCGCCGCAATTACTGCAGAACCTCGCGCCGTCGGGAAGCTGAGTCGCGCACTTAGGGCATGCGACCATTTTCTCCACGAGACTGTATTCTCCGGTCGGCATAAGGTCTTTTTGTCCCGTCACTGTGTCTGGCTCGTCTCGGGCCTTCGCCATCTCTGGCGCCGCAACAAGGACACTGACAAGCGCCAGGCAGAGGGGGGGTCAGTGTGTGGCGGACCTCGGGCTAGTGGAGCGCCCCGCAGCGGACACGCGGGCTCAGGTCGGCATCCAATGGACATGGACCACTTGAGCGGAGGCTTTAAGAACCTCACACCGCGATTAGGAGGAATTGGGAACCCACCGCTCGATGGGTGGGGAGGAGGGGTTGAGAGTTGTCTCAACAAGTGCAACAGATGGGCGAGAGACGCGTCTTTCTCAGAGACGCCACTGGGCTTGTACGAGAAATGAAATGGTACGATGCTCTGTTCCTTAACTTCCTGAACATGAGCATCGGCCTTGGAGTCGCTTGGGTCATATTGTGGGGCCCGGGTATCTATCCGGGCGCAAACGTGCCATGGGGCCTTTTCATCGCGATGGTGGGTTGCATGTTCGGCATGTTCTGCTTCGCCACGCTGACCGCGTCGATGCCACGTAGCGGAGGAGATTACGTCTTCGTAAGCAGGGCCCTGCACCCGTCCCTCGGATTCATGTCCAACTGGATGTGGGTCGTGTGGAACGTCGTATGGTGCGGCGTGCTTGGTACCTGGGTCGTGACCTGGGGACTGCGGGACACGATTGGCACCGTGGGTGTGGTCATCAACAACGCGAACATGATCACCATAGCGAGCGAACTGAACAATCCGGCGAATCCCATCACACTTAGCATTACGTTCATAGTCGTGATACTCTCAGGCGTCATGCTGGCACTTGGTCTCAAGATTTACCTCAGGGTCCAGACAGTGTGCGCGATTGTCGGTCTCTTGATGCTGGCCGTGGCGGCGATAGTCTTCGCGACGACGAGCAATGCCACCTTCGTGGCGCACTGGAACCAGTACGCTGCACAGCAGTCGGCGTCGGACTACCACACGATCACGAGCGGTGCCTCGGCTGATACTCCGACCGGAGGGCTTCCCTTCGGACAGACTGGTGGCGTCCTGCCTGTCGCGTTCTGGGTCTTGGCGTATCCGTACTTCTCCGCATTCATGGGCGGGGAGCTGAAGCGGGCCAAGAGCACCGCGTTCATCGGCAACATGGGCGGCGTCGTCATCGGTGGGATAATCATCATCGGCATGTACCTGCTCGTGACGGGCACGGTGCACACGGACTTCATCATCGGGTCATACTGGAATGGCACAGGTGCGCACTCAACGATGCCGAGCAACTGGTTCGACTTCTATGCCGGCGTAGCATCCGGGAACGTGCTTGTTAGCTACCTCATGGGCATAGGCATGATCGGGTGGCTCCTGATGTACCCCGCTCTGTCCTACCTCGGCCAGACCCGAGCCGCGCTGGCATGGTCGTTCGACAGACTCATCCCCAGCTGGTTCGGGAAGGTCAGCGACAGGTGGCACACGCCGATCAACGCGATAATCTTCTTCATCATCATCGACTGCGCCTATCTGGTGATATATGCGTTGACCTTCAGCTACCAGGCGAGCTTCTCGGCCCAGGTAGGGCAGATGCTGGGCACCTTCCTGTTCGTCGGCCTCGCCGCGATAGTCCTGCCGTTCAGGAAGAGGACCAAGCCGATTTACGAGGCGTCGGGCGTCAATTGGAAGATCGGCGGGCTCCCGCTGATCACGTTAGCCGGAGTGATATGGGTCGTTTTCGACCTGGTCTGCTTCTGGTACTTCGTGATCGACCCGAACCTGGGTGCGAACGACGTGAACAGCAAGATAATACCGTACTTCTCGCTCTATCTAACGTTCGGGATCGCGTTGTTCGGGTTCCTGTACTACTGGGCAATCCGGTGGTACAGACGGAGGCAGGGCGTCAACATCGACCTCGCCTTCAAGGAGCTCCCGCCCG
>JBBIUZ010000133.1:0-4298 GCA_037439985.1 Methanobacteriota archaeon | reverse complement strand
CATCGGAGTTCCAGCGCTAATAGCGGTCGAACAGGACCACTCTGGGAAGGCCAAGAAGTACGCACTCGCGCTCGCGAAAGGGCTGAAGGCCACCTCGAGAGGAGTCATCGAGACCACCTTCAAAGAAGAGACGGAGACGGACCTGTTCGGGGAACAGGCGGACTTGTGCGGGGGCTCGAGCGAGCTGATCACGAAGTCGTTCGATGTGCTTGTCGAGGCGGGGTACCAGCCCGAGATCGCGTACTTCGAGGTTCTCCATGAGCTGAAGCTGATCATAGACCTCGTGCAGAAGGGAGGCGTGGAGGGCATGTGGGACGGGGTGTCGAACACCGCTGAGTATGGTGGCAGGACCCGCGGACCCGTGGTCATTGACGACAGCGTGAAAGCGAGGATGAGGGCCGTGCTCCAGGATATCCAGTCGGGCAAGTTCGCCGACGAATGGGTCGCCGAGTGCGGCAGGGGGATGCCGACGCTGACCAGGCTGAGAAAGGAAGGCGCAAGCTCGAAGGTCGAGGTCGTCGGCAGGAAGATCCGGAAGATGTTCGACTGACCGGAAGGTCCGGCATCGATGTTCGACTGTCCGTCAAGGAGGCTGTATGGCAGGTTCGCCCTCGAGGGCAGGACGTTCGTCGGCGAGGTCGACGGGGGCGATGTGAGGGAGGTCAATGCCGCGTCCATGGCCGAACTGATCATGAGCGGCCCTGGCGCGGCTGGCGCAACGCACCCACTCGCAAGCCTAAGGGTTCTTGCTCCACTGGAGCGCCCCACCAAGATCGTCTGCGTAGGGCTCAACTACAGGGCGCACATACTCGAGATGGGGGACGATGTTCCGAAGGAACCGCTCATATTCTCGAAGCCATCATCATCGATCATTGGGCCCGAGGACGCCATCGTGCTGCCCCCAGCCTCGAAGGAGGTAGACTACGAGGGCGAGTGCGCGATAGTCATAGGGAGGAGAGCGAGTTGCGTGAAAGACGGCAGCAGGTACATCTTCGGATACACCGGCTTCAACGACGTGACAGCACGCGACCTCCAGAAGAAGGATCCAGACTGGACGAGGGCAAAGGGGTTCGACACGTTCGCCCCGACGGGGCCGTTTGTGTCCACCCGCCGACCTTTGGAAGTGACGACGCGGCTGAACGGAAGGGTTGTCCAGCACGCTCCGATGTCTGACAGGGTCTTCCAGGATGCGACCCTGGTCGAGTTCATATCCACGATAATGACGCTCGAGCCAGGAGACCTGATCCCGACCGGGACTCCCTCCGGGGTCTCCGCCATGAATGATGGGCACGTCGTCGAAGTCGAGCTAGACGACATGGGCGCGCTTAGGAACAGAGTCATCAAATCGATGTAGGTCCATCCCGGAGGTCGATACGCATGCAGATTCAGCCGACCGACACGATCTGGAGGAACGGCAAGCTGATTGACTGGAAGGACGCCACCGTCCATGTGATGTCCCATGGGCTGCACTACGGCACGGGGGCGTTCGAGGGGATTCGATGCTACGATACAGCAAGAGGCCCGGCAATTTTCAGGCTCAGGGAGCACATGGAGAGGTTTCACAGCTCCGCCAAGTCAATCAACCTGAGGATCCCCTATTCTGCGGACGAACTCTGCACCGCGGCCAAGGATCTCGTCAAGGCGAACAAGCTCGATTCGTGCTACATTCGGCCCCTGACGTTCTTTGGCGTCCAGGGTATTGGCGTGAACCCGTTGGGATACCCCGTAGAGACCTTCATCATCGCGTTCCCGCTGGGCGCGTACCTCGGGACCGAGGGCGTCAAGAACGGCATACGCGTACACACTTCGTCATGGCACAGACTCAGCAACGGAGCCGTCCCGGCGACAGCGAAGATATGCGGGGACTACTTGAACGGCGCCCTCGCCGTGATGGAGGCCAGGATGAACGGCTTCGACGAGACGATCATGCTTAACGAACAACACAATGTCGCGGAGGGTTCAGGGGAGAATGTGTTCCTTGTCAGGAAAGGCGAGTTGATGACACCTCCGCTGAGCGCGGGTATCCTTCCGGGCATCACCAGGGATTCGATAATGAGCGTGGCTCGCGACCTCGGCTACGACCCTATCGAGCAGGACGTCTGTCGGGGAGAGCTCTATCTCGCGGATGAGGTCTTCTTCACGGGCACGGCCGCTGAGGTCACTCCGATCAGGGAGGTCGACCGAAGACTGGTCGGGGACGGGACGCCTGGCCCGGTGACGAAAGCGCTCCAGTCAAGATTCCAGGGCATCGTCCGAGGGAACGAGCAGAAGTACCAGCACTGGCTCGAGTTCGTCAGGTGAGCCCGGGCTCCTGAAGAGAATGCTTATATACCGAGCACGCCGATAGTTGTCTGACGATTGTCATACGCTCGGATGGGATTTAGATGACCGAAGTCGATCTCGAGGAATTGGTGAGCCAGGCGGAGGAGGAAGGCGTCACTCTCGCGGAAGTCATCTCGAAGCGTTTGTCGTCCGAGGAACTCGACGACCTTCAGAGGAAGTTGCAGGAAGAACTCGCATCGAGCTATGGACGCATAGAAGGATTCATGCGCGAAATTGTCGTACCCAGCATATCCGACGTGATGGGCATCTGCGACTTCGAGGAGCTCGGCGCCATTGTCGACGGTGCGCTGTCGATGGTTGATTCGTCGGACGACTTCTCGTCCTCGCAAGTCTGACTAGAGACGCCGCAGAATCCTGTTCTCAAGGTCGACGACCTCGAACGCGGATCTGGAGGGCCCCATGAGCGTCTCCGCCCTGCCCAGCATCAGGTACCCTCTCTCCCTCAACGAACTGTGCAGATGTCGCAGGACGACTTCGCGCATTTCCCGGTTGAAGTAGATGAGGACGTTCCTGCAGACGATCGCATCGAAATACCTCGAACCCGGTGGATCCAGAAGGTTCTCCCTGGCGAAATGGACGTGTCTCTTGACCGACGGTAGCACGGCGAACATCGTTCCCCGCCTCTCGAAGTACTTCGCGAGGAGCCTGTCCGGCACTCCCCTGATGTCTTCTGCCGTGTACGTGCCGGCCTCGGCCTTCGCAAGCGCCTGCTCCGAGATGTCAGTGCCAAGGATGGAAGCGCCTTGCATGTGCCTTTGGCTTCCGGATTCCATCGCCTCGGCAAGGCACATGGCGATGGTGTAGGTCTCCTTGCCCGTGGCGCAACCCGCGCTCCAGATTCTGACCGGAACTCCATCAATCCGCCTGGCAGCCAGCAGGGGCTCGATCACTTCCTTTGTGAACGCCTCGAAGGTCCCTCTGTCCCTGAAGAAGTCCGTAACGTTGATCGCAAGCGCTCCTAGGAGCTCGTCTGTCTCCTCGTGGCTGCGAATCAACTTCCTCAAGTACGAGGAGTCGTCAGCGGACCCCGTCCTGCCGACCCTTCTCCTTATCGTTCTGAGAACGAAGTTCCTGGAATAGCCAGATATGTCGATGCCGCGTGACTTGAGCAGATGGTTTGCCACAAGGGTCAAGAACAGCTCATCGGGAGTTGCCATCCGGTCCATAATGGCTAGTCCTAGCTAAATACCCCTTCCGAAGGTCTGAATATCAAAGCTGAATAGAAGGACGACATGTATTAATAAGGTCAGTCAACTCTTCAACCGAAGTGATGGTGGCCCCTTCTGAGGCTCCTCTGGGACGACATCTCCTAAGCGCAGTCTGAGGACGAACGGCCGGGTGATGACTTGAGGTTGAAGCTGACGACGAAACTCGTGACATGGATGCTATGCCTCTCACTGATCCCCATATTCGTGATCAGCGTGATCTCGATTCAGGGACTCAACGACATCAAACAGGATGCGAGCGCTCTCCATGATGAGACCATACAAGTCCTTGTAGCAACTGCGGACGCCTCGAATAGCCTCGCTTCCACTCATGAATGCTTCATGATGTACGTGCTATCGTACGGCCAGCCGAACGCCGTCCACAACTACCTCATGATGATTGACAACCAGACAAGCTTCTCCCAGTTCCTCCTCAATTACACGCGGGACTACTCACTTCAGGTACGTCCGAATGCGAACGAAATCGTCAGTAGTCATGGGCAGGGGAGCCTCATATCGCTGGAGAACGCGACCCTGGTCGAGATGAACAATCAGTGGAAGAGCTATCGTGTATGCGCTGACTCGGCCATCCAGGCGCTGTACGCGAACAGAACCGCGGCGGCGATCAGCTATGCGCAAAATGCCTCGGCGCACGTCAACGCAATCGACAGGGACATGGACACGCTGATTGGAATCAGTGCCCAGGTTGCATCCCTCATGGCACAGGTGATGCATGACACAATTCAGAAC
>JBBIUZ010000132.1:0-4329 GCA_037439985.1 Methanobacteriota archaeon | reverse complement strand
CAATGTCAAGGATACACTCGAAAAGGAAGGGCTCGTCGGGCTCGAAGAGGCCCCTGCTGACGGAGAACCCGAAGTGGGTCACGCAGACACCCGAGGAGATAGGCGACCTGGTGGCGAAGCTCGCAGGCGAGGGCATGACGATGGCCAAGATCGGCCTCGTTCTCAGGGACCAGTATGCAGTCCCGAACGTCAGCCTCGCGACAGGCAAGAGCATCAAGGAGCTCGTGGAGGCGAAGGGCATCAAGCCCGAGCTGCCGGAGGACATCCAGGCGCTGATGAGGAGGGCCGTCTCGCTGAGTGGGCATGTCAAGAAGAACCCGAAGGACCTGCACAACGCGAGGGGTCTGAGGCTCATAGAGTCGAACCTGAGACGGCTCACGAAGTACTACAAGCGGGAAGGCGTGATCCCAGAAACGTGGAACTACTCTCTGGATACGGCCGCACTGCAGGTCGAGTGATCCTCGCATGAGCGGGAGCATCACACTCCCGGATGAGTTCTCGGACAGCCTCAAGCAGGCTCTGAAGATTGTCAGTTCAGCGAGCCATCTGAGGATCGTGTCGCACTACGACGCCGACGGGCTCTCTGCGGCCGCCGTGATGACCGTCGCGCTCCACAGGGCGCGCAGGCAATTCCATATCACCATCAGGAAGGGGCTCGAGCCAGGGGATATCGAGGCGATTGCCAAGGAGGGGAACGAGGCTGTCCTCTTCCTGGACATGGGTTCGGGCCAGATCGACGCCCTCGAGCAGCTGGACGCCAAGACCGCCGCACTGGACCATCACAAGCCGACAAGAAGGTCCAAGAAGGTCGTCCAGGTCAACCCGCACTTCCACGGCATAGACGGCATGTCGGAGGCGTCCGCGGCCACGGTCAGCTTCCTCATGGCAATCATGATGGACGAGTGCAACTGGGACCTCTCGCCCATCGCGATCGCGGGAGTCATAGGCGATAGGCAGCACATGGGCGGCATGAGGGGCATCAACCTCCAAATACTCGATGCCGCCGTGGAGAGGAGGCTCGTTGCCGTCCAGAAGGGCCTGAACCTGCAGGGCGCGACGATTGCGGAGGCTATCGCCGACTCCGTCGACCCATACTTCATCGGGCTGTCGGGCAGGAAGGACAACGTGCTGGCGTTCCTCGACTCGATGCGCCTTCCGCCGGACACGCCGATGGGGGACCTGGACGAGGTCTACAGGCGCAGGCTCACGTCGATGCTCTCCCTGAGGCTCATGGGCCAGGGATGCCGGCCGGAGACGGTCGAGGAGCTCGTGACGGACGTCCACTGGATACCCTCGCTCGAGTTGTCGGCCTCAGACCTCGCGGACCTGCTGAACGCGTGTGGCAGGATGGACCACGAGGGCCTTGGCATATCGGTTTGCACGGGCGACGGGGAGGCCATCAGACAGGCGGGCGAGCTCAGGCGCGAGTACAACTCGAAGATCATGGAGAGGCTGATGCGGATCGAGGTCGAGGGGGCGAGCCAGATGGACCACATACAGTACTTCACCGCGCCCGACCCGTCCCTCGCGGGAGCGCAGTGCGGGCTCGCGATGCAGTACATCCTGGACCAGTCGAAGCCCACGCTGGCGCTCTCCGTGGTCGGCGGGAAGCTCAAGGTCTCGTCCAGGGGCACGAAGTACCTCGTCTCGAAGGGCCTGGACCTGTCCGCGGCGCTGAAGAAGGCTGCGGAGAAGCTCGGGGGTGTGGGCGGGGGCCACGCAGTCGCCGCCGGGGCCACCGTCAAGGAGGGCACGGACCACGAGTTGCTCAAGGCAGTGGACGAGATAGTGGCGCTGCAGCTGCGTTGAAGTCTGGCGCAAGGGTTATTCCGGGGGCCGACGTCTGTTTCTCAGGAAGAGAAGGCGATTCCATGCTGAACCTGATGAACATCGTTCGGAACGAGGAGGAGGAACCCGTCGAGGACGACGCTGACAGGAAGAACGACGAGTGGTTTAGGAAGGCTTACCTGGACCTGATCGAGGACTACCCGAACTCGTGGGTCGCGGTGTGCAACCAGAAGGTCATCGCACACGCGGGTACGAGGTCGGGGGCCAAGGAGGCGGTCGGGGACAGGCCGTGCTCGTTCTACTTCATCGAGCCGTCCGACATACGGACAGGACTCAGCTGATCCCTTTCACCCAGGGGAGGTCCACCTCGTCCGTCCTGTACCTCTGTCTCACGACGCTCTCCTCGAGGCTGGTCCTCATGCCAGCCTGATGCATAACCAGACCTGTCCAGGCTATCATAGCCCCGTTGTCGACGCACAGGGACCCCGGAGGGACGAAGGCCCTCGCGCCCCTCTCTTTCGCCATGGTCGAGACCATCTCCTGGAGCCTCTTGTTCTGGACGACGCCGCCCCCGAGCAGCACCTCGTCCTTCTCGACGTGCGCCATGGCCCTCTCGGTGACCTCGACGAGCATCGCGAAGCATGTCTCCTGGAGCGAGAAGCAGAGGTCCTCGAGGCGTTTCCCCTGCTTATGTAGCTGCGTGGCGGCCGTGAGGATGCCGGAGAACGCGACGTCCATGCCCTTGACGCTGTACGGGAGCTCGATCAGCTCCTTCCCCTCCTGGGCGAGCCTCTCCAGGCGCGGGCCGGACGGGAACGGCAGTCCCACGCTCCTGCCGAACTTGTCTATCATGTTCCCGATGCCTATGTCCAGCGTCTCCCCGAAGACCCTGTACCTGTTGCCGGAGTACGCGATGACCTGCGTGTTCCCCCCGGACGCATACAACAATGTCGGGTCCCTGCAGCCCGTGACCTTCCTGCCGATCTCGAGGTGGGCGACGCAGTGGTTCACGCCGACGAGGTCTACCCCGAGGGTGAGCGAGAGCGCCCGGGCGACCGTGGCCGCGGTCCTGAGGCACGGGCCCAGGCCAGGACCCTGCGAGAACGCCACGAGGCCGATGTCCCCGTAGTCGATTCCCGCCTTGGCGACCGCCTCGTGCATCAGGGGCACGGCGTTCTCCGCGTGATGGTTCGCCGCCTCCCTAGGATGGATGCCCCCCTTCGACCCATCGATCATCTTGGACACGTTCGCCAGCACCCTGCAGTCATGGTCGACGATCCCGACGCCGATCGTATGCGCCGTCCCCTCGATCCCCAGGCAGATCATCGGGCCACGTTATCGCGTGATGGATAAAAAGGATGATGGGCCATCGTCCGGAACGGGGCGGACGGCCTGACCCGGGTGGATATGGGATCTGCAGAATGGGTTTTCCTGGTCGGAGGCGCTTACAGGACGATCTGCATCGACCTGCCAATCTTCTGCTGGATGGCCGCGTCGTACGCGAGCTTGGCCGTGAGGCAGTCCTGGACGGCGAGGCCTGTCGAACAGAACACCGTTATCTGCTTGTCATCCTGCCTGCCTGGCGTGAGGCCCGCCACGACCGCTCCGATCTCGGCGTCGACATCCTCCTTGATCAGCTCGCCCTTGGAGAGAGGCACGTTGATTTCCCCCGAATGGCTGGCCTGCTCCCAGTCGTCGATCACGAGCCTGGCCCTCTTGAGTATTTTCGGGTCCATCTCCTGCTTGCCGGGCGCATCCGCCCCCATGCAGTTGAAGTGCGTGCCGTCCTTGACCCACTCGTCCAGCACGACCGGGCTCCGGGACGAAGTCACCGTGACGACGATGTCCGAATCGACGACGCAGTCCTTCGCGGACCGCGCCACCTCGAACTTGCCGACCAGCTCCCTGTGCTTCCGCCTGAACTCGCGCACGGTCTGCCTGCTCTTCTCTGGGTACATATCGAACACGCGGACCTCGTCGAAGTGCCCGAACTGCGTGATGAGCGCAAGCATCTGGGTCTTGGCCTGGTTCCCCGCGCCTATGATGCCCAGGATCTTCGGGTCCTTCCGGGAGAGGTACTTCGCGGCGATGGCGCTCGCCCCTCCAGTCCTCATGTCCGTTATGTGCGTGGCATCCATGAACGCCAGCGGCGCGCCCGTGTGCGGGTTGACGAGCACGAGTACCGCCATGACGGTCCTCATGCCGAAGTTCTTCTGGTTCTGGGGGTGAACGTTCACGATCTTGACCGCGGAGACATCCATGTCCTCGACGTAGGAGGGCATCGTCCTCAGGTCACCGTCGAACTTCGTGTAGAACAGATAGACCTTGGGCGGCATCTGGACCTTCTCCAAACCCTTGTGCTTGAAGGCGTCCTCAACCGCACCGAGGACCTCCTTCATGTCGAGCAACTTCTTGACCTGCTTGCCCGTCAGGATAAGCGTCCTCACGGACGTGTGTTGTGTCGGCATGTTCACCGCGACTCCGGAGTATCGAATCTTCAGCGGAAATATAAGCGTGTAGGGGGCTACCGGAAAAGGGGGG
>JBBIUZ010000131.1:0-4361 GCA_037439985.1 Methanobacteriota archaeon | reverse complement strand
CTCGAATGCGGGAAATCGACCACCATGGCTCGTGTCGGCTTTTGCAACAGGCTCTGAGCTCGTGTCCACGGCCATATGAGTATCGACCAGCCTCCGAGCGGAGCAAGGCAGCGCTCGATGCGCACAGAGTTGCCGGAAGCGCCCGGAG
Organism: Methanobacteriota archaeon; assembly: GCA_037439985.1. GTDB lineage: Archaea > Thermoplasmatota > Thermoplasmata > UBA10834 > UBA10834 > COMBO-56-21. Next base: position 4,213 of record JBBIUZ010000131.1, on the reverse strand, counting down.
CCGGCTCTAGTCATCTGCCGGCTTCGGGATGACACAGATGAGCCGCAGATTCACTCCATGGTCGTTCGCGAACTGATGGAGCTCTTCGGGTTCCACGAACACGGCGTCGCCTGGCGCGAGCCGTTCCTCCATCCCGTCGAGCATGATCTTGCCTGAGCCCTCGACGATGAACACCTCGTGCTCCCACGCGTGCTTGTGCTGCGGCGTGCGCCCTCCAGGAGAAATATCGAACAATCTCATGTAAAAGTGCGGGGCGTTCATGCCCTTGGCAATCAACTGCTTGAAGTCCACGCCATTCGCTCCCTCGGGAGAGCTCCCTGGGACGTCTCTCTGGTTCACTTTCTTCATCGTACTGCACCTTCCTTATGAGCGGGATGTGAGACGCGGTCTCGTCCTATTAGTCAGTTGCGTCGAAGCATCGAGGACATGGCCCACGTGCGCCGAGCCGATTCGAGACCATACGAGGCGTCGCGACTGACCGGGGACTGATACAAATTATACCAACGTACTGCATTCTCTGTGGTCAGTTGAGCATGATCGTCACGGACTACTCGCTCCTGGGCCTCTTGCTGGGAGCGTCCCTGATCCTTCTGTTCTTCTGCCTGATATCGTTCAGGAGGGGCGGTCTGAGAGGACTGCTGCTGACGAGCCTCGGGCTGGCCGTGCACAGCATCCTCACAGCATTACTGCTCGCAATCGGACTGGAGACCGACTGGCTGGCGCGGCTGGAATGGTGGGTTGTGCCGCTCGCCGACGCTCTGGTGCTGGCCGTCGTGCTCCTGGTCGGCACCATTGGAGGAAGGGCTCTTGAAAGACCCGCTTGAGCTGGCCAACAGGAAGCGGATATTCGAGGCCGTGAGGCAGAATCCGGGAGTGCACTTCAGGGGGCTTCAGCGGCTGGTCGACATGCGCGCAGGGGTTCTCAGCTACCACCTCGTCTACCTGGTCGACAAGGGTCTCCTCACGATGAACAAGGAACGGGACTTCACGAGGTACTTCCCAGGAGGCAGGCTCGACAGGGAGAAGCAGCGGATGCTCTCCGCACTGAGGCAGGAAATTCCGAGGGGCATCATTCTCTTCCTGCTCGCCAACCCGGGCGCCACCCACGGCCAGGTACTCGAGGGCTTCACCATCTCCGGGGGGACCTTATCCTACCACGTCAAGAAGCTCGTCGCCAAAGGCCTCGTCAGAGTGGAGAGGACGGGCAGGGAATCGCACCTGACCGTAATCGAGCCTGACAAGATCTCGGACCTTCTCGTAGTGTACCGCCGGTCGTTCCTTGACAAGCTGGTCGACGAGTTCATCGCGCGGTACGTTGGGACAGAGGGGCCGCCTGCCGAGGCGAGACCCGACATCGAGTCCTTGGCGCCTACCGACGCTTTCGATAGTAGCGGTTCTTCTCGAGAACGACAGAGGACGCAGGGTCCCGGTCCTCGCCCATAGCTGACAGCATGTAGACCCCCACACCGCCGGCAGCGGCGCCGACAACGATCGCCAGGAGCAGCGGGCCTAGAGCGCCCAGCCCCGGGAGGGCCACGGGCGCGGTCGAGGTCCCGCCGAACACGCCGATGCTCGGGTCGTGGTCTATCGCGAGGGTCCCCAAGGTCACCGGGGTCGACAGGTAGATTGCGAGGGACTCGCCATCGGTCCTGTACGATGCCGACACATTGGCCAGGCTCGTCCCGGCCGCCGTGCTTGTCGCAGCCTGCCGTGCCCAGGAGAAGTAGCCATCCGGGGCCCCTGTCCAATTCACGAAATCGCAAGTCTGCTTGAGCCGTTCGCGGTTCTGGAACTGGTGGACCGCGAGCATCGAGTTCTGAGTCTCGTTCACCTTCGGGTTGCTCCTGGAGATCATCCCGCCCGCCTGATAGCCCATGAAGCCGTATGACCCAGAGCTGGTCGAGGGCGTGTAGTTCGTGCCATCCATCTTCATTAAGGCGACCTGGAGCGCCAGGCAGTTCACGGGCAGGGGTTTCAGTATTGCCATGCTGATGTCGAACTTGAGCTCCGAGCTGCCGTTCACCGCGTAGAGCGGAGAACCATGCACGTTCTGGCAGGCGGAGGTGTAGTCGTAGGCGGAGACCTGGAAACGCACCGTGACCTCGGCCCAGTCGTGGACCGTGTACATGGGACCGCCCATGCCCATCATGCCGCCCGCCGTCCCCATGGCCATCATGTCCAGTGTGGCCCTCAACGACACTGTGACGATCCTGCCCTGCGGCGTCTCGTTCTCCCAGGGACCGGACAAGGTCCACGCGCTCTTGCTCGTAGGGGCTATGAACGACGTCATGCTCGGGGCGAAACCGGTCCCAGTCGCGTTGTATCCGATGAACGAGCGCAGCACGAACCCGTCCCCCGTGTGGTTCGTGAGGTCCCCGGTTCTTACGGAAGCCGCTGGAACCGTGGTCGATATCAGCACGGTCGCGTTCGCGCTGCGTATCTCGACCCCGCTCGCCAGGACCGAGTAGGAGATGTCGGCGTGAACTCCTGCGGACACCGTGCCCGGCGCGAGCGGGACCAGCAGCGCGAATACTGCGAGAACTGCCACGACCCTGCGCGCCGTCTTCATGTTATCGTGCATAACATGTCAGGGCGTGATATTAACGGATTTGGTACAAGCTTAGAACACTCCGGCATGGGCCGTCCAGAGGGGTTCCGGAATGCATCGAGGATTGCACCAATCTTCGAGCTTTGAACCATAAGCGTCTTATTCCCTCTCCCGGGATTTGATTCATCAGGGCTTCAGGCCCTTGTGAGAAAAGGGGTGAGAAAAGGAATGATAACGAACTTGATGTTGGCTGTGATGCTCAGCTCCGCCGTCATGCTCGGCGGGGCCGGGGTAGCCACGGTCGCGAACGGCAACGGCATCTGCGACCAAACCCAGGACCAGACGCACCTCCAGCAGAAGAACTGCACGTGCACAGGCGTGAACGGCCAGGAGCACTTGTACAGCTGGGACCACAACTACAACTGGGACCACAGCTACGACTGGAACCACAGCTACGCCGGCTCAGTTTGAACGAGAACCCCGGCCTAGTCATCCGCGCAAAACCTCTTCCCGATGTCATTTCATCTCTGCGATGACGCGGGTCATCTCGGTATCGGTTCGCACGACTCATCGGGACGAATCGGTCATCCCCGCGGCACGACGTCCCTGAACACCTTATAGAAGAGTGATATGGAGACCACATAGAATGCCGTTGCGAGGATGAACGGAAGGTCGTACCTGCCTGAGGCCAGAAGGAGCCCACCAACGATGGTAGTGGCGCTGTTGGGCAGCCTCCAGACGATCGAGTTGATGGCGCTCGCAAGGCCCCTCTCCTCCCTCGACACGATGCCCATCAGGAAGCTGTCCGACAGGGGGCTCGCCATGTTCATCAGGGCGGCCCTGCCTAGGTAGATGACTGACGCGAGGATGACTCCAGGCACGTACGCGAGACTGAGCATCAGCACCGTCGAGAGCCCCTGCGTCATCACGATTGCCCTGACCATTCCGTACCGCCTCGCCAGCTGGGCGCTCGCGATGGCGGAGAGCCCGATCAGCACACCGGACACGGCGAGGATGGGCCCGCTGTACGAGTCCGAACTTCAGGTAGAGCCAGGTCGGGATGAGTGGGATGATAAAGCCTGCCCCGAGCCCGATGAGGCTGTTCAGGGCGGAGAACTTGAGCAAGGGCCCCCTGCTCTCTGGCCGCAGCAACATCTCGGTAGAGTGGAACTCCTCCCTGTGGCCTCTGAGCAGCCGGTGCAGACCGACCACGGATACCACGACTAGGAACGCCATCACGATGAATGCCCGGCTATGGATGGTCCTGATGTCGAGCCCAGTTAGGCCGGATAGGGTCGGGAACACAAGCGGGAGCGCGAAACCTGTCCCAAAGCCTGCGTTGCCGACGATGAAGGAAAGCGAGAACGCCTCGCTCCTGTTCCCCAGCTCCGTCATGTCGGCGATCAGCGTGTTCCAGCTCGCCATGAAGGCCCCCTGAGCAACACCTGCGAGCGCGGAGGCCGCCAGAAGGTATGCGAAATCGGTCGTGAACGCGTATACGAGCAGGATCAGCGGTGTGAGGGCCGCCCCCGTCTGCAGGATGGCCTTCCTCCCCTTCCTATCCGAGAGTATGCCAACGGGTATCGCTGTGACGACGAACACGATGCCGTTCACGCCCAGCAGTATCCCGACATCTCGGGAGCTGACGCCGATCTCTGGCAGATA
>JBBIUZ010000130.1:0-4380 GCA_037439985.1 Methanobacteriota archaeon | reverse complement strand
CCGCAACGTCGCCGTTGTCGGGGCGGGGATGCGGGGAACGCCTGGGGTCGCTGCCCGGGTCTTCGGGACAATGGCGAGGAACGACATCAACATCCGGGCGATCGCCCAAGGCTCCTCGGAACTCAACATCTCGTTCATAGTGGATAAGAAGGACGGCAGGAAGGCTGTGGAAGCTCTGCACGAGGACTTCAGCCCGGGTGAGTGAGAATGGGACGCACACAGGTCGCGCTGAGAAGCGATTCGATGAAGAAGGGACCGTCCAGGGCGCCTGCGAGAGGTTTGATGCGCGCGCTCGGGATGCGGGACGAGGACTTCGAGAAGCCGTTCATCGCGGTGGCGAACTCGTTCAACACGATAGTCCCTGGCCACATTCATCTGAACAGGCTCGTTGAGGAGGTCAAGGAAGGCATCAGGCAGGCCGGGGGGACTCCGTTCGAATTCGGCGTCCCAGCCATCTGCGACGGTATCGCGATGGGTCTTGATGGCATGAGGTACTCCCTCCCGTCAAGAGAGATCGTCGCCGACACGGTCGAATCGATTGTGGAAGCACATGTGGCCGACGGCTGGGTGGGCGTTACCAACTGCGACAAGATCACTCCGGGAATGCTCATGGCATGCGGCAGAGTGAACGTCCCAGCGGTGATGTTGACCGGTGGGCCGATGATGCCAGGGGTCTACAAGGGCAGGAAGCTCGATGTCATATCCATATTCGAGGCCGTGGGGGAACTGGCCGCCGGAAGGATCACGGATGCTGACTTCCGAGAGATCGAGATGAGCGCGTGCCCGGGCCCGGGCTCGTGCTCCGGACTCTTCACGGCGAACACGATGGCCTGCCTCACAGAGGCTATCGGGCTCAGCATTGAGGGCTGCGCCACCTCGCACGCCATATCGCCCGAGAAGGCGGAGCTCGCGCGAAGGACGGGGGCGCTCGCTGTCGAGCTGGTCCGCAAGGAAAGGAAGCCAAGGGACTTCGTCACTCGGGACAGCTTCGAGAACGCCTTGCGGGTGGACAACGCCATCGGCGGCTCCACAAACACGTGCCTGCACTTGATCGCGATCGCCAAGGAGTTCGGGGTCGACCTCGAGCTCGACCTCTTTGACAGGATCTCGAGGGAGACGAAGCACATCGTCGGGCTGAAGCCAAGCGGGGAGCATTTCATGATGGATCTGGACGCTGCCGGAGGAATACCGGCCGTCCTCTCTAGGCTCGCGCCGAAGCTCAAGAAGACGTCCACGGTCGAGGGCAAGAACATCCTCGATATCGCCAGAGGGGCCGAGGTGAGGGACCCAGAGGTCGTGCGGCCACTCGATAGAGCATACCACGAGGAGGGCGGCATCTGCGTGCTCTGGGGCAATCTCGCAGAGGAGGGCGCCGTCGTGAAGCAGGCCGCGGTCGTGTCCTCCATGCGCAGGTTCGAAGGGCCAGCGAAGGTCTTCGATACCGAGAAGGACGCAACGGACGCAGTGCTTGCGGGCAAGGTCAGACCGGGGGCCGCTGTCGTAGTGAGATATCAAGGGCCGAAGGGCGCGCCTGGCATGCCGGAGATGCTCAGCATCACTGCGATAATTGCAGGAATGGGACTTGGAGAGTCCGTCGCCCTGATCACGGACGGAAGGTTCTCGGGAGGCACTAGGGGTCTGTCCATAGGCCATGTCTCGCCAGAGGCGTACTTGGGAGGGGCGCTTGCCGCAATCAGGGACAAGGACGTAGTCAGGGTCGACCTCGACATGAGGGAAATCGAGGTGCTCCTCTCGCAGAAAGAAGTAAAGGTGCGCCTGAGGGACTGGGAGCGCCCGAAAGCGAAGGCGCCCGGCTATCTGGAGAGGTACAGAGCGCAAGTGGGGTCCGCGAGCTGCGGCGCGGTGCTCGGGCTCGGAAAGATTCTTGACCTTCGAGACGGTTGACATGGGCAGGGTGTGACCCGGCTATGACTGTCGTAAACCCTGCGAGCCTCGTCTTCGAGACGATTCCAGCAGCCCTTGGGCTCCTGCTCGCGGTCTATGTCGCCGTCCGGATATATAGGATGGACGCAGACTACTTTCAGGCCGTCATCAGCTGGATAGTCGCGGTCTTCTTGCTCGCGCTTTGCACCTTGTGGGCGCTCGAGATCGCCAGAGACGCTCTCGGTGGATGGGCGTCTGACTTCAGAGTGCAACTCGACTTGACCTTCGCCATCACCACCATATGGCTCTCCGTGTTCGCCACATCGATCTCGACGATCTACAGGAGGCATGCCTTGGTTGATGATTTCCGGGCGTTCATGAGGAGCGGTCCGGTAAACTCGATCACTGTCTGGGGCATCGTCGGCCTGGTGCTCATGGTCGCGGTCTGGATCTCCCATGTGAGGTTCGAAGCTAGCTCGCTGCTGGCGGAATCGGGACTGCTGATCGCCGTCGCGGCGTACCTGATCGGAGCCGTCGCATTCGACATCATCTTGATAGCCAATGCGAACGCCAAGGGCGAGACGCCGCGCCTGTCGCCCAGGGAGAAGGTCGATGTGGTCCTTCTCATGACGGCCTATACGGCGACGCCCTTCACCACCTTCGCAATGGACGTCGTGCTAGGAGGAGGCATGGGGTTGAAGGACATCGACCCGTATCTGTGGGTCACCGTTGTCCTGTTCCTCTTCCTGAGCCGCTCGATAAGCGCCTCGAAGCTCGCTCCGGTGGTCATCGACCCCGAGGTGGAAACCGCCCGCAGAGAGGGATTCCGCGGGTATGACATCCCTCGAGGGGTGTACCTTGTCTACGAAGAGAAGGCGGACTCTGCGCTTTCGTTGTTCTCGGAGCTGGTCACGCTGCCCCTCCACCCAGGCACCGAAATCCCCGGAAAGGAGGAGTCCGCTATCCAAACCCTGGAGTTTCTGATCCCCAAAGGCCTGGTTATCACGAGGGCGTTCCCAGAAACCGTCAGGGAGAGGCACGGGCTGCAGGTGACGCCAATGATCTGGCTAACCGAGTCCGCGGGGGAGCGCAGGATAGCCCCCACGAGCCTGGCCGTGCTGACAGATTCCCTGATGCGGTTCATGGAGACGAACCACAACTGCATAGTCCTCGTCGAGGGCGTCGAGTACATGGTCACGTTCAACGATTTCAGGAAGGTGCTGAAGGCGCTCGATGTCCTGAACGAAACCGCATGGATCACGAAAGCGCGGCTCATCATCGCAATCAACCCGAGCGCCTTCGACGAGAAGGAGCGAGCCCTGCTCGAGCGGGATCGCATTGTCCTGAGAGGAGCGCCTGAGATTGAGGAGTTGAAGCGCAAATCGAAGGTGCGGACCGCTGGCTGAAGGGAGCATCGCACCGTGCCCTGCTGCCCCGCAAGGTCTGGGGAATGGTGCCAGCGTGCAGTGAGTGTCACATCTCGGCCTTTTTGTACGTGCCGAGCACCTTGACGAATGCCCCCCTCCTCAGAAGACCTCCGATGGCTGCGTGGCAGTCGGGGTCGTCGATGCTCCCGTCGAAATCCGCGTAGAACACGTACGCCCATGGCTTGTTCCTCCGAGGCCTGGACTCCAGCTTCGACAGGTTGACCCCGCGCGATGCGAACTCTCCGAGGCAGTCATACAGTGTGCCTGGTGCGTTCTTGGTCGCAAAGACGATTGAGGTCTTGTCCGCTCCTTCGGGGGGCAGCGGGCTCTTCTCCAGTACGAAGAACCGCGTGTAGTTCACGTCCTCGCTCTGGATGTCCTCCTTGAGGATCTTGAGGCCATACACGTCTGCAGCACGTCTGCCCGCAATTGCGGCCAGCGACTTGCTCTTGACCTCAGCCACCATCCGCGCGCTACCAGCGGTATCGTAGCAGGGCGTGATACGCCAGCCCGGATGGTTGGCAAGAAACTTGCGCGATTGACCGAGCGCCTGGGGATGGCTCATGACTTCTTTCACGGTCTCGATCGTCGCACCGTCGAAAGCCATCAGGCAGTGTCTCACGGGAACGATGACTTCGCCCGATATCGTGAGGTCGTGGTCCAGAAGGAGGTCGTTCACCTGCGCGACGCTCCCCTCGATGGAGTTCTCCACGGGGACCACGGCATGAGTGACCTCGTTCCTCTCGGCCGCCTCGAAGACCGATTGGAAATCCATGAACGGCTGCGTCCGTACCGACGGCCCGAAGTGCTTGAAGCAGGCATCTTCGGAATACGCACCCTTCTCTCCCTGGAACGCGACCAAAGGCTTCTTTGGCTGAGGCATCGCTCGATGTACCTTGAACAACGTATTTCTACTCTTCCAATGACGGAGATAAATGTACACCGAAAGGCATCTGGCTGTCCTCTTCTGCGGCTTCCAAACTTTTATATCGCACCAGGGCATGTCGAGATTTGTCATACCCTATGGGTTTGACCCATCTGCGATCGGAGGCAAGGAATGCCGCACAAG
>JBBIUZ010000129.1:1923-4387 GCA_037439985.1 Methanobacteriota archaeon | reverse complement strand
GCGTCATCGACTCGGACTTCACGAACGGCGGCACGGTCATCCTCCCGACGAACAAGGGCCTGATCACTCTCAACATCGAGAAGAAGGTCAGCGGCCTGCTCGTGCCGTATGTCTCCAAGGTCGCGCTCGGCAGCGTGAGGTGGCATAGTAACTACACATACACAAAGAACAACCAGACGGTGAGTTACGAACCCATTGTGTCCGAGCATATGATAGCCTTCCCGACCACGCCAAATGCGGTCAACCCGTTCAACACGCGCATGATCATCGTCGCGACGCAGTCGAACAAGGTCGTCTCGTACAGTCGGGACACCGGCGATGTAATCTGGGCCACTGACGTATCGCCGCCCAAGCTAAGGGATGTCTCGATTCAGGGGATTTACACGGTGCCGGCAGGCGTCATCGCTCTCGGCAGGACCGGCAAGCAGGGCTTCATAGCGGGGATAGACCCGAGCGACGGCAGAGTCGTCAACAACTACACGGAGTACTCGACGTTCAGCGGCATCCCGGACTCGTCTCCGCAGTACGTGCTGGGCACGAACGTGTACATCCTGAGCACACAGCTGGGCATATACCTCTTCACTGGCGGGCTGCAGCTGAACGCGACCTTCACCGCTCCGCAGGGAGGAGCCGTGACCCCAGCATGCTTCGTGGGGAACATCTACATCGCGGGCATAAACACTGGGAACTACTGGGCGGTCGTGACCAAGCAGAACAAGCTCTTCATGGAGACCCTGTACGGAGTGGATGTGGCGCCACTTCCCCCTGGGACCTATGCCTCGGGCAACAGGTACATCCTCGGAACGGACTACGAAGGCCATGATATACTCACATGGCTCATGTACGGCACCAGAGCGGAGATGTTGGTGGGGGTCACGGCGGCCTTCTTCGCCGTCGTGGTCGGGACCATAGTGGGGCTCGTCGCTGGCTTCTACACAGGCATCATAGACGACCTGCTCATGAGGGCGACCGATGTCTTCCTGGCACTTCCAGGCCTCGTCATCATACTGCTGTTCGCGGCCGTCTTCGGCCCCTCCCTGATTAACATCATCATCATAATCGCGATATTATCGTGGGCCGGCATAGCGAGGGTGATAAGGTCCGTAACCTTGTCCCTGAAGCAACGGGCGTTCGTCGACGCTGCCAGGATCGCAGGGGCGAGCGACAGCATGCTAATATTCAGGCACATAGCGCCAAACGTGCTCGGGTACACATTCCTCTACATGACTTTCACGATAAGCGGTGCCATCGTCACGGAGGCGATTCTAGCCTTCCTGGGCTTCGGGGACGTCAACTACATCACCTGGGGGATGATGCTGCAGTACCTGCAGATCAGCGGGCACACGCTGAATGCGCCCTGGTGGCTGCTGCCTCCGGGGATTGCCATAACCCTTCTCTGCCTCTCGTTCTACCTGATAGGCCGTGCGTTCGACGAAGTGGTGAACCCGCGCCTGAGGAGGAGGTGAGCAGGTGGCGCTCGTCGAGGTGAAGGACCTCAAGGTGCACTTCAAGATCCAGGGCGGCTGGGTGAAAGCGGTGGACGGCATATCGTTCTCCATCGACCCCGGCCAGACCATGGGACTCGTCGGAGAGAGCGGTTGCGGCAAGACCACGGCTGCGTATGCGATCACGCAGCTGCTGCCGGACAATGCCTACATCAAGGGGGGACAGATACTCTATCGAGGAAGGGACCTGCTCTCCATCTCGAAGAAAGAGGATGGACATCTCGACGACTACAACGAGGAGATTAGGAAGATCAGGTGGAAGGACATCTCCATGATCTTCCAGGGGGCGATGAACGCCTTCAACCCGGTGTTCAGGGTCGGCGACCAGATCATCGAGGCGATCCAGCTGCACGAGGACGTCTCATCCGAAGCGGCAGAAACCAGAACCAAGGAGCTCTTCAGCTTTGTCGGAATACCCGAGGACAGAATCAGGAACTACCCGCACGAGTTCAGCGGGGGCATGAAGCAGCGGGCCATGATAGCGCTGGCACTGGCGCTGTCCCCCTCGTTCGTGATCGCGGACGAGCCGACCACAGCGCTCGATGTCATCACGCAGGACAAGATACTGTTCGAGATCAAGAACCTGCAGAAGCAGCTCGACATGGCCATGATGATCATCACGCACGATGTATCGGTCGTCGCAGAGGTGTCGGAGAATATTGCGGTCATGTACGCCGGGAGGATAATGGAGATGGGCACGACGGTCCAGGTGTTCAAGAACACCGCCCACCCGTACACTGCCGGCCTCCTTGGATCGTTCCCATCAATCCATGGGCCCAAGCGTAGGCTGACATCGATTCCAGGGTTCCCACCAGACCTCGTGAATCCCCCGTCAGGATGCCCCTTCCATCCCAGATGCCAGTACGCACAGGACGTGTGCTCGAAGGAGGTCCCACAAGGAGTACAGCTCGAGCCTGGGCACATCTCCTACTGCCTGTTCACGCATGAGCTCCATGACA
>JBBIUZ010000129.1:255-1913 GCA_037439985.1 Methanobacteriota archaeon | reverse complement strand
ACAAGCTCGCCGGGGGTGGCCGCTGTTGCCTGGGGACGTGATCGTCAAGGTGACCAACCTGAGGAAGTACTTCGAACTCCGGAGGGGGTTCTTGGACTTCTGGGCGAGGCCCTCGTTTGTGAAGGCTGTCGACGACGTGAACATCGACATTCACGAGGGGGAGATACTCGGTCTCGTGGGAGAGAGCGGCTGCGGGAAGACGACGACAGGCAGGTTGCTGACCAGACTGGAAACCCCAACTGGCGGGTCTGTGTTCTTCCTGGGGAGGGACATCGCCGTTCTGGAAGGAGAGGACCTCAAGGTCTTCAGACGCAACATCCAGATGGTCTTCCAGGACCCGTACGAATCGCTGAACCCGAGGACCACCGTCCTCCAGACCGTGATGGAGCCGCTGGTAAATCATCACATAGGCAAGTCGCTCGAGGAGCGCACAGAGATGTGCGTCAAGGCGCTCGAGGATGCGGGGCTGGCACCCGGGAGAGAGTACCTGAACAGGTTCCCCCACGAGCTCAGCGGCGGACAGAGGCAGAGGGTCTCGATCGCGAGGGCGCTCGTGATCAATCCGAGGGTGATCGTGGCTGACGAGCCTGTCTCGATGCTGGACGTGTCCATCAGAGCGGGGGTCCTGAATCTGATGCTCGACCTGAGGGACAAGTACAGGATACCATACCTCTTCATAACGCACGACATCGCAGTCGCCAGGTACGTGAGCGACCGGCTGGCCGTGATGTATCTGGGCAAGGTCGTCGAGCTTGGGGAGACGGACGAGACGATATTCGACCCGAAACACCCCTACACGCGCGCGCTCTTGTCGGCGGTGCCTGTCCCTGATCCGGAGCACAAGCATGGTAGAACGAAGATCAGAGGAGAGGTACCAAGCGCCATCAACATCCCACTCGGGTGTCGATTCAGGCCCAGATGCCCGTTCGCCTTCGATAGATGCGGATGGGAGGGAAGGGACCTCTCCGCCTATCTCACCGAGGAGGAGGACATAATGGGCCCGTCCAGCCCCCTGAGCGAGCACATCGCGGAGATGGTGCCGAACGGGTTCGCGCTCATGATGAAGGTCAAGCCCCAGGGAAAGGCTGGCAAGCTGAAGGAGGGGTTGGACTCAATAGCGAGCGAGCACAGGGCCACGATACCGATGTTCCAGGCACTGTCCTCGATCGAGGAAATTGCTGCCGACAAGGAACTCGTGCTGTCGACCTCGAGCGTATCGCTCTCGTCGGAGGAGCTCGCGAAGTCCTTCCTCAAGGAACTGACGAAGAATGTGGACTTCGGAAGCGCCACCCACCCCATGCATGGAATCATGCTGTCGGCGAGGGTCGATGGGGGGAAGGTGGAGATCAGCATCGGCAGGGACAAGGAGAGCGCCCCTGCAGGAAGGAGCAACGTCGACACGACCATTGGCTTCATCAAGGATTTCATCAAGCACCTGATCGCGACTGGATCGAAGGAGTATCGCGGCATTTCTGGGTTGTCCGCGGGGCAGCAGTCCGTATCCGTGCAATGCAAGGGTGCGAAGATGACCCCCAGGCGGGTCGCCGAGCTGGCCCTGGAGATGATTGCCGCGGACTTCCTCGGTGACCCCGGGTCGAGGTTCCACGACATGGCGCTTCCTCCCGAGATCATCAGAGGGGAAATCAGGGTCCGCGCAC
>JBBIUZ010000129.1:0-245 GCA_037439985.1 Methanobacteriota archaeon | reverse complement strand
GGGTGGTGAGCAGCAGTGGACCGAGATAGCGGCCGGACTCAAGGACTTCTTCGCGGCAAAGGCCGAGGAGGGCTCTCTTGCGTCGCGCGGAGTGCGTGAGCCGAGAATGAGGAGCCAGAAGGACGCTGGGAAGATGGTGGTTGCGATGTTCAGGCGGGCGCAGGAGCCTCCTCTGATGGACGTGGGGAAAGGGCACAAGGTCGCCTGCTACCTGTTCAAGCCCGTGACGGAGTGAGGAGGAGAAT
>JBBIUZ010000128.1:0-4387 GCA_037439985.1 Methanobacteriota archaeon | reverse complement strand
AACCTCTCGTCGATGTCGTCCCAGCCCCAGGCGGCCTCCAGGTCCCTCCTGGAGGCATCGAGGAGGGTGGGGTCGACGCTCCATGTGTCTCCGACGACGCCTATCCGCACGAGCTATTCAAAGAGGAGCTTGTTGATGGCGTCCAAGGTCCTGACATCGAGGGATGACAGGAACCTGGAGAATGAGGACTGGTCCGGCGTTCGAGCATCGAAGCCGCACTTCCTCGCCCAGAAGTGGTCCTTGGCCAGGAAGTCCTGGAGGTCCCTGTACGACCCCAGACCTTTGAGGCACATGACGAGGAGGGCGGCGAGCATGGTCGTCCTCGCGTATCTCGGTCTCCCCCAGTGCTGAGTTGGGAATAGGTTTTCCAGCTTAGACAGGTTCATGAGGTCGAAGATGCGCGTGAGAGAAGGAATTCCCATCCCTTCTTTGTTCGTTAACACAAGAGGAATGGGGTTCCACAACGTCATGTTTTCGCCGTGTCGGGTGAACGCAGATCGCCACCAGTCCGACTCTTGCAACAGGCTCACGAGCTCAGTGTGGAAAAACGTTTATCAGTGACAGGAGCCATCCGCCACTCGTGAGAAGCGGGATCAAAAAGCCCGCAAGTGATCTGCGCAGAAGGCTCGAGAAGGCGAGTAGGCTGGGCGGAGCTGAGGCTTTCGGGGTCGCCTCCGTCAAGTCGGCCGACGCGCTTCCAAGGATATGGATCGATTGGACGGTGAACAGACACACCGTCAAGCTGGCCTCGGTGCTCCCTGGCGCGAGAAGCATAGTCGTTTTCGGAGTGCCTTCGACGGATGATTCCGACGAGCTCGAGACGGACCGAGGAAACGGGGTTTTCACATACCCAGGTTACATGTCGATCAGGGTGATATACAGGGACATGATGAGGCTCCTCGCCTCCGAGGGGTACCGGGCGACATTGCCTCGCGAGGACACGAGCACGACGTCGTACAAGTGCATAGCGTCGCTTGCGGGAATAGGCTCGTTCGGAAAGAGTTCACTTATACTCTCGCCGAAGCACGGGCCATGGCTCAGGATAGGGCTTCTGCTCACCGATGCCCCGCTCACTCCGGACAAGCCCTTCACGAAGGACATGTGCGGCGAGTGCACCAAGTGCATCCGCGCGTGCCCGACCGGGGCGCTCACCCCCTACAAGGTCGACCCGGACAAGTGCCTAGTCGGCGCGACGTCGATGCCAAGGTCGTCGAAGAAGACAGCGACGCTCCTGGACACATACGAGCCCAAGATAACCTCCACGACCCGCGTGATGTGCAGGGCCTGTCAGATGGTGTGCCCCTGCACGCCCGCCGAGAGGAGGAAGCACATCGCTCTGATCGGTCGCCCCTGAGGTCGCTGCCGATTCGCTAGTCTACTTCTCTTCCTTCTTCTCCGTGACCCCTTCCTTGACGCCCTTTCCGAGGGACTTCACGACCCCGAAGCCCTTCTTCAGTCCCTTGCCGACGGCCTCCCCCGTCTTCTCTGCAACCTCCTCGGCCTTCCTCCTCTTCGGTTCCTCAGGTGACATACTGCTGCCTCCTTTGCCAGTGTCACGGCCAGAGCGTGTCCGACGACATCGTCATCACATGGATGCGCGATACGCGCAACCCGTGAGTCGTTCTGTCAATGACTTGTTCTCATCCTTCGCTCTGGGCCGACCATTGCGATGTAGCATCTGGGGGCGGAGGGATATAGACTGTCCCCAGCGGCAGTTATTCGCGCTAGGCGACCTCTTGGTTCGTCGGCTTCGGGTAGTTGTGGAACTTCTTGAGCTTCGCAGGCACCTGGGACCGCACGATGTTGTTCGATGTGAACAGGTATGCCGGTTCTCCAGTCATCGGGTCGAACTGCTCCATGCGGAAGACCTTCCCGATATTGATTTTGACGTGGAGCGTCGTCCCGTCCTCCAGCTCCAGCGTGGTCCATGGGTCGCTCTTGACCTTGAACTCGAGTTCCATCGCATCCGCGGGGCCGCTTGGGGTGTTCACCTTTGTCTTCTCCATGTTCTCTGCCTCCTGAGACGTACAACGTCGTACCTGCTCTAAGGCCTTTCCAGCAAGTCATTCCTCTCCCGGGCGGACCGCATTTGCCGCCGTCCCAGGGCCCCGAAACCCTCAGGAGCCGTTACTTCAGCATAACTACTTTATATACCCCAAGGCTGGTTTACGCCTCATGACAGTCATCAGGATTGAGAACGTCGTCGCGTCGACGTCTCTCGGAACGGAGCTTGACCTTCAGGCGATCGCGCTCGCACTCGACGGGGCGGAATACGAGCCCGAGCAGTTCCCCGGATTGATATACAGGCTGAAGGAGCCGAAGACCGCCACTCTTCTCTTCAGGAGCGGGAAGGCGGTCTGCACGGGAGGGAAGAGCCTCGACCAGGTGAAGATCGCCATCAGCAAGGTGGCGAAGCAGATCGAGGCTGCTGGAGTGGTCATCAAGAAGGACCCGAAGATCGAGGTCCAGAACATCGTCGCAACGAGCGACTTCGGGGCGAAGATCAACCTCAATGCGATAGCGATCACGCTCGGCCTCGAGAACGTCGAGTATGAGCCCGAGCAGTTTCCCGGGTTGGTGTATCGACTCGACTCTCCGAAGGTCGTCGTGCTCCTGTTCGGCAGCGGGAAGCTCGTGTGCACGGGCGCGAGGAAGCCCGAGGATGTCGAGGTGGCAATCGACAAGATCACGCGCGAGCTGAAGGGTGCCGGCCTGCTTGTGTAGCCATGCGCCGCCCCTCGCCGAGGGCCAGTGCGTCCGTGCGTCTGACGCTCGGGGACACTCCTGGTCTACTAGGCCACATGCGTGGTCATTATCGGGCTGCAATCGGATTCATCACACGTATGTCCAAGAAGACCTTGGCCACCGGCGCAGGCGCCGCTGTCGCGTTCGTCATCGCAGCCGTTATGGAATCGCTGCTTTCGGGCGGCAAGGAGGTGTCGATTCCTCCGCGTGCGTCGACGATTCCTGCGGACGCGGTGAAGATGACCCCTCAGAGCGATCTTCTACCCCCGATCCTGCACCCCAGCGAGTGGAGTACGCCAGTGCCGATGCCGGGACCCGTGAACACGGCCGGAGCCGAGGACTCCCCCTTCATGACCCCCGATGGCAAGTGGTTCTTTTTCTTCTTCACGCCCGACCTACGCATACCTGTCCAGAAACAGCTCGGGGACAAGGTCACTGGCATCTGGTGGACGCAGAACTCGGGCGGTGCGTATATAGAGCCGCAGCGGCTCGTCCTCGGAACAATCAACTCGCTCGACGGTGACGAATTCGTTCAGGGCAATACCATGTGGTTCGCGTCGGTAAGGGCCGGGAACCTCGGAGAGATAGACATATACACGGCCTCGGCCGAGTACACCGGCGGCAAGTGGACTGACGTCAAGAACGCGGGCCAACAGCTAAACGTGTAGTACGACATAGAGGCCTTCTGCTTCACGGCGGACGGGAACTGGCTCTACTACGGCAATGGTGGTGACATATGGCAGTCGACCAAGACGGGCGGCTCATGGTCGATCCCGGTCAAGATCCCCGGCCTTGATGGCGTGTCGGGCAAGGACCAGCCGTTCGTGACGCCCGACGGCAAGGCGCTCTGGTTCACTGGTCAGAGCACCCTGGGCTCTCCCGGTCCGGCATGCTTCCGATCGCTCTGGACCGGCACCGCTTGGGGCACGCCCGTGGAGATAGTGTCTCAGTTCGCGGGCGAGCCGAACCTGGACGCCAACGGGAACCTCTACTTCGTCCATCACTATGTCACTGGGAACATGAGCCTCATTGAGGCCGACATCCACGTCGCCTACCATAAGGGTTCAGCGTCGACGTCATCGGCCTCCGTGAGCGGGTCGGCGCACTGGCCAGGGCTCTTCCAGGCGGCCGCCCCGACGACCCGTTCCGACTCCCGAGCGAGGCTGATGAACGCAGGAGGGTCCGCGGCTGCGGCCTCCGTTCATAGCTGACGCTGAAAGACATGCGTGGCAGTCTTCGTCGCGAGAGTCCTACGCTCCCTACTTGTTGCCCCACCGGCTGATCAGGATGATGAATACCACCATGACGACCGTCAGTATGATCGCGGTGATCAGAAAACCGGCCCAGCCGCTGAAGGTTATGTCCGTAATGTTGGTGTTCACCCCGGCAACTTTCAGCCCGCCTGTCACGACCTGATTCCACAGCAGACCGATGACAAAGCCGAAGGCCGTGCCAAGGGATGTCGCGATCGTTCTCCTTACCTCACTCACTGACAGCTTCTTCTCATCTGCCAATTCCGAGCCCTCCGGGCATCGGAGGCGATTCACGGCTATTAACGGTTTCGCCGCCACAGTGCTGCGTCCAATGATTCCCAAGAATCGATCAAATCGTTATGGAGCGGAGATACTGCTGGGATGTCTTC
>JBBIUZ010000127.1:2953-4402 GCA_037439985.1 Methanobacteriota archaeon | reverse complement strand
GCATGGATGCCAGTGTAACCCACCACGAACTTGAGTGTCGGGACATCGCAGTGGTGCATGTTCCACACGACGCCCCCCTTCTCCACCCTCCAGAGGAAGCCTTCTAGCTTGTCGGGGGAAACCAGCACCCCGCTGCCATGTGCGGAGGTCGATGTGTCAGTCGGGCTCGCTCTTCCCTGCACTCTGTTCTCGACCTCGAACGCCATCTTTGCGATTTTCTCGGGGTCGAGACGGCCGTTGAATGCGGTGACAGAGGCGATGCATGCTACCGTGACTGCGGCGGACGAACCCAGACCCGAAGCCGCGGGGATTTCGGAAGCGGTCGCTACGTTTATCGGAGGTCCATCCCAGGCCTCATCGAGGGCCGCAGAGATGTATGCGTGGCGCGGCTTCCTCATAGGGTGGCCGTTCACTGAGTACTGACTGGAAAGCGTGACAGAGCAGGACATCCTGAGGTCTATTGCTAGGGCGAGGGCCGGCTTCCCGAACACCACTGCGTGTTCCCCGAACAGTATGACCTTCCCTGGGGCGGAACACTTCGGCATGTTGACCTTTAGTCTCAAGTCCGAATATAGAGCTTCGCATGTGCCCGTCGCAGGACGATGATTGCCGAACCTCGCGTCCCAAAGGATTAAAGCGAACGTGACAGGTTCGTGCGAGCGGAAGCGGTGACCGTATGGAACGCACTTCGCGAATAGAGGGTTTCTACAAGCTCAGCATGTCGGAGCGACTCAAGGTCGTCAGCGATTTCGCGGGTCTGACAGATGACGAGGTCAAGGCCCTCGCAGGCTCCGGCGGCCTGGACCCGTCGGTCCCGGACAAGATGGTCGAGAACGCGGTAGGGTCGTTCGCGCTGCCGTTGGGCATCGCGGTGAACTTCCGGATCAACAACCGGGATTACCTGATACCCATGGCGATCGAGGAGCCGTCCGTGATTGCCGCTGCGTCGAACGCCGCCAAGATGGCCAGGGAAAGGGGTGGTTTCTGGACCAGCAGCACTCCGCCGGTCATGATCGGCCAGATTCAGCTCACAGGCATCAAGGACCCGAGCCGGGCCAAGCATGTGATCATCGAGAGGAGGCAGGAGATACTCGACCTAGCGAACAGGCAGGATCCAATGCTCGTGGGGCTCGGAGGGGGTGCGAGGGACATCGAAGTCAGGATAGTCCGCAGTCCACGCGGCCCGATGGTCGTCATGCATCTCCTGGTCGATGTGAGAGACGCAATGGGTGCCAACGCGGTGAACACGATGGCCGAGGCCGTGGCCCCGCTACTCGAGAGCGTCTCTGGCGGCAGGGTCAGACTGAGAATCCTATCGAACCTCGCGATACATCGTCTCGCACGTGCGCGTGCGGTATGGGTGAAAGAGGCGATTGGAGGCGAGGATGTCGTGGACGGCATCATCGAGGCGTACCTGTTCGCGGACGCGGACCCGTACAGGTGCGCCAC
>JBBIUZ010000127.1:0-2943 GCA_037439985.1 Methanobacteriota archaeon | reverse complement strand
TAGACGCAGTGGTGATCGCGACAGGAAACGACTCGCGGGCTATAGAGGCTGGCGCGCATTCCTACGCCGCCCGGAGCGGGGGATACAAGTCGCTGACCACCTATGAGAAGACCCCTGAGGGGGACCTCGTCGGGACAATCGAGATCCCCATGGCCGTCGGCCTGATTGGAGGAGCCACGAGGGTGCACCCCGCCGCGAAAGCGTGCATCAAGCTGCTCGGCGTCAAGGGCGCATCCGAGCTCGGCGAGATCGTCGCAGCGGTCGGCCTCGCGCAGAACTTCGCGGCGCTCAGGGCCCTTGCGACGGTCGGGATACAAGAGGGGCATATGAAGCTGCATGCGAAGAACATAGCGGCGAGCGCGGGCTGCCCCAAGGAGCTGATGGACCAGGTGTGCGAGATCATGGTGTCGGAGAGGAAGATCCGCATGGACCGGGCCCTCGAACTCATCGAGGAGCTGAAGCCGAAGGAGGCCGGGGAAGCCAGAAAAGTATAAGCGCCAGCCCTCGCAATCAGGGCCGTGAGCTTTCTCTCGCAGGGGGATTTGTTCGGTCTCGCGGGCGTGTACGGGTACGTCGCCGCGGTCGTGCTGATATCGTGGCTCGTGAGGGACAGATTCGCGCGCCCCCGCAAGCTCGTGCATGTGCTCACGGGCGGGATCGTCTTCTTCTGGTGGGCGTTTGACTCGGGACTCGTCATGGCAGCGCTTGCCGCTCTTCCCTTCGTGCCGATACTGCTGCTCGCGACCCCGGGATCCCCGATTAGGCGGCTCAGGGAGAGCCCGCTCGGTCAGAGATCCTCCGAGGGGCACGCGTACGGCCTCGTGATGTATGCGATATCCTGGACCGTGATAGCGTACTTCCTGTTCGGCGACCTCTTCGCCGGGTCCATTGCGATCGCATCGATGGCGTTCGGAGACGGTATGGGCGCGTTAGTGGGGGCACGCTACGGCAAGATCCATTACCTGCCGCACAGAACCGTCGAGGGGAGCATCGCGGTCTTCGCGTCTACTGCAGTGAGCATCGTCGTCCTGGCGTGGTTCTACTTCTCCGTCATAGGCTACTCGGGCGGCAGCACCGTCCCCTTCCTCCTCGTCCCGTTCGCAATCGCGGTCGCGGGCATCGTCGCGCTCCTGGAAGGCCTGGCGCCCGGCCCGGTAGACAACCTCGTCGTGCCGCTGCTCATCGCTGCCCTGCTCCACGGAATCGGGGTGTGAGGCACTGGGATTCATCGTCGTCGATGGTCTCGACGGTTGCGGCAAGGACACGCATGCAGCGAGGATAAGGTCGCTCATGGAGTCGGAGGGGCGCACGGTCACGGTCGTCTCGCACCCGTCGGAGAGGCGGTTCGGCAGGCTAACAAAGGAGTGCCTGCAGGGTTCAGGACCCGTGGCAAGGCTATTTGCCACGCTGTTCTTCACGGCCGACGTGCTTGTCTCGGTGCGGGGCCTGAGGACGTGTCAGACTGGGACGACGATACTCGTCAGGTACCTTCTCGGGACGGCATACTTGCCAGAGCACCTCGCCAAGACCGGCTACGCCGTTCTTAGGAAGCTCCTGCCCTTCCCGGGACTCGCGATATTCATAGACATCCGGCCGGAGGTCGCGCTCAGAAGGATCAGTTCCAGAGGCCATGCGCCGGAGATGTTCGAAACGCGTGAGAAGCTCGAGTCAGTGAGGAAGGTCGCGATGGCGATGGTCACTGACGAATGGGTCACGATAGACAACAGCGAGGACGGCGAGGGCCCCTTCATTGAGCTGGAGAGGGTGCTTCGCGAGCACTCACTGCTTGGGCTCGCAGGGTAGCGGAGGCCCTTTCCTTGCGCTGGCCGTGCTTGGGTTGGGGATAAGCCGGCATGTGTCGCAATTCTCGTCGCACGGTTCGATGTGCACGACTATGATGCTTCCTGGCAGGGCACTCCTTATGTCCATCTCGAGCTCTTCCGCCAGTGAGTGCCCCTCCTTGACGCTCAGGTTCATTGGGACGACCACATGGAGGTCAATCTGGCGCTCGGAGCCCATCTTCCTCGCCCTCAGTTTGTGGAAGCTCAGCACATCGCCGCCGTGGCTCTTGACGGCCTGCTCTATGAGCCTGATCTCTTGATCGGGAAGGCTCCTGTCGACGAGTCCCTCTGCGGACCTCCTGGTGATACCGTAGGCCGCGTGGATGATCAGCATCGCCACAACCACTGCGACTGCGGGGTCGAAGTACCTGAAGCCCGTGATCTGGATGAGCGCAAGGGCTGCGAAGACTCCCGCGGAAGTCCACACATCGGTTCTCAGGTGGTAGGCGTCCGCCTCGAGCGCGAGCGAGTCCGTCCTCCTTGCGACTTCCATGAGTCTTCTCGAGACGTAGTAGTTGATGGCCGCGGAGATGGCCATTATCGTCATGCCAGCGTAGAGGACCTTGACCTGCGCGTCCTCCATGAACTTCAGCGACGCCTCGTAGATGATGAACCCGGCGGCGACGAAGATTAGCGCACCCTCGGTCATGCCCGAAAGGTTCTCGAACTTCCCGTGCCCGAACATATGCTCCTTGTCAGCGGGTTCCGCGGACTTCTTCACCGAGTACCTCGCCATGAGGGCCGCGGCGAGGTCTATCCCGGAGTGAATGGCCTCCGAGATCACCGCGACGGAGCCCATGAGGGCACCAGTCATGAGTTTCAGAACGACTAGCACAGAGTTCGAATAGACCGACAACCTGGCTATCGCAATCTTCTCCTTGCCACAGTCCATTGTGATGTTCGATGACTGCCCAGCTACTTAGGTTTTGTTGCATTGCCTGCGGCTGACACCTACGCGAAACCCTTATCAGTGGCGAGTCCGATTGCACTGGTTGCTTGGAGAGGAGAGGGCGATGGCACGGCATCCGAATCATTTCCTGAACGAGCTGCCGATTTGGAAACTCAAGATTGTGACCGAGGCGCACAGGATAGACGTTTCCGC
>JBBIUZ010000126.1:0-4500 GCA_037439985.1 Methanobacteriota archaeon | reverse complement strand
CCTGAGATGGTTCTCTCCGAAGGACGCCCAGAGACTGCTCGATGCTGGCCTTTCCGGCGGGCTCCTGGAGAGGAAGAACGGGAACATCTTCCCCACATTCGACTTCAAGGAGGTCGACGTCCCGATCGACTACAAACCCTCAGTGGAGATGTTCGAGCAGGCGGCCAGGCGCAGCCAAGATCTGTTCTCCGAGATCGTTGACAGGATCGTCAAGACCAAGTCCGTCCCGAAGAGAGAGGTGGTTTCCAAGGTGAACAAGAAGCAGGAACTTCTCGGGATAGATGTCGAGCCGGCCGCGCTCTTGGTCGCATCGGATTACGGGCTGAGGGTGGAGAGCTCGTTCATAGAGAGGGCCTGCGCGGACATCCTGAGCAGGGACCCTGGATTGGGGAGGGTCTAGGCCCTCACTTCTCCTTCTGCATCTTGACCAGGTCGGCGAGCGTGAGCGATCCGGACTTGGACTCCTTGCCCGTGAGTATCTCAGGGACCCTCTCCCTGAGCTTTATCTTGAGTTCTTTCTCGAGCTTAGTGACGAGCTTGTCGTCGGGCCTCATCTCAGACGCCTCGACCTTGCTCAGGACGGTGACCCGTTCGTTGATCCTCATCGCGAGTTCCTTCTGGGTCATGCCGCGTTTGGAGCGCGCATTACGGATGACGGCGCCGTAATCCTCCGCGAGCTCCTCCTTGCCCCCTGCGTCGTAGACGTCCTTCGGCTTGCCCCTTCTCTCCCGGGACTCGAGCCTCTGCGCCACTATCGGCCTAGGGACATCCTCCTTCACGGCCTTCTTGCTCGTCTCGGTGCCGAACCTCGCGCATTCTGCGCAGACCTCGAGCTGGGCCCCCTCGATCATAACCTTCCGGAGGAAGGTTACGTCCTTCCCGCAGAGCTCGCAAATCATCGAGGATCACGCTTCCGACGATGAAGGCCAAAGAATAAATAGAGTATTTAACCTTATATAATCCAGTCTTCTGAAACGGAGTGCGAAACAGTGGAAAACGATCAACAGGGAACGATGCTTGAGGATATTCACCGCAAGATATCGGTCCTCGAGGAGCGGAACCTGGAGCTCGTAGAGGAGGCCCGCAGGGTCGAGGGCGAGAAGAGGTTCGTCGAGGGTGAACTAATCCGTATGCAGAAGGAGATGAAGCGCCTCAAGGCCGAGCTCGAGAGGCTGAAGGCCCCTCCGCTCATAATCGGTCAGATCAAGGACGTCCTCGCGGACGGCAGGGTGGTTGTGAAGAGTTCCACCGGTCCGGACTTCATCGTCAGCACCTCGGACTACGTCGCCCCGGAGCTGCTGCTGGCTGGCGCGAGGGTCGCCCTCAACAAGCAGACGCTCGCGGTCATGGGTGTCCTTCCGCCATCTCTCGACCCCATTGTTATGGGTGCCGAGATAATCGAGAAGCCGGACACGACATATGACGATATAGGCGGCTTGCAGGACCAGATCGTGGAGATAAGGGAGGCCGTGGAGGACCCGCTCCTGAGACCGGAGCTCTACAAGAAGGTGGGCATCGACCCGCCGAAGGGCGTGCTGCTGGTCGGCCCACCGGGCACTGGCAAGACCCTGCTCGCCAAGGCGGTCGCGAAGCAGACGCATGCCACGTTCATCCGGTTCGTCGGTTCTGAGCTGGTGCAGAAGTACATCGGGGAGGGGGCAAGGCTCGTCAGGGAGCTGTTCGACCTCGCGAGGCAGAAGGCGCCCTCGATAGTCTTCATTGACGAGATAGACAGCGTGGGCGCCAAGAGGCTAGAGCTCGCGACCTCCGGCGACCGCGAGGTCCAGAGGACACTCATGCAGCTCTTGGCGGAGTTAGACGGATTCAACCCTCTGGGCGAGGTCAAGATCATCGGCGCCACAAACCGTCCGGACATTTTGGACGAGGCCTTGCTCAGGCCTGGAAGGTTCGACAGGATCATCGAGATTCCCTATCCGAGCTTCGAGGCGAGGAGCGAGATATTCAGGATACACTCGAAGCGCATGAACCTGGACAAGAGCGTCCTTCTCGAGGAGCTTGGGACCAAGTCCGACGGCGCTACCGGAGCTGACATCAAGGCGGTCTGCACGGAAGCCGGCATGTTCGCCATCAGGGACAACAGGGACGTGGTCTCCATGGCCGACTTCGAGAAGGCCCTCGCGAAGGTCCTGGACCAGGATGCCGAGAAGGGCATGGAATCGGGCCCGATGTTCGCCTGACGAGTGTGTAGCGGGTCTACTTCTTTCCCGGCTAGTCCTCTATCTCTATGTCCCTCTCGATGACGAATGCCCCCACGTAGTTGCACCGCTTGCAGTGGTACTTGTACCCGGTGACGAGCCCAGCCTCGTAGTACAAATCCGAGGAGCCGCACTGCGGACATGTGAGCACGGACCGCTTCTTCCTTGACACGACCCCTAGATGACGGATCCATGGCATTAATCTGACCACACAGACCTGTGCGTGAGACCTGAATCGTCGAGGATGCTACTGGAGCGCGTCGACGAGGCAAGAACTCGGGGCGGACCCTCGGGGACCTAGTACTGCGCAATCTCCGCCTTCATGAACTCGCGCAGCAGCGTGGTCGCGTAGCAGCCCTTGTTCAGGGTGAACCCGAAGGTTACCTCGCGCTCCCCGAACCCTATGGAGAGGTTCTTGCAGGGCGAGAGGAGCTCGCGCCTGGTCCCCTTGGACGATGCGGCCCTCAGACCGACGATCTCGAAGTCGCTTCTCGAGATGTTCTCCGCTGCTATAACAGACCGCTCGATCTCCCCCATGCGCCCGCCCGCGATGGCCGAGTCCTTGCCGTAGATGAGCCCGCTGACGAACGCCTTTCCCTCGTTCGCCATCCTGACGGCCTTCTCGAGGTTGTCCCTGCCGACAGATATGGGGCTGTCGTGATCCGGCACGTTCGTCCTCGAAAGCGGGAGTATCAGGTCGCCGACCTCGGGCACCTTGATGGACATGCCTGTCCTGATCCGCTCGCTGAGGATCCTGTTGAACAGGTACGACTGGTACGCGTGGACGAACATCATCTGGAGGTTGTACGGCAGCGTCCGGAGCGCCCCGAGGTAGTCTGCCGGGCGGTCCCTGAGGTAGCCTATCAGCGTCCTCTCGAAGCTGAGCTTCATCGGGAACTCCCTGAACGCCCTCTCAAAGTCCCTGGTTTCGTGGAGCATGCGCCTGGCGTCGTTCGCCTCGGAGTCCTCGTCCTCCGACGGGCTCGCGACGTATCTCATCACGGCCCTCTCGAAGTCTCCGTTGAGGAGGTCCTTGCCGATGAGGTGTGTCAGGGGCCTGACCGACCCGAACCGCTGGATCCCGAAGAAGTTCGGCGACCCGCCGGCCTGATCGAGCCGTGCCCTCGCCCGGCGGCAGATTTCCCTCGCATCCTTCGACGGCTCGATGTCTGCCACCCTGATCCTGAACGAATTGACGATCAGGTCCCCGATGCATATCATCCTGCTCGCCCTGTACGCATCCAGGATCCTAACATCCGGGATATCCAGCGCCTGGACACTCTCGATCGGGGCATCGAAAGACATCAGCTGCGTAGCGACGGACCTTCCGTCCTTGGTCCCCGCGAAGCCGATGCTCGCGCGGCCGATGTGCAGGTTGCTCCCCAGCCTGCGAACGAGCCTGTTCTGCTCCCAGTTGCGATGCCAGACCTTCGCTATCACGAACCTCCCGGCAGGATCGGCCAGAGGGAGGATCGATATCTCGTCGACGACGAAGTCTTCGGGCGTTTTCCTGAGTTTCCCGCCGAGCCCATCGATGCCCTCGGTGAGGAAGACCTCAAGGCCGAGATCGCTCTCCTTCATCGGCACATCATCA
Organism: Methanobacteriota archaeon; assembly: GCA_037439985.1. Taxonomy (GTDB): domain Archaea; phylum Thermoplasmatota; class Thermoplasmata; order UBA10834; family UBA10834; genus COMBO-56-21. The sequence continues at coordinate 690 of JBBIUZ010000126.1, read as the reverse complement.
TCTTGAAAACGCGTGAGAACCTTGCCGTCATGGCTAGCCGAGTTGCTTCTCCACCAGCTGGCGCGCCTCCAGGAACTGGTTCGCCAGCGATTTCGCCGCCTTCTTGAGGGCCGCCTGGGGCTTGCCCTCCTTGACCTCGACCGTGAGCATGGCCTTGTCCAGTTGCGGATGGCCCGTGGTGTACCTCGCATCCTGCACGTTCTTGTCCTGGAGCAGCTCATGGATGAGCGGGTAGATCAGGGTCTCGTCAGCATCCTTGATCTCCACCCTGACGCTGTCCTTCTTCTTCTCTACCAGCTTGAACTCCATCGCGCTCAGCGCGACTTGTATGGGCAGGGGGTTTATAAAACTATCTGACCGCCGTCCGAGAGCCTGTTGCAAGAGTCGGACTGGTGGCGATCTGCGTTCACCCGACACGGCGAAAACATGACGTTGTGGAACCCCATTCCTCTTGTGTTAACGAACAAAGAAGGGATGGGAATTCCTTCTCTCACGCGCATCTTCGACCTCATGAACCTGTCTAAGCTGGAAAACCTATTCCCAACTCAGCACTGGGGGAGACCGAGATACGCGAGGACGACCATGCTCGCCGCCCTCCTCGTCATGTGCCTCAAAGGTCTGGGGTCGTACAGGGACCTCCAGGAGGGACCTGGAGGCCGCCTGGGGCTGGGACGACATCGACGAGAGGTT
>JBBIUZ010000125.1:0-4512 GCA_037439985.1 Methanobacteriota archaeon | reverse complement strand
TCGGGTTCCTGGAGGAGGCGCGTCTGAGAGTGCTCTATCTGGCCGTGGACTCGACGGGGTTCAGCTCCACGTCCGCGAGCACGTACTACACTCGTGTGCTCGAGTCGAGGGGAGGAAGGCTGGGAGGGCACAGGAAAGGCGTCGAGACGCGTCGTTACGTGAAGCAGACGGTGGCGGTGGAGGCGAGGAAGCAACTGATTGTGACGGTGAAGTTCAGACGTGGCCCGTCCGGGGACCGTGTTCAGGGCAATCTCATGCAACTCGTCGAGGTTGGAGGTCCTCTTTCTGCTCATCATCGAGGTTTTCTACACAGCAGCGAGCGGCCTACTTTTAAGTAGGGACGCCGGATATCACGCAGCGGCATCCGAGGAAAGGGATGTGTGATGGCAGAAGAAGCGACGGACATGAGGGCACTCAGAATGAGGAAGCTCGAGGAGCTGAAGGCGAGAGGCCTCAACCCCTATGACAAGTACAAGTTCGTCAGGACCCACAGCACCGCCCAGATAAAGAATGACTTCGCGTCTGCGACCACCGAGCGCAGCAAGGAGGAGGTCGCGATAGCCGGCAGGATCATGGGCCTGAGGATTCACGGCAAGGCCGGCTTCGCTGACGTCCAGGACAGGGAGGGCAGGGTCCAGGTATATTTCAAGCTGGACGAGGTCGGCCAGGAAGGCTTCGACCTCTTCAAGTCCCTTGACAAGGGGGACATTGTGGGCGTCAGAGGACGCGTGTTCAAGACCAAGATGGGCGAGGTCACCGTCGCCATCCGCGAGTTCGAGATACTGTCGAAGGCGCTCGAGCCGCTCCCTGACCAGTTCCACGGACTCCAGGACGTGCAGACGAGGTACAGGAAGAGATACCTTGACATGATCATGAACCAGGACGTCCGCGAGAAGTTCATCAAGAGGTCCAGGATGGTGGCGTTCATGCGTGACTGGCTCAACGCCAGGGGGTTCCTTGAGATCGAGACGCCCATCCTCCAGCCGCTCTACGGGGGCGCCCTTGCAAGGCCCTTCAAGACGCACCACAACGCGCTGGACATGGACCTCTACATGAGGATAGCACCTGAACTGTACCATAAGAGGGCGATAGTCGGCGACCTGGAGATGGTGTACGAGATAGGGCACAACTTCAGGAACGAGGACATCGACGCGCAGCACTACCCGGAGTACACCTCGCTGGAGCTCTACGAGGCCTATTCCGACTACAACGACATCATGGACCTGACCGAGCGACTGCTATACGATACCGCGATGTACATCCTCGGTACGGACAGGATACCCTATGGAGACAAGGTCCTGGACTTCTCGAGACCGTGGCCCAGGATCACGATGCACGATGCCATCCGGAAATACGCGGGCCTGGACATAGCCGCTCTTGGGAGCATCGAGGAGGCGCGGACGGCTGCGCAGGGGATCGGGGTCAGAGACATAGACAGCTGCCCGACGATTGGCGAGGTGGTCGCAGAGATGTTCGACCAGAAGACACAGCCACACCTGATCAACCCGACCTTCGTGATAGACCATCCGATCGAGGTCTCCCCGCTGGCCAAGAAGAAGAGGGGGAACCCGAGTCTCGTGGAAAGGTTCGAACTGTTCATCAACGGCTGGGAGTTCGCGAACGCCTTCTCCGAGCTGAACGACCCCGAGGAGCAGGAGAGGCGGTTCAGGGAGCAGGAGCGGCATAAGGAGGACGGGGACGACGAGGCCCACCCGATCGACATGGACTACGTGCAGTCGCTCCAGTACGGCCTTCCGCCGACCGGTGGCCTTGGCATAGGCATAGACAGGTTCGCCATGATACTGACCAACTCCCAGTCTATCAAGGAAGTCATATTGTTCCCTCACATGAAGCCCGAAGCCGTCTAGGGGTTCCTCAGAATGGAGCAGGACTCGAGGGGCATCAGGATAGATAGGGCCTCGACGGCGCAGCTCGACGAGTTGGTGAAAGTACACGAGGAGGCCTTCTCGGACTACATCATCCCGATCAAATCCTCGAGGGAGTCCTTCCTCGAGTTCCTGAGGTCCGTGGGCGGGGATATGGCGAACGTGCTGGTCGCGCTCGACGGGACCAAGATAGTAGGGTACGTCAACCCGGTGATTGACGGCAGGGAAGCGTGGATCGGCGGCATAGGCGTCATACCTGCGTACAGATCCACGGGCATCGGCACGAGGCTGATCAGGTCGGCCCAGGAACTGTGCGTTGCAGGGGGCGTGCATTCTCTGTACCTCGAGGTCATCGAGGGCAACTTCAGGGCCCAACGGCTGTACGAGCGGCTCGGGTTCGCCACGACCAGGAAGTTTCTGACCGCCGAGGGCAGGCCCGTGAGGTTCGAGGGGTTCGGTCCGCCTCCGAAGCCCGCGAGCCTTGCCGAGGTGCTCTACCTCCACGAACGGTCCTACAAGGACACCTGCTGGCAGAGGAGGAAGAGGGCGTCGGTGGTTCAATCTGCCAGGGGCGCGGACATGTTCAAGGTCGAGAGCGGCTTCGTGATGACCCGGGCGATAGACACGAGCGGGTTCATCCCGTTCCTCGGGGTCCTGCCCGAGGCCCGAAGGATGGGCATCGGCACTTCGCTCGCGAAGTTCGCGCTCTCAAGGCTGTGGGATGCCGGAGCGTACAAGGTCGCGCTGTACAACGTGAACGAGGACCCTCAAACCGTGCGGCTGCTGGACAAGTTCGACTTCAGGGTAACGATGAAGCAGATCGAGATGCGCAGGACGCTGTGATCATGCCCTGATCTGCGCTACCTTCTCGTCGTTCTGCCACTTCTTGACGACCCAGTCCTGGAGCTTCTTGACGTTCTCCTCGGTCATGTGCCTGAACCTGCCCTGCAGCTTCAGGTACTCCGACACTGGCGTCATCTTCGGCTTCCTGTTGATCGTCACCTTCCCGTTCTCGCACTCGTACAGGGTCCACATGCCGCTATCGACCGCGAGCCTGCATATCTCCATGGTCTTGGAGGTATCGTGCCTCCATCCCGTCGGGCAAGGCGTGAAGACCTGGATGTACCTGAAGCCCTTGATCCTCTTGGCCTTCTCGATCTTGTTGATGAGGTCCTGGATGTGGCCGACCGACGCCGTCGCGACGTAGGGCACGTTGTGGGCCATCATGATCTGCGGCATGTCCTTCTTGAAGTTCTCCTTCCCGGCCGGAGTGGTCGTCGTCCAAGCGCCGAACGGCGTCGAGCCCGACCGCTGGATCCCCGTGTTCATGTACGCCTCGTTGTCGTACATGATGTACATCATGTCCTCGTTCCTCTCGGCGCAGCCGGAGAGCGACTGTATGCCGATGTCCGCGGTCCCTCCGTCCCCTGCGATCGCCAGGACCGTCGTGTGATCGTTCCCCTGCATCCTCAGTCCTCTCGAGACGCCGGCCGCGCAGACAGCGGTGTTCTCGAAGGCCACCTGATGGAACGGCACCTTCCACGCGACCAGCGGGTACGTGGCACCGAATATGAGGAGGCAGCACGCGGGATTGACGACGATGGTGTCCTTCCCCATGACCTTCATTATGTTCCTGACCGCGGTCGCCGCCCCGCAGCCTGCGCATGCCGTGTGTCCTCTCGTGAACAGCTCTTCGTCGGGCATCTCCTTCAGCTTCATTGCTCCACACCCCTCGTGCCCATCCAGGTGATCTCTTTCCTGGCCTTCCCCGACTTCGCGGCCTCGAGCAGCCGTCCGTAGATGAACTCGATCTCCGGGGCTGAGACATCCCGTCCTCCGAGGCCTCCTATGAAGCCCATGATCGGCAGGTTCAGCCCGTACACGGCGTTCCTGAACTCGATGAACGACGGCCCTCCGACGCCGTACGACACCGCCCTGTCGAACACCCCGACTGCCTTCACCCTCTCGGCGATCTTCCGCATCTGCTCCGCCGGATACGGTCTCCAGAACCTGAGCTTGACGAGCCCGACCTTCTTGCCCGCAGCCCGCATGCTGTCGACGACCTCATGCGCCGTCGAGCTCACTGTGCCCATCGTGACCAGGACCGCGTCGGCATCGTCCACCATGTATGGGTCGATCATGCCTCCGTGGTTCCGCCCGAACTGCTTCGCGAACTCGGAGTTGACCTCCTCGACCACCTTCGGGGCCTGGCGCATCGCGTCGTCGAGGTTCCACCTGAGCTCCATCATGTACTCTGGCGGCACGAATGGCCCGACCACCTTCGGCGCCGCCGGATCGAGCGTCGGGCTCGGCGACACGTACTTCGGGACAAACCTGTCCGCCTCGTCCGGCTCTGACAGCTCCACCGGCTCGACCGTGTGCGACAGTATGAACGCGTCCAGCTGCACGGACATCGGTAGCGCGACGCGTTTGTCCTCGGCTATCCTGAACGCCTGGAGGACCATGTCGTGGACCTCCTGGTTGTTGTCGCAGAACACCTGTATCCAGCCGGAGTCGCGCTCAGGCATGATGTCGTTGTGCTCGACCCATATGTTTATCGGTGCGGCTATCGCCCTGTTGACCACCGCCATCACCACGGGCAGCCTCAGGCCGGACGCCACCGGGA
>JBBIUZ010000124.1:0-4565 GCA_037439985.1 Methanobacteriota archaeon | reverse complement strand
CCCTATTGCGTTTCAGACGTAATAAGGCGGATGCCACACCTCGATTTACTCAACATAGTTCTCTCTCCCGAAAACATTAATAGAATCCACTGTCATATGACGAACGTCGGATGGGATGCAGCTGAACGAGAGCATTGGTCAGGTCTATCCATACACGCAGAGCGTTCCACCAGGGCCGAGCATGGACGCACCGCCAGCCCAGCCTATGGCGAATGCCAAGAGGGCCGCATTGGGCATGCATCACCGGAAGGCCGAGCCCACTGGGCTCGACCCTGTGGGAATGATATTCGGGAACGTGGGCACGCTCAGCTTCAACTGCGGAGTGACGGGTCAGCTCGAGAAGATGGAGTATGTCCAGACCAAGCACGACGTCAACGGCTGGGTACTCGGCCAGGTCTCGGAGATCTCGAGGAAGACGAATCTCACTATCGAGGGCGTTGAGACCATCCGGCAGGGCTCCCCCGTGGAGATCGAAGAGAAGGAGATTGCAATCATCTCGATCGTGGGCTACAGGGACGACAGAAACCTTCTGCAGATCCCCAGGACACCGCTCAAGGCCGGAGAAATCGTGTACCGCGCCACCGAGGACCTAATCCGGAAGGTCGTGGGGATAGAGGAACACACTGAGGCTGGGGCCTACATCGGCCTCCTCTCAGGGCATGACATAAGGGTCGAGCTGGACATCAACACCCTCGTCCAGAAGCATGTGAGCATACTGAGCAAGACGGGCGGCGGGAAGTCGTACTGCTCCGGTGCGATCGTCGAGGAGCTCATGAAACACAACGTCACCGTGTGCGTCCTCGACCCGCACGGCGAGTACGCGAGCATGAAGCACAAGGGCGTACTCAAGAAGACGGCTCGCGACTTCGGGGTCTCGCCGAAGGGCTACGACGACAAGATCATGGAGTTCGCGACCGACACCAACCTGAACAAGGGGGCGAGACCACTCAAGTTCACGCTCCACAACCTCGATGCGAGGGAGATTCTGGGCCTGACGAACATCAAGAACGTCCGGTCGTTCCTCACGATGCTGAGGAAGGCGGTCGACGCGCTCCGGGAGACCAAGGGCAACTACTCGATCAACGACATCATCGCGGTCCTCGAGGCGAACGCCGAGCCGTCCAGCAACACGCTCATCAGCGAGCTTGAGTACCTGAACGAGATCGAGGTGTTCGCGGACCAGGGCACGAAGATCGACGAGCTCATCCAGAAGGGCAAGACCACCATCGTGAACCTCAGGGGCACGCCCCCCGACATCCAAGAGCTGATTGTCAACAGAGTCGGGAGCGCGCTTTTCGAGCTCAGGAAGCTGGGCAAGATACCCCCGATGATGCTCGTAGTCGAGGAGGCACACAACTTCTGTCCGCAGCAGGGCGTGGTCGCGTGCTCCAAGATATTCAGGACGATCGCGTCCGAGGGAAGGAAGTTCGGCCTCGGCCTCATGATCATCACACAGAGGGCCGCGAAGGTCGACAAGAACGTCCTGAGCCAGTGCAACACACAGATCATACTCAAGGTGACCAATCCGAATGACCTCAAAGCCATCTCGGCCTCGATAGAGGGGCTCACGACCGGCATGGAGGAGGAGATCCAGCGCCTGCCGATAGGGACGGCGATCATCACTGGCGGGGGCGTGTCGATGCCCCTGCTCGTGGAGATCAGGCCGAGGGAGTCCAGGCACGGGGGCGAGAGCGTCGAGGTCATCCCATCTAGAAGGATGTAGGACATGGCGTCCAAGGGAGCACTGCTCACGGAGGAGCGGGTGGAGAGGTACTTCCGCATCACCTCGGAGGCGCTCTCGAAGCTCAAGATCGCGGCCCCCGAGCGGTCCTTCAACCGGAAGCTCGCAGAGGACTTCCTGAGGATGGCGAGGTCGTACTTCGAGGACGCGAAGGAGTTCTCGCACAAGGGGGACCTCGTCAACGCCTTCGCGTGCGTCAACTACGCACACGGATGGCTGGACTGCGGCGCGCGGATCGGGCTCTTCGATGTCGGCGGGGACGAGCGGCTCTTCACGCTCTACGAGTGAGAGTATAGGACGCGCGCACCCCGTGTGTCGACTTTAGTGACGAAAACCTTCCCGAACGCCGACAGGATGCGTGTGAGCCCCTCGATGTCGCCCACGGCGAAGACCGAGTTACCGAGCATCGACATGCTTGCGAGTCCGAGCTTCGACGCTGCGCTCGTCGCGGCCACGATGTTCCTGCCCGCGAGCCCCGTCTCGATGGCGAACTGGGCCGAGAGCTCCATGAGCCTGCTCAGCGTGGGCTCGTGAACCAGCTGGTCCACCTTCTCGGAGCCGCTCCTGTTTATTGCCCTCGCCTTTGCGGGGTCTGTCAGCACGCGCTTGGTAGGCAGCTCCCCACCCACAACTGCCAGCACGACATCTGGCACGCCGTCTATCCTTGTGACGTTCCCGATGGGCGGCAGCCCTGGCATCGTCCTGACGGTGATCCCCGCTGTCATGATGGCTGAGACATCCCCGAGCCCGGTCTCGTTCTCCACCTCGGCGACGTGTGCCGATTCGAAGGCCTCGTGTCTGTCCCTGCCGAGTATGTCCGCGAGGGCCAGCGCAGCTGACAGGGCACCTGCTGCGCTCATCCCGAATCCCTCTGACTGCGGGAGGTCCAGATTAGTCGACACGTCGACCTTCAGCTTCTCGGGGCCCATGAAATGCCTCAAGGCAGATTTCGTCACCTCGGCCTCAGCCCTCACGCCGTTCACGGTAGTGCGCACGAGCTGTCTCTGGGACCGCTCCACGCTGACTCGAGTCCTCGCCCCGAGGGCGAGGCACAGCCCGGCCCCTCTGGAGCCGGTCGAGAGCGGGTCCTCTGAACGACATATCTCGAAAAACCCGGTCACATGGCCCGGAGAGAACGCCTCAGCCTCCATCAAATCATCCTGACGACCTTGTCGATGATCCCGTCCGCGACTTGCTGCTTCGTGCCGCTGAGCTCCTCTGTCGGCCCCTTCCCGTCAATCAGCAGTACGCGCGATCTCCCGGTCTTGACTTCCTCCACCCTGTTTGCCACCACGAGGTCGCATTCGGATCTCTTCATCAGTGCGAGTGAGTCCTTCGTCAGGTCTTCGTCGCTCATCCTCGTTTGTGCCTTGAATCCCACGACGAACCTTGCCCTGACCCTGTCAATGAGCTTGGGATTCCTCCTCAGGGTGAGTGCGACTTCCGGTCGGTCGGAGGGAATCTTGCCGGGGACTAGCTTGGGGGAGAAGTCAGACACCGCGACCGGGAAGAATACGATGTCGAACCTGCGCCCGCGGAGGAGCTTCTCCAGATCCTTGAACGACGAGAACCTGACGGTCTTGATGTGTTCCGGCAGGGAGACCTCTGCGTGCCCCATCCAGAGTTCCACATCCGCGCCCCTGTCCTGGGCCGCCTTCGTGATCTCCACGCCGGTCTCGCCAGTGCTCCTGTTGGTGATGACTCTGATGTCGTCCACAGGCTCCGCAGTGGCCCCGGAGACGACCAGGACCTTCCTCCCAGCGAGGTCCCGTCTGCCGATGGCAGCGATGACCGCGGAGACGATACGCTCTGCGGAGAGCATCTTCAGCGTTGACTCGTGCACCTCGGACTGCAGCACGGCGATGCCCAGCCTCTTCAGCTTCGAGGTGTTCTCCTGCACGGTCCTGTGAGCGATCATGGTCCCGTGCATCGCAGGCACGACGATGACCGGCATCCCGCTCCCAATCGCCGTGGTCGCGAAGGTCGTGACGGGCGTGTCGTCGATTCCGCAGGCTATCTTCGAGATCGTGTTCGCGGTCGCCGGGGCAATCAGGAGCAGGTCCGCCCTGTCCGGAACCTCCCCGCAGAGTGCGACATGCTGGACCCCACCGTCGATCTCCGTGACGACCTTCTTGCCCGATGCGAACTCCATCGCCCACGGGTGCAGGATCGTCTGGGCGTCCCTTGACATCACGACGTGCACGTCCGCGCCATGCCGGATGAGCTCCCGGCAGAGCCCGATACACTCGACCGCGGCTATGCTGCCCGTGATGCCGAGGACTATCTTGCGGCCCTTGAGCTTGTCGCTTCTCGTGCCCCTCAGATGGTCAGCTGGATGCATGGCACACTCAATGAGATTATGGGACAACTTAAAGGTTCCTGTCCCGAATGAGCCCGAGGACCTCGCGGGCCACCTCGGCAAGGGGCATGGTCGCGTCTATCCTGACCATCGAGTGGTCCAGCCGCGTGAGCTTCAGGTAGTTGGCCCGTACTTCTCTCAGAAAACCGAGCTTCTCGAAACGCGACAACGCGCGCCTACCAGCGATGCGCCGGAGACCGACCTCTGGGGGCACGTCGAGGAGGACAGTCAGGTCCGGTTCCATGGATATGCGCCGGTTCGCGTCGAGAAGCCACTTGAAGGCGTCCCCGCGAAAGGTCTTCCCGAGGAACGCAGCCTGATACGCTACAGTCGAGTGGTAGTATCTGTCGCAGACGACTAGCTTTCCCTCCCTCACATGGTTGGCGATGTCCAGCGTGTGGATCGAGCGGTCGGCCATGAAGAGGAGCGCGTCGGCGCGCTGGGTGAGGTGAACCGACGACTCGT
>JBBIUZ010000123.1:0-4578 GCA_037439985.1 Methanobacteriota archaeon | reverse complement strand
CGAATCCTCTGAGCCCTCTGAGGATCAGGAGTAGCCTGATGTCTCGCGAATGCACTTTACGGAGATTATTCAGGATAGTCATGATGCTCATCTGCTCATAAATGCTTCATACATTGCATCCGGAACCGGCCTGTTCGATAGTCCGCAGAGCGGGTTGGTGGAGCCTCAGCACAGTTCACATACAGAAATGTATGCAACCTTCCAGATTCCGCTAAGAGTCGCGTCAACACCATGCTCGTTGAGTGCCTCGTCGCAAAGGACCATGGCTTGTCCTCTCTTGGCGAGGCAGCCGGCCTAGGTCTCCTTCCACGACATCAACTTGGTCGAGAGGATGAAGAACACGATGCCGATAGCGACCACGATTGCCAGGTTGACGACAGAACTCACGAGATTCCCGTACACCATCGTGTCCCTCAGACCATCGTTGAAGTACGTGAGCGGGAGGACCCTGGCGATGACCTGCATGTACGACGGCATCTGGTCGATGGGCCAGAATGCGCCTGAGAGAAACATCATCGGAAAGCCGATAGCGTTGGATATGGCGGCACCGGATTCGGGGTCCTTTATGACCACTCCGAGAAGCATTCCCAGCGACACGAACAGGAACGCCCCCGCCGGTATGAGTCCTAGAGCGACCGGCGTCAGGGTAGCCTCCATATTGAAGGCCGCCTTGCCGACAGCGAAAGTCACGAAGAGCGAGGCGTAGAGCAGGAGGGAGTAGAACACGAACTTCGAGACGAGCCACTCGTGCTTCCTGATCTTGGTGGTCGCCAGGAGCTTGAAGTACCCCCTGGTCCTATAGGAGGCGCATATCGATGTCATGCTGTAGAGGGAGTTGGTCATCACAGTTATTCCGACCACTCCTGGCACGAAGAAATCCATGTAGCTGAACTGCTGGGACCCGGGCTTCTTGGTATCGTACGATATCAGCGGTGTGGTATTCGATAGGCCGTAGTTCACTGAGGTCACCGCGGCGCTCAGGGCCGCATTCGCCGTGCCGAAGGTCGACTGCGAAGGATCGCCGTAGAGTGTGAGATGGACCTGGGCCGCTCTGTGGGTGAGGATCAGACGTCCGAGGTCCGCGCTGAAGTTCCTTGGGATGTACAGCGCGAGCGCAAGGGATTTGTCGTGAATGTAATTCGTGAGGTTCTCATGGGGAGCCACCATCTCTATCTTCACGAGTCCGGTCTCGTTCAGCGTCGATAGGATGGCCCGCGAGTATGGTCCGTCGTCCATGTTCTGGACAGGGAGCGAGACTTTCGACGAACTCGACGTGAAGATTGCCCCGAAGAGCAGTATCAGCAGAATGGGGAACACGAACGCGAAGAAGGCCCCCGTCTTGGACCTGAGGTACCCTTTGCCGAAGGCGACGATGTCTGAAGTGATTCGGCTCATGGTCTCAGCACCCCGTCGTCCATCTTCGATCCCACAAGGTTGAGGAAGACGTCCTCCAGCGATTGCCTTCTCGTGTACATGTCGCTGATCTTCAGCTCGATCCCAGACAACTTCTGGAAGATCGCCCTCATCTCCGAGGGGTTCTGCACTGGGACTAGGACGTCGCCATTCTCCTCTGACGCCTCGATTCCCCTCTTCCTGATCTCGCGAAGCGCCTCGCTCCCAGCATCAGCCAGGACGATGACCGTCAGCTTGCCGTGCTTGGCTATCAGGTCGTGCGGGCTCCCCTGCGCCACTATCCTGCCCTTGTGCATGATTGCAACATCGTCCGAGAGCTTCTCGGCCTCCTCCAGGTAGTGTGTCGTCAGGAAGACGGTCGTGCCCTTCTTCCTGATATCTTGGATGAGCTTCCAGACATCCCTCCTTGCCTTCGGGTCCAGGCCCGTCGTCGGTTCGTCGAGGAAGAGGAGTTCGGGATCATTTATCAGCGACAGGGCGATTCCCAGCTTCCTCTTCTCCCCTCCGGACAGCTTCTTCGACAGAATCATCTTCCTGTCCGTCAGGTCCACCCGGGCAAGGAGCGAGTCGATCTCGCTCGGGCTGAGTCTCATGTCGTACAGGCCGGCCCAGTACTGGACAGCTTCAGTGGGCCTGAGGTTGTCAAATGGTTCGAAGCTCTGGGGGAGTATCCCGACCCGTTCCCTGAGGTCTCCGTAGTTCTTCGTCACGTCGACGCCGAAGATCCACGCGTTGCCCCCAGTGGGCGTCCTGAGCCCCTCGAGCATCTCGACGGTCGTGGTCTTTCCAGCACCGTTCGGGCCGAGCATCGAGAACACCGCGCCAGCATGTATCGAGAAGGTGATTCCGTCGACCGCATTGATGTTCGGCGGATAGTGTTTGGCTAGCTCGTGAACATCGACCACCTTCGCGTCGTTCATGCTCTTTCGCAGAGCGGAGTCTCATTGTGGCTAATAAACCTAGCCATGTGGAACGCCTGATCTGATTCGAGGGGAGGGTGTCGTACCAGACGGACTCAAGTTGCACGTGAAGGACTGGATGGAGAAGTGGATGCTCTGGCAGGTTTTCATGGACATTCTTCCGAGGCAGCTGGTCGAAAGGAAGACACAGAAGTTCGCCGAAGCGGCAGGCTCCAGTGGAATCGTGATTCGCTTCGCTAGGTCCTCAATCTCGGACAAGGGATCTTAGAAGGAGAGAGTGAAGGCTCCAGTCAGGCTAGGACGAAGGAGAAGCTCCGCTGCTTCCGCATATTCAATGGCTCCTGCGATGACGAGTCCATCGTCAGATTGGCTGGGCTGACAATGGTCTACCGGGGTATGCGATAGCGGCCGAGACACCCGTCATCTGAATCCAAGGATGATGCTAAGGAGCAATATTCCCAGCACTACGGACCCTATTATCACGAACTTCGTGTCCTTGTGGGAGTAGAAGCCGCCCACCAGAATGAACACCCTGGCGATCGGGGTAACTATCATCGCGAGGATGCCCAACGTCAGGAAGGCACCTGGCTTGATCTGCGAGATGCTCGACACGAGTCTGCCGAGGGAAAACGCCGCGCCGACATCCTGCGAACGGTTGACGAGCAGCATGGCGAGGCCGATCACGATGAACGCTGCACTGATGACTGAGCCCACACGGAGGACCTTCGCCACGCGCCTGTTCAGTGCGAGGGCTGCCTCATTCTTCTCGCCGCTCATGCCAGCACCCCGAAGGCCTTCAGAAGCATCAAGGTCGCGCCCACGAGCAGCACGACGGTCAGCAGTCGTCTCAGCGCTGCCCGCGGAGCCTTGCTTGCCGCTATCACGCCTATGGCCGAGCCCGGAATCACACCGACCATGAGAATCGAGGTCAGAAGCATGTCAATGCTGCCGTGCATGTAGAACACGGATGCTGAAGCGCACGCGGTGACGCCAATCATCAGGTTGCTTGTCGCTGATGCGACCTTGATCGGCACGCGCATGACCCCAGCCATTGCTGGCACCTTGATGATCCCTCCTCCCACGCCCAGGAGTCCGGAGACAGCGCCCGCAAGTGCGCTCAGGCCGAACCCGGTGGGTGTCCTCGAGACGTGGTAACTGACTTCGCGGCCATGAGCCTCGTCGTAGTACTGCCCCGAAAGACCCAGCCGCTTCGAGATCCGGTCTTCCTGTGGATGACGGGCGTCGCTAGTATGCTTCTGCTCACCTGATGGGTCATGAACGATGCCTGGGTCGGGTTGGAGTGTCCGGATGGCCGACGCGACAAGCACTACGAACATGACCACAGCAAGAACCTGCAAGCCGAGCATCAGCGACAGGAATGCCCCGACGATCGCACCAATCGTAGTCGCGATCTCGAGGAACATGGCTAGTCGCAGGTTCGTGAGTTCGGAACGCGCAACGGTGGAGCCAGTCACAGTTGAAGTCGTGATTACAGACACAAGACTGGCCCCGATAGCCTCGTGTATCGGCGTCCCGATGAAGACGGTCAGGATGGGTATGATTATCAGGCCGCCTCCAAGCCCGAGCATCGCTCCGATGAACGACGCGGCCATCCCGAGAAGTATCACAGCGACTATTTCCAACAGTAACATCGCTATCGAAGGGGCATGATTATGACGAGGATATTCAAGTTGTCGGTGCGCATGGCATCTCATGTTGTCAGCATTGGCAAGACGGGGTGTCCGCACCACCAAAGGAGACGTCTCCAGAAGCCTCGCTTTCCGGCTGGACGGCAACCGCTCTGGGGCTGCGGGGAGCCGTCATACGAGAGGTCCCGATGGGTGCTGTTGAGGATGGCACAAGATCCCCCTGCCTTGTCAAGCACACGAGAGAGTTGCTATATACAGCGAACATCGTCAGGTGGCGAAAGGCAGACGCAGTCTTTCCGAACAGACCGTTTGGCTTCTATGCGGGGCGAGGGGATATGATAGACACGGGCAACACAGGATTCATGCTCGTAGCGACAAGCTTGGTGATGTTGATGACCCCAGGTCTGGCCTTCTTCTATGGCGGGCTTGTGGGAAGGAAGAACGTGTTGGGGATAATGATCCAGAGTTTCGTGTCGATGGGCATCGTGGACATAATCTGGTTCACTGTGGGCTATTCGCTGTGTTTCAGCGGGGGCCAGGGGGCGATATATGGCAACCTCGACATGGCGTTTCTCCACGGCGTGACGCCCGCCTCA
>JBBIUZ010000122.1:0-4666 GCA_037439985.1 Methanobacteriota archaeon | reverse complement strand
GCATGTTTGTGTGCAAGGCCTGCGCTGTGCCAATCATTATATATATATGACTCAAATGGGGCGAAATGTTATTATAATTGTGCGCACTAATACATACACAATGTATCCAACAGGACCAGGCCGCCGAAGAGGGAGACGCTGGGTGGAATCGTTGCCGATGGCTAACTACTACCAACCTCGCGTCGCGCCGAACGCGCCCGGAGGCCAGGCAACAATAAGCGTCGAGGAGATAGAGGTGCTAAGGCTCGTCGACCTCCTTGGGTATTCCCAGGAGGAGGCCGCCGCCAGCATGGGAGTGTCCAGAAAGACGCTCTGGAGAGACCTCACCTCTGCTCGACGCAAGCTGGTAGAAGCGCTGATCAACGGGTGGTCTATCCAGGAGCAGACAGAGGGGAGAGAAGATGGTAGGAGGGTATGGAAGAGGCCGAAGGAACCGGAACCGGTACTTCGCGACCGGCATCCCGGGCTATGGGCGGAGACGAGGTTGCCGCTTGAGCGATCCGCCGGAACTTGTCTATCCAGAACCGATGCCGGAGGAATGGCTTCTCCGGGATCAGATTTCTCCTGAGCTGAGCCCTCGGGAGGAACTCCGCATGCTCGAGGAAGAGGAAGAGACTCTATCAGAAGAGCTTGAGGATGTCAGGAAGAGGCTCGAAGAACTCCGCAAGGAGAAGGAAAAGGAGGTGAAATGAAGATGCCATGGGGAGACAGGACAGGCCCTCGGGGCTATGGTCCGAGAACTGGCTGGGGCATGGGCTACTGCTCTGGTTATGACATGCCAGGGTATGCCAACCCGTACAACCCCGGAGGCGGCCGATGGGGAGGCCGCGGCCGAGGCTGGCGGACCAGAGGCTTCGGCAGGATGCGCTGGGCCTACGGAGCGGCAATACCGTACGGCCCCAACTTTGCGAATGCGCCCTACTACCCAGAACCCGCTCGGCCTCCCGCCGATCAGGAGAGGACCTATCTTGAGCAGCTGAGCAGGTCCCTCGAGGAGGAGCTCGGCGAGATCAAGGAGCGGCTGAAGGAGCTAGCATCGAAGGAGACTGAGGAATAGGCAGGCGAGGAGGACGCCTGCCATTTGTTTTTCTTCCCCGTTCGCTTCACCGCCGTGCTTCTCGGGACATCTCAATACTGCGAGATAGGGTGCGGCCCCGGACGTACATGCTTACTTCCATTCAGACATTGTCCGTCGAAATCTCCCGAGGGAAGGGATCGCGGAACGCAGGTATGGTCGTCTTCCTGAGCCACTTCGTCTCGATACTGTCGATTGCTTGTCCCGGCTCATGGGCCCTCTTGCCAAGTCCGCTCCCAGCATCCGAATACGGATTGGCCCTTCAGCATCAATGCCCGCGACTATTCCTCGCAGCGTTCATCGCATCCGGGCCAACATAGGTTTATTGGCCGCGAACCAACTAAGGAAACGACATAGGGGGCAACACATGACAGCTTTCGGGCCGGTCCCCTCCAGGCGGCTTGGGCGCAGCGTTGGGATCAACAACATACCGCCCAAACATTGTACCTACTCGTGCGTCTACTGCCAAGTCGGACGGACGACGAACATGACTGTGGAGAGGCGCGAGTTCTACCCCGTCAAGGAGATTACCAGATGCGTCGAGGAGAAGGTGAGGTTGTCGGAGAAATCGGGAGAGCTTGTCGACTTCCTGACGTTCGTCCCTGATGGCGAGCCCACCCTAGACAGCCGCCTCGGAGAGGAGATCGACGGACTCAGAGGCCTTGGCATCAAGATCGCAGTCATTACGAACGCCTCGCTGATGTCTCGGGAGGACGTGCGGAATGAATTGTCCAGAGCCGACCTTGTCTCCGTGAAGGTGGACTCCGTCAACGAGCGCATATGGAAGAGGGTCAACAGACCGCATGGCGCACTGAGACTCTCCTCAATCCTCGAAGGGATCGCAACGTTCGCTAGGGGTTACCGCGGAGACCTCATCACGGAGACGATGGTTGCCAGAGACCTCAACGACAACCAGGGGATTGCGGAGGTCGCCGACTTCCTGGCGAAGCTGGCGCCCAAGTGTGCCTACCTATCCATTCCGACAAGGCCTCCGGCAGAGCGTTGGGTGCGCATGCCGAGCGAGGCGGCAGTGAACCGGGCATACCAGATCATGACTGCCAGGATGGATCATGTCGAGTGCCTGATTGGCTACGAGGGAAACGCGTTCGCCTTCACCGGAGATGCCGAAGAGGACCTGCTCAGCATCACCGCCGTGCACCCGATGAGAGAGGAGGCGGTGAGGGGATTTCTTGCGAAGGCGAACGCAGACTGGTCGACCGTGGAGTCACTTATCAGTCAGAACAGGCTCACAGAAGTGGAGCATGAGGGCATCACTTACTATGTCAGGAGGCCAGGGCAGAGCGCGACTGGTGTGCGTCGATGAGCGGCAGCAGAATATGGCCCTTCGAGGAACACGTGGACAGATACGAAGCATGGTTCTCAAGGAACGAGGATGCCTATCTGTCAGAACTGGATGCTGTCGCCGACATGCTGCCCAGCGGGGACGGGGTCGAGATTGGTGTCGGGACGGGACGGTTCGCTGCTCCTCTTGGGATGGGGATCGGAGTGGACCCGTCCCTGGAGATGGTCAAGGTCGCGAGACGAAGGGGCATCGAGACCATCCGCGGGGTGGCCGAAGCCCTCCCTCTGAAGGGCTCCGGCCTGGACAATGTGCTCATGGTCACGACCATATGCTTCGTGGACGATCCACCGAAAGCTGCGCGCGAGGCGTTCAGAGTCCTCAGGCCGGGAGGCAGCCTGGTCATTGGATTCATAGATAGGCTCAGCCCGCTCGGCAGGCGCTATGAGGAGCGCAGGTCGGAGAGCACTTTCTACACAGACGCCAGGTTTCGCTCTGTGCCAGAGGTGGAGGCGGTGCTGCGTCATGCCGGGTTTGACCAGTTGGAATTCGCCCAGACGCTCTCCGGGAGTATGTCGGGTGCAAGCGGTAGAGAGCCTGTTTCGAAAGGTCATGGAGAGGGGTCGTTCGTGGTCGTCAAGGCAAGAAGGCCGGTTGCCTGAGCTGCCGGTATTGGACGTCCGCGCGAACGAGAAGGTCCAGCCACACCCGCTGCATTCGATGGCTCTGGCTGCACTCCGCGACGATCCCATCGCACTCCCCAAGGACGTCTCTGGTAGAACAGATGCTCCGCAGGTTGCCCCATCTAATCCCCGTGGCTGACGGTGTCCACGTAGCCACCACCGGGGGTCCGAACGTTTCATCGACCATCTGATTTCACCGTCCTGATACGAGCCTGGGGCTGGACTTGAACATCGCACATCGGCTGTGGGTTGATGAAAGCCCCGAAGGAGGCTCACAATCGACATACCCCGCCGGAGCCCTTGCCAGCCAAAGGACTCAAGCTGAGCGCATTCCCCTGGGGAGGACTTATCGTGTCAGATTCAGACCCAGCTTCTGCCCGATTCTGATCGCATCGCCACCAACTCGTGCCAATATGCAATAAATGTTAAATACTAATATATCACTTAATATTAATTGCAATGAAAGACGAAGAAGTAGGGCTCTCCCCAAGAGAAATCGCGTTGCTGAGATGCCTCCGAGATGGAGAGCAACCTAGGAAGGAGATCGCCAGAGCCCTGGGAATGTCCCAACCTGCACTAACTCGATTGGTCAAGTCGCTCGAGTCGAAGGGAACCGTGGTCGTTCGCAGGAGCGGGATGTCAAGTTCACTCTCATTCTCGGAGTTGAAGCACGCTTCTGTGCTCAGACGGATCCTCAACGAGTACAGTCACATGAGGCTGGAGGAAGTCCTATCACTTGCATCTCTACGCGTTATTGCCTCCCTTGCGGTCCACCCAGCATCAACAAGAGATGAGATACAGTTGTCCTCAGGAGTCTCGCCAAGAACTATCCATACCGTGCTTAACAGATTCAAAGCGGTCGGGATCATCCGCGTACATGGACGGGGCGTCTACGAGTTGTCAGACGGGTTCGCGCCTTTCGCAGAGTTCGCTCGCGAATTGATGTCGTTCTCCAATCGGAAGAAAGCCTTGGCGTTCTCGTCGGATTCGGTGGTGATATGGGAACGGGGGGGCGAATTCGTTATCAGGACGAAAGCTAGGAAGGAGACCGAGGATTTCAGGAAGACCGCATTCTCAGCATTCGATAGCTATGGTCTCCTTCTGGTCCAGGAATGGCACTACTACTACCACCCTCATGGCAGCTGGCGGAGAACGCCCGACGAAGTATTACTGCAGTCGCTACTGATAAAGCCTCTAGGTTCGAGAGAGATCAACGCGTTGAGGGTGCTCTGGGATCGGAAGATTCTCCGAAGGAGCATCGAACGGCTCATAATGAAGGCAGGGAGATACGGAGTGACCGCAGAGTTGAGGAGATTAATCGAGGATTTCAAAGGGCATGAAAAGAACAACACGCCTATCGTCTCAGGATCAGGAAGGGTCGGACAGAAACTGAGGAGCGGCGATCGATGACAAAGAAGATGCTGTCTAGCAAGGATGACATTGAGGAATCGCTGACTAGAGTAGGCGCATCGCTCCCACACGACGTGACCGCTTATCTCATCGGTGGTTGCGCGATGATCCTCTACAATGCGAAGGTCGCAACCAAGGACATCGACCTCGTCTTGATGTCTGATGAGGATGCTGAAGCAGTCATGGCCGCGCTCTCCG
>JBBIUZ010000121.1:2210-4695 GCA_037439985.1 Methanobacteriota archaeon | reverse complement strand
GGGAGAGAGGGTGTTCGACCTCGAGCTGGAATTCCTCACCGCGGGCCCCGTCTATTGCAGGGCGTGCAGGGCAGAGGAGAGGAAGCACGTCAAGGCGGAGCGGATCCCGAAGGCGAGAGAACGCTACGACAGGGAGATCACGAGGCTCCTCGCCAGGCCGAACGTCTGCAACAGAGACTGGGTCATCAGACAGTACGATCACGAGGTCAGAGCATCGACCGTCATCAAGCCGCTCCAGGGCAAGCTGGGCCACTGGACCCATGGAGACGCAGCTGTCCTGAAGCCGGTCGAGGACTCCTTCCGGGGCCTAGCGATCGCCACGGCCTCGAACCCGTTCGCGGTGGCGCTGGACCCGTACAAGGGCGGCAAGCTGTCCGTGGACGAGATGTGCAGAAACCTTGCGGCCGTGGGAGCGCGACCGCATTCGTTCACGAACTGCCTGAACTTCGGCAATCCCGAGAAGCCGGACAGGCTGTGGTCCTTCCGCGAGGCAGTCCGGGGGATGGGCGAGGTGGCCGAGGCGCTCAAGGTCCCGACGCCCTCGGGGAACGTCAGCTTCTACAACGAAGCGCAGACGGGAGCCGTCCTGCCGACGCCCACGCTTCTGGGATGCGGCATAGCGAGGGACGTGCGGAAGTGCGTCACATCGGACTTGAAGGGCGAGGGGAACACGCTCGCACTCGTCGGGTTCACGAAGCCCGAGATGGGCGGTTCCGAGTACTACCGGATGACGAAGGGCTATTCGTGCCACGTCCCGGACGTTGACATCGGGGCCCTCAGAGCCGGCCTCGATGTGGTCGTCACGGGCATCGAGAGGGGTGCGATAGTATCGTGCCATGACATCTCCGACGGCGGCCTAGGGGTCTGCTTGGCCGAGATGTGCATCGGCGGGGATGTCGGCGCCGATGTCGGCCTATCCAATGTTGCGGGCCCGAGGACCGATGTCAAGCTCTTCTCGGAGTCCCCGAGCCGATGGGTCGTCGAGCTCAGGAAGGGCGGGGAGAAGCTGGTGCCGAAGAGCGCAAAGGCGAAGATGGTCAAGATCGGGACCGTCGGAGGCGACTCGCTCAGAATCGGTTCGAGCAAGGTCCTCGCGGATGTAAGGGTGAGTGCGCTCGCTAGCAGCTTCAACGGCACCCTCTGGAGGATGATGGGGTGAAGGCGAGCAAGGTGAGAGTCTGCGTCCTCAGAATCGAGGGCACGAACTGCGAGGAGGAGTCCTTCCAGGCCTTCAGGAGGCTCGGCACCGTCCCGGAGAAGGTCCATCTGAAGCAGCTCACTGGCACGGACGTCTCCATCGAGGAGAAGAGATCGCTCTCTGACTATCAAGTGCTCGTCTTCCCAGGAGGGTTCTCCTCTGGGGACTATGTGCGCGCGGGCGCGATCTTCGCGGCGCGGCTGAGGAGCAAGCTGTCGTCCGAGCTCGTCGATTTCGTGAAGTCGGGCAAGCCCGTGCTGGGCATCTGCAACGGCTTCCAGGTCCTTGTTGAGGCCGGATTACTGCCAGCGCTGTCCGGCGTGATGACCGACTACCCGGAAGCGGTGCTCGGCACGAACGACTCCGGCCGCTTCGAGTGCAGGCCCACGATCCTCAAGAAGGTGAACCGGGGAAGCTGTGTCTTCACTTCGAGGATCAGCTCAGAGAAGCTCTCGCTGATACCATCCGCCCATGCAGAGGGCAAGCTGATGTTCCCGCTGGAGAGGTCCGGGAACATACTGAAGGAGCTCGATGAGAACGACCAGATCGTGTTCAAGTACGTAGACCCCGAGGGGAACCTGGCGGGATACCCGTGGTGCCCGAACGGCTCGACGGAGAACATAGCAGGGATATGCAACAGTGAGGGTAACGTGTTCGGCCTGATGCCGCATCCCGAGAGAGTGTTTTTCAGGTTCACCCATCCGGACTGGACCCGCGAACCGGACGGTCCCGGCGATGGCAGAGCGGTCTTCGAGTCCGTCATCGACTACGTGACGAAGAAGCTCTGAGCGCGTCCCTGGCCGCCCGTCGGCGGAATCCGGTCAGAGGGAGACTATCAGCTCCACCTGGTCGCCGTCCTTGAGGCCCAGCGAGCGCCTGAGGTGGTACTTGCAGATGACCTCGACGATGTCCGTGTGGTGGGACCTCATCGGCAGCACGACTGCGCACTCCATGTTGTGGATCGTCGCGAGGAAGCACTTCACATCCCCGAAGGTGCGACCCTCCTTCTCGAACCCCTTGATGAGTATGCCCTCGGACTTCCTCAGGATGTCGAGTTTGGGCAGCTCCGGGTCGGCCAGCCTGAGGTTCAGCGTGCCTTCGAACGGCTTGAACCAGAGCTTCTTCTGGAACTGGTCCGCGTATGCCTCCTGGTTGACGTAATACTGGCCCTCACCTAACCCAGAGGCGACGGTGCCTATGATGACCACGTGATCCTTCATCTCGAAAATGCGTTGGTAGTCAGAGTACTCCTTCCTGAGGAGGTCGAAACCCTTGTCTGTAAGCTTG
>JBBIUZ010000121.1:0-2200 GCA_037439985.1 Methanobacteriota archaeon | reverse complement strand
TCCGCTGCCTCCTCGCGCCGAGGTCCCGCTCAATCAGGCCATCACCCAGAAGCTCGAGTATCTTCTTGGACGCTGACTGCTGGCTTATCTCCAGGACGTTGCCCAGCTCGCGGGACGAGATCGCGATATAGTCGTGAACGCCGCCCATGAGCGCTATGTGCTTGAGCGTGGCTATCTGCTTCTCATGCACCATGATTCAGCCGATGATGCAAGCCTGATAATAGCTTTTCGTCGGAATACTGTCTAAAACTCGTCGGCGACTAGATAACGCTCTCCCCGCAGCCGAATAACTGGTACCTTCCTCTCCCTGAGTCGAGCTATGAGCCCCCTGTCGTTCGTGACAACGGCCGCGGACCTCTCCTCAGCGATGGCCAGCACCGCTTCGTCCCCGCTCAGGTCGGTTTCCGCGATGGCGTACTTCCTGGCAAGGACGAGGGCGGCCTTCGCCTTCGGATCCAGAGACCTCGCCAGCTCTCCAAGGACGGAGCTTGGGACGAACACCGGAAGCTCTCCCAAGAGCCTGTTCAGCTCCCGGTCGAGGTTGACCCTGAACTGGAAGGGCATCATAAGCGCGTTGGCGTCAAGAACAACCGCCTTGGGCAACCCACCACACGCCTACTGCACGACGCCATAGCCGATGAGCCGCCATTTGCCGGCTATGCGCCTCGATATCGCTATCCTCTGGTCCTTCTGCACGCACACTGGTATCTTCAGGGCGACCTCCGCGGAGTCGCTTCTGCCACTGGTGACGACGCCGACGGTCGTCGCCGTCCCCACGCTCAGCATCAGGGGCTCGTTCGTCTTCAGATTGTCGACGGCCAGCTCCGACGAGACGCCAACGACCCTGTTCATCAGCTCGGTCCTGAACGTCAGATGGTCCGAGATCGGCGGCAGCGACCCCGGGGGCCCGATCATCCTTCCCACCAGCGAATCGGACTTCGTGAACGCCGGGTCAAGACCCGTGCCTATCGCCACCAGACCACCCGGATGCGCGACCTCGAGCGGGGTGCCGCCAGCGTAAAGCGAACGCACCTCTGTGGCGACAGTCTCCCAGGTGGTCTTGCCACCGGGCTTTTCGACCTTGATGCCAGGCCTGATCTCGATCTCATCCCCGACCTTCAAAGTACCTTGGGTCATCGACCCGCCCACGACGCCCCCCCTAAGCTTGTCTGTCTTCGTCCCGGGGACGTTGACGTCGAAGGAGCGCGCGATGTACATCCTCGCGTTCTTGGTCCTGTCCCACTTCGGTGTTGGGACGTTCTTCTCGATGGTCTCGATGAGCATGTCGATGTTCACATCGTGGTGCGCCGAGATGGGGATTATCGGGGCATTCTCGGCGATTGTTTCCTTGACGAACCGCTTGATCTCCTCGTAGTTCGCGCGGGCCTCGTCGGCGGAGACGATGTCGATCTTGTTCTGGACGACGATTATCTTGTCGACCCCGATTATGGTCAGAGCCATCAGGTGCTCCGTCGTCTGGAGCTGCGGACACTTCTCGTTCGCGGCCACGAGGAGCAGCGCCCCGTTCATGATGGCCGCGCCGGAGAGCATCGTGGCCATCAGGGTCTCGTGCCCCGGCGCGTCAACGAACGACACCGATCTGAGAAGCTCGCACTCGCTCCTGCAGTTGGGGCACGTCGGCTGGTTGGTGTAGCATTCGGGCTCCTCGCAGTTCTTGCACTTGTAGAACGCGACGTCGGCATAGCCGAGGCGTATGGAGATGCCCCGCTTGACCTCCTCGGAATGCCTGTCGGTCCACTCGCCGGTCAGAGCCTTCGTCAGCATGGTCTTGCCATGGTCAACGTGACCGATCATGCCGATATTGGTCTCGGGCTGGCTGGGTACCTTCATTAGGCCTTCTTCTCCTCTTTCTTGATCAGGTCCGCGATCGGCTTCATGCCGTGCTGTGTGACCTTCATGTTGATCTGGAGAGTGTCCGGGGAGATGGTGTTCCCTCTCACGTTCTTCCTTCGTCTGAGCCCGCCCTTGTCCGCCTTGAACCCCACGCTCTTCGACATGAGCAGCTTCTTCCTCCTCGGGCCTGGCAAATCCTTCCTCATCGGGAAGCCGTCCTTGTCGCTACCGCCGCTGATCTCGAGCTTGTATCCGGGCAGCCCGACGAAGATCCCGTCGACGACGTCGCCGATCTTCTTGCCTATGAAGGAATTCGCGCGATGTCCTGTGACTGCCGTCTGATAGG
>JBBIUZ010000120.1:0-4698 GCA_037439985.1 Methanobacteriota archaeon | reverse complement strand
GGGGATGGTATGTTGAAGTGGTCCCTCGCCGATATCGAGTTGGTGAACAACGATGCGGCAAGAGACCATGGTATACGTGGGCCTGGACATACATAAGGAGTTCTGCCAAGCTGCGGTGATAGACAATTCTGGAAGAGTCCTCTCGAACGAGAAGTTCTCTTCCACCCAGGAGGACCTGGACGAGTTCCTGGGCAAGTTCGATGACGCAGTGTTCGTCCTCGAATCAACGGGCATCTGGGAGTTCATCTACGAGGGCATCGAGAAGCGAGGGTTCGAGGCTGTCCTCGCGCATCCGCTGAAGGTCAGAGCCATCGCGGAGGCCAGGGTCAAAACCGACAAGGTCGACGCAGAGACCCTAGCTCAACTCCTCAGGGCGAACCTGATTCCCAGATGCTGGGTCCCCTCCAAGGATATGCGCGATCTCGGGCAGCTCGTGAGACAGCGCGCATATCTCGTGCAGAAGGCTACCGGGTTCAAGAATCGCATCCACGCCGAACTCCTCAGACGAAGAGTCCGGAGACCCGATGGCATGCTCACACCGTTCTCCGGGAAGCACATCCGCTGGATGCGCTCTCTTGAGATCCCGACCGTGAACTCGTGCCTGGACTGCCTCGAAGGCATCCGGACTCAGATCGAGAGACTCAACGCGCAGCTGCTGGTGGAGTTCGAGAAGAGACCCGATGCCCAGCTCATATCAACGATCCCGGGCATCGGGTTCTACGGCGCCCTCCTCATCCATGCCGAAATAGACGATGTCAAGAGGTTCTCATATCCGGAGAAGCTGTGCTCATACGCCGGACTCGTGCCGACTGTGAGCCAGTCGGCATCCTCCGTGAGATACGGAGGCGTGAGCAAGGAGGGTTCGGGTTATCTCCGCTGGATCCTCACCGAGACCGTTCACATCCATAAGATGTTCCATCCAGACTCGCAGCTCTCGCGGTTCCATACCCGGATCGCGAAGAAAAGGGGCAACCAGAAAGCGGCAATCGCGACGGCGGGGAAACTAATCCACATCACCTACTGGATGCTGAGGACGAGGCAACCGTATCACAGTCATGGATTCAACCCCGGCGACAAAACCTGCACCATCTGAGTGCGTGAAAGGGATTGGGGCAGATCCCTGACAAGGGACGATGCGGCCACCTATGTGAAATCCGCTCGACTCATTCCCGATCACCTCCCATGCATTTCATACTGTCGTCTCTCCGCACCTGCCGGGCAATCACCTGATCCGCGGTTCTCCCGCATGGTGGCTCCTCTCCGCCCCACAGCCAAGGACCCGTGCCCTCAATCATAGTGACGAGGTTCGCCCTCAGGCCGCTTCTCGAGGTCTAGTCCTTGGGGCCGGTACGGGTCGTTCATCTTGAGCATCCAGTATACGATACGCAGCATCTTGGCAGCGCTCGCGACCGCGGCCTTGTGCTTGCCCCTTCGACGGCTCACACGTCGATAGAACTGCACAGATGGCAGACATCTTTGCTCCTACAATGACGAATGTGGTTGAGAATGGCCTCAGGCATGACCCATCGAAGCTGGTTCGGACCCTCCTTGGTTATGGGCCCTTTCCGGCACGTCATGCCAGACTGGCTTGTGCGAGGGGCAAGACCAGCATAGGAAACAAGAGAGTCGGCGTCTGGAAAACGAGTCACCTCGCCCACTTCGGAGAGTATCGTGAGGGCGGTGTAGAACCCTACACCAGGTGTCGTGGCGAGGAACTGTGCCTCGTCGCTCCCCCTCGTACGACGGCAACAGCAACTCCCTGTTGTATTCATCCAGCTCCTCCTCGAGCATCTTCAATAGCGAAAGTCGATGATGTGCCCTGGGTTCCGGCAACTGCCCCTCAACCCATCGCATCCCCCTGAAGCTGCTGAGCACCCCCTCGGGGTATTCAATCCCCTTCCGAATGAGCTCTGCGTAGATCTGGTTCTTCACGGAAGTCGACAAATCCTTCAGGCTCTTCCTTCCGCGAAAGTCCTTCCTGAGCTCCCTCGTTTCCCTCGGAGGTATGTATGATTCTGGGATCATGCCAGTCCTCAAGAGATGAGCGAGAGTCAGCGAATCCACCTTGTCGGTCTTTACCCTTGCATGGGCGATTGCCTTGGTCTGATAAGGATTTGACAAGACCACGTCCACTCCAGAATCCTCCAACACCTCGTACACAAACTCCCACACGGTGCTGGACTCAATCACCGCTTTGCTGCCACCGTACTGTCCGAAGAACCCACGCAAATCATCCCTCTTGGTCGGAATCTTCGCCGTCCGAAGCAGTGTTCCATTCTCGTCCATCATTGTGGTCTGACAGAACGCCTTGTGTATGTCCACTCCAAGGTGCATCATCTCGCCTCGCCTCTTCAGGGAAGCGAGCGGATTTCAGCATGTCACCATAATGGCGGCGAGGACCGCGAATAGAGGTTTGTCCGCCAAACCCCAATCAAAACGAGAACAACCGACGACAGGAGGCAAATCAGAAGAAGGAGAAGAGGGATTTGAGAAGAGGCGCGAGGGCCTCTTCAACATAGAGGTTTGAAGGGTTTCCCGTCCCGGCCGGGTAGAGAGCTGCGGTGCCAGACAGGCCCGCTATCGCGTCATCCCATGCATATGCGCGACCTGGGTCTGCGTGTCGTTCGTCTGATGACCTGTCGCGCTGTGCAGCGTGACGGCCATCGAGTCGTACACGCACCCCGTGAAGAGGTCGTATATCACGACCGTCCCCGTCGTTGTCGCCGGTGTGCCGGATGCCAGCGTCAGCGTGACCGTGACGCTTTCCCACGGCCCGAGCACGATGTTAGTCGGACTCACGGTCAGGTCATGCCAGGCAGGATGCGCGACCTGCGCCACTGTCAGCGTGTATGCTGTCTGCTGACCTGTGGCGTTGAGCATCACGGCGGCCAGCCACCATCCGGGCTCCGGGTTCCGGACAATGAGCTGGGCACCGTCGGCCGTCAGGACCCCGCGGTCGCTTCCATCAGGGGCGTAGACCACGACGCTCACGCTCGCGTTCTTGCTCGCCCAAGAGATCGACAGCTCAAGGGCCGGGGTCGCGGGTGCTACAAGGAACGGAATTTGGTCGTAGCCCTGTCCTCCAATGTCCGTCGACACGAGCGTCCCGCTGAAGTCGGTCGAGGTCGTCACCAGGTCGTTCGTCAAGGCCGCCAGACCCACCGACATCGGCAGTGGCAGATTGTTCGTGATGGTCACTTGGGTCGTACCAGAAAGCGTGACCTCGCTTTGGTCGAAGGTCACCGGGGAGCTCAGTGTGGCAATCAGCATGTACGGCGCGACGAACACCTTCCCCAGGAACGTGTCGTGCAGTCCGATCCTCCACATGCCGGCTTCTGGGTTCTGGTACGAAACCACCTGGGCGGTCGTGTTCGTCGATGTCGCCCATGGGCCATACACACCTCCGGCGATGTATGGAGTCATGGACGATGCCACGACATCGCCAGCGGGATTGATCAGGTAGAGCTCAATGTCCGTGCTCCTGTCGGCCCATGCGAGAGTCGCCGTTATGGCATCGCTCCCAGCCGGAACGTGGACCGCATAGTAGATCCAGTCCCCGGTCATCGTACTGGCCGAGTCGTGGCTCACATCAATCTGCCCCCTGACCATCGAGCCGACGATCATGGGCACGGTCACGGCCACGGGCACGAGCGAGGTCGTGTTTCCGTAGGTCGCCACGAGATACCCCGTATACGTTCCCGCCATGGCTTCTCTCGGCACCTTGATGGTCGCGGTCTCGTCGTGGACGGTGACCCAGCTCCAGGTCGTAGCCCCGTAGTAGTTGGACTTGACGACGAACGGGGTCCAGTTGTTGTAGTACTGGCAGCCCCAGACCCTAAGCTCGTAGTTCCCTGGCGTGACCATCGCAGTCAGCTCCTGCATGTTCGTGTGTGCATACGCGTAGTTGATCATCACCCACTGGTCGCTGCTGTCGACCCTGTACAGTACCATGTTCAAGTGGTCGTCCGTGAACGTCGAACCGTTGAACAAGTGCACGTCCGTCCCGTATGTGTACACCGGGTCGAAAGTCAGGTCGAAGCGGGCGTACGTGACGCCTTTCGGTATCTTGAAGGAGTAGAACCAATCCTTGCCCTTGTCCACCGAGCCTCGCGCCTGGAACCCGCTGCGCGGGATCTCGCTGAGCACCTTTGAGGTCAGCTCGTCCGCCCCGAGGTTGACAGTCTGGCTCCTCCCCTTGCCCATGGTCAGGGCGAGGGAGGTCGTGCCGCCGACAGGCCTCGCGTCCATCGCGGCCTCGTACGCCTTGAGTGCGTCTATACGGCCCGCACCCTGCTCAGTCGGGGCGAACCCCAGGTCCATCGCAGTGCCCATCAAGAACGACTTCATCTGTGCTGGTGTCGGCCCTGTTCCGCCGTGTGTGCTGGCATAGGCCTCGTAGATGAGCGCCCCGATACCAGCAGCCACAGGAGTGGCCATGCTGGTCCCGCCGAACTGCGGAGTGGCGGCATTCCCAGGCGTTATCGCGGGGCCCCAAGCACCAACTGCTACCAGGTCGGGGTCCACCCTTCCGTCAGCGGTTGGCCCGCGTGAGCTCCACCAGATCATCTGGTTGTTCACGTAGTCAGTAGCGTAGTAAGCCCCCGTCGAGTTCGTGAAGGGCCAGTAGCCGAGCAGGTACATCGCCTCCGCGTTGTTGGTCGAAGCCCCGACAGTGATCGTCGAGTGGGACACGCCCGG
>JBBIUZ010000119.1:4519-4752 GCA_037439985.1 Methanobacteriota archaeon | reverse complement strand
GGTGCATGGGGTCGGAGGCATAGTCGGGTCAGTCTGCGTCGGCATATTCGCCTGGAGCCAGATGAACCCGGACAGCGAGAACGGCCTGCTCCACGGCGGCACAACGCTGTTCACTGCGCAAATCGCGGCCGTTGCCTTGGCCGTTACGTGGGCGTTCGTGTTCACATATGTCATGCTCTTCCTCATCAACAAGATTACGCCAGTGCGCGTGAGCGAAGTTGGAGAAGAGGTCG
>JBBIUZ010000119.1:1383-4509 GCA_037439985.1 Methanobacteriota archaeon | reverse complement strand
CAGCGAGCATGGAGAAACTGCATACATTTGAGGGGAGACGCCAGCCATCGGGCCACCTGTCTCGGCTGCCCGATGGCCAATTCCCCTCTCTTGTGGGGATCTTATCTACAATTCATGGCAAAGACTCCTGCCTGCGCAGTGGGTCGTCCCTGCAGTTGACGGCATGTGCAGGCTCATGGGTGCAAGCGTGCGCGCGTCCGTCGGGTCTTCCCTTCGGTTTCCGCATTGATGACGGTCTTGATGAGGAATGGCGCATAGAGCGTCGTGGCAATCGACACGAGGATGATCACTGAGTATGTCGAGACGTGGATTGTGCCCATTCCGAGGCCGATCATCGCGATGACTATGCCGACCTCGCCCCTGGGAACCATGCCTGCACCAACGATCATCGCCGTCCTCTCACCTCTTGAAGCCGCGCCGAGCGAACATCCTATGAGTTTTGTCAGGATGGCGACGACCGAAATGATTATCGTGAACGGAATCACGTTCGCGGACGAACCGAGTACCACCCTCGCGCCCATTGCCACGAAGAAGAACGGTACGAGGAGCACATTGAGCGGCTCGAACTTCTGCTCCAGCTCGTAAGTTCCCTTCGTATCCGAGAATATCAGCCCAGCGAAGAACGCGCCGATGATTGCCGCGAGCCCAACGAACGACGCGAGCGCGGATAGGCCGAAGATGACGATAAGGATGATGACGAAGGGCGCCTGCCTCTGTCTGAGTCTGTCCAGCCAGCTGTCCCTCTTGAAAGCCTGCGTGGTGTAATGCACGGCCCAGTCTCCGGTCACTGTCCGATCAGCGTGGATCTCCCTCCTTCCGGATGCGTACTTCACCACCCTTGTCCCGATTATCGTAACGATCGCAACGAAGCATATTGCCTCGCTGATGACGACGGCAACGTTGAACACCGACAGGTTTCCCTTCGCGACCCCGCTCACGAGGGTTAGCACAATCATGCCGAGGATGTCGTCCACGACCGCCGCTCCTAGGATTATCTTCGCCTCGACGGTGTGAATCATCCCGAGGTCATCGAGGACCCTCGCGGTTATGCCCACGCTTGTGGCCACGAGGGCCGTCGCGACGAACATCGCCTCCGTCGAGGACGAGAACAGGAGGATGGAGACGTAGTATCCGACGACGAAGGGAGTCACGACCCCGAGCGTGGCCACCGCGGTCGCCACGACCCCCACCTTCTTCAGCTCGGAAATCCTGGTCTCCATGCCCACTGTGAAGAGGAGGAAGGTCGCGCCCAACTGGGCAAGCACATCAAAGATCTTGTCGTCTGCGGTGATCAGGTTCAGAATCGTGGGGCCGAGCGCGATCCCGGCGATCAGCTCCCCGATGACGGAAGGGAGATTGAGACGTTCCATAACCTCTCCTCCGAGCTTCGCAGCGAGAAACGCCACGAATATAAGAACAAGGGTCCCCTCAGTCTGCAACGAATCCCATCCCACACTTGAATAACATCCTTTATATTTAATCGTGCTAGGATGTCTCGTGGCCAGACGCGGACGGCCCACGCCACCGACCGGGCAGAATCCTATGGGGCGGCCTTCCCATCCGCGTTGGCGATAATCTTCGCGAAATGTGTTCTCGATCTCGACCTGTGAATCCGGTCCCCGAGGACTCCGAGGAGTGCCGGTGCCGGGGGGACCAGGAAGGCTGTCGCCCCCATGAGGGAGACAACCTTGCTGATCGTCCTCATCCTCGAGACCACTATCGCGCACTCTGTGTCGTCCTGTACTCGTCTGCTGAGCAGAGACAGAAGCAGGGTCCGCCACAGCTCGGCCGTCACGTTGACGGTCATCCAGACAAGGTCCCTCAGGGGGGTCGGTTCACCCGAGAATGCGGTCTTCCGTGCCAGAATCGCCCTCCTGAGGTCTTCTGCGGTGTCCCCCTCGAACAGCGTGCAGGCGTTCCCTACCATGTCCGGTGAATGGGCATCGCTCCCGCCAGTGAACGCGACGTCAAGATGGCCAGTGAGCCTCTGAGCGGCCTCGTTCGTGTATCCGTCCCTGTGCGCGGCGTTGAAGAGCTCGACGCCGTCGATCCTCAGGTTCTCTATCTTGAACCCGAGGGAGTCGCATTGCGAGCTGAACGGATGCGGTGCGATGGCCAGCCCTCCCTGCGCGTGGATGATGTCAATCGTCTCCTGTGCTGGCAGTCCCTTGGGGACATCCTCGGTCAGGTAGAGCGCCAGCAGGTCGCCATCGAGGGTTCCGATCTCGGCCCCCGTGACGATCTCCACAGAGATCGCGTGCTTCTTCGCCTCGAGCGCGCCTCGAATGGAGTTGTGGTCGGTGACGCATATTACCGCCAAGCCCTTTCTCTCAGCGGTCTTGACGATATCCGCCGGTCGGGAGATTGAATCGGGGAACCTGAGAAAGCTGACCCGGGTCAGTCCGGAGTATCGCGTGTGTATGTGAGTGTCGGCCTTTCGAAGCATGCAACCCAAGTCCGTGAAACCCTTGCGTCCCTGAACCGGTGGACAGTTTGATCGACTAAATAGATTGCGGGGGAACGCGTCACTCCTTCACGACGCGCTCCCCGGTCACCATGTAGATGACCCTTTCCGAGATATTGCATGCGTGGTCGGCAATCCTCTCGAGATACCTCGCCACGAGCGTGTAGTTGATGCCAATGCCGATCTTCTTCGAGTCCTCCATCATGTACGTGATGACCTCCCGGAAGATCTCGTCATAGAGCGAATCCACCTTGTCCTCGAGTTCGAAGACCTCGTCCGTAGGCTTCGTATCGCCATCCAGGAACGCCTTGACGGAGAGGTCCACCATACGCTCAGCCATCTCCGCCATATGCGGTATGCTCACCAGTGGCTTGAAGTGTGCCATGGTCTGCGCGTGAGCCGTGACCTCGGCTATGTCCCTCGCGTAGCGTCCTATCCTGTCGAAGTCCGTGATGACCTTGAGATAGGTGCCTATGACTCTGAGGTCCCCCGCGACTGGGGACTGCAGCGCGATGACCTCGAGACACCGTTTCTCGATGTCGTTGTTGAGCATGTATAGGTCCGTATCGAGCTTCTTTACCTTCTCTGCCAAATCCAGATCCAGTTTCTCGAATGACTTGACCGCCAGCTCGATCGCTTCTCGTGTCTTCCTGGCCATCTCC
>JBBIUZ010000119.1:0-1373 GCA_037439985.1 Methanobacteriota archaeon | reverse complement strand
ACCGAACCTCCCAGTGATGTACTTCTCCGTCAGGTCCTTCTCGGGATGCTCGAACATCGTCTTGGTGTCCCCGAATTCGATGAGCTCCCCCAGGTACATGAATGCAGTGTAGTCTGCGATCCTCGCCGCCTGCTGCATGTTATGCGTGACGATCACAATGGTGTACCTGTCCTTGAGGTCAAAGAGCAAGTCCTCGATCTTTCCGGTGGCAATCGGGTCCAGAGCCGAGCAAGGCTCGTCCAGAAGGAGCACTTCAGGCTCGACTGCGAGAGCCCTCGCTATGCAGAGTCTCTGCTGCTGGCCCCCGGATATGCTCACGCCCGAGGCGTCGAGGTGATGCTTGACCTCGTCCCAGAGAGCGGCCAACTTGAGGCTCCGCTCGACCGTCTCGTCGAGCTTCTTCCAGTTTTTTTCGCCGGTCAGCCTCAGACCGGCGACCGCATTGTCATAGATCGACATGGTTGGGAACGGGTTGGGCTTCTGGAAGACCATTCCGATCCTGGTCCTGACTTGGACAGGGTCGCTGTCCTCGTCGTATATGTTCTTGCCGTCCAGAAGCACCTTGCCCTCAACCCGCGCACCCTTGATGACCTCGTGCATCCTGTTCATGCACCTTATGAGGGTCGACTTGCCGCATCCAGATGGCCCGATTATGGCCGTGATTCTGTTATCTGGGATCTTCAGGTTCACGCCCTTGACGGCGTGCACATCGTCAAAGTACGCGTTCAGGTCTTCTGTGACAATCTTATCCGCCAACTCTTCATCACCGCCTTTGTCCGTCCCGTCCTGCTCCTCAGCAGCAGCCTGATTCCGACGTTCAGGCCAAGCACAATCAGAATGAGAACGAGGGCAGCACCCCAGGCCTGTTGGAGCAACTCCTTCGAGGGGGAGTTGTAGTTCCTGAAGATCGTGAGTGGCAGAGACGCTATGGGCTGGTTCAAGGAGCTTGACCAGTAGCTGCTGTAGAACGCCGTCAGAAGTAGCGGGGCAGTTTCGCCAGCAATCCTCGCGATCGACAGAAGGCAGCCGGTGACCACGCCGTTCTTGCCGTTCGTCAGCACGACCTTCATCGTGGTTCTCCACCGCGTGACCCCGAGGGCGAGGGCCCCCTCTCTGAGCGAATTGGGCACCATCTTGAGAGATTCTTCGGTCGTATTCGAAACTATCGGTATCATGATTATCGCAAGGGCCACGGACCCTGCCATGAGCGAGAACCCGAACTGGAGGAAGTCGACGACGAGCGCGTAGGCCAGGAGCCCGATCACAATGGATGGGAAGTTCGCAAGGAGGTCGTTGAAGAATCTGACCGTGTGGCCAACCCTGTTGTTCCCGAACTCGGAAACGTAGATGCCAGTCAGAAGGCCGACTGGAAG
>JBBIUZ010000118.1:0-4768 GCA_037439985.1 Methanobacteriota archaeon | reverse complement strand
GTAGACCGCCCTCACCCTGTAGATTTGCTCGTTCCTGTCAAGGACCCCTATGACCATGCGGCGCATGGAGAAGAGATCCGCGATGGTCGCCGCGATGCTCTCGAGGAGGGAGTCGAGACCCTCGACTGACATTATCTCCGTAAGAACGCCCAGCATTTCGCCCGCGAATCTAGGTGGTGTCGGGCAAGGCTTGAGCGACGGCTTGCTTCCAGCCTTCGTGGAGGAGTCCTGCATCACACATCCCTTGCAGACCCTGCTGATATCCAGGTAAGTGAAACACAACGGCCTATTAGAACTTGTCGCGATGGGCCAGCTCGGTCTCGAGGGCCTGCGTGATGGGCAAGCACGGCATCGGCTGAGCCTCTGCACCGCCGCCAGCCCCTGCGGAACGAAGTCGCTGATAGGAGATAAATATCTGTAAGTTCATTCAAAGTGTGAGGGTAGACATGGCAGAAGAGGTCGAGGTGGGCATGGTAATCCAGTTCTTTGCGAAGCCCTCCGTGGCGGCCATCGAAATTACGTCTGGGTCTTTGGCGATTGGCGACACGCTCAAGATCAAGGGCGCGACGACCGACTTCGAGCAGAGAATCGAGTCGATGGAGATCGACAGGAAGCCGGTTCCATCGGCATCCGCGGGACAGTCGGTGGGCGTCAAGGTGAAGGAGCGCGTCCGGCCCCACGACAAGGTCTTCAAGGCGCAGTGAGGGCTGGCTGCCAGCTCACCGCCGGGATTTCTCCTCCCTCGCAATCCGGAGAGCGTCGTCCAGCAGGTTCTTCTCCTGTCCAGATGGCCCGCGGATGTAGGATTCGACCTCCTTCTTGAGTTCCTCGTTCTCCTCTCTCGATATACGCATTGTCCTTCTCAGAGTCTCAAGGATCAACGCTTCGGGTCCGCTAACGTCTCCGTCGGCAAGGGCGACTTCGAGGGCCGCTCGGTAGATTCTTCGGAACTCCATGTGATCCTGCGCGAGCTTCTTCACGATTTCCGCTTCGAACGCGCGTTGCTGCTCATCGGATATGTTGAGGTGCTTCCGGAGTTCCTCCATGAGGAACCTCTCTGTGGCAGTAACCCTTCCATCGCGCCAGGTTGTGAGGAGAGCCCTCCTGTAAACCTCCGTGTCCTGCTCCTTCTCCTCCAGGGCCTTCCTCTTCTCCGACTCGACGGATTCGAGCCTTGTCATGTCGATTCCGTCGCGCTGGATCGCCTCTCTAGCGATGTCGTTCAGCGTCACATGGTGCGACGTCGCATCGTCTATCTCGGACACCGTCATATCCCGTTCCTCACCCCGCATGCTGACGGGCACGGAAATTCCTCCAACCTTGTCCCTCAGGACGGCACATCTCGAATGCCCAAGCGCACTCAGGTAATATCCGTTCATCCTCTGCTTCATCCCGTGAACGTGCGCCTTGCGTTCGATGACGAGACCGTCTCCCATGAGGTCGTCAAGATACTGGGATAGGTGTTTGCGCTGTATTCCCGTCCCGTAGGCTATTGACTGCTGGACGAGGTCAGAGGGGAGCTCGTATCTGTCCTCCATATTGTGGAAGTCTGAGAGGTAAAGTAGGATCCTGTCCTTGCTGGTCAAGAACTTGAGTTCCTCAAGCGACATCAACGAACGAATTCCCTAGGTTGTATATTGCGCTTTTCAGGGGAACACGGCTCCGCGGAGCAAAGGAGTTAAGGGCGCGGCTCGATGACCGCTACGAGTCGATGATAGACCGCAGGGCGCTCTGGTTCCTTTTCGTCCTCCTAATGGGCACGCTCGCCGCGGTAGCCCTCCTACTAGTACTCAGCGGCTGAAGGCGCGCCCGCGTCGCAATAAGCGTTTCGGAACAATGCGAAACGTCTGCGGCGAAGCGTTTTGATATGTGAATAAATATATTTACATGCACATGTTATGGACAGATCTGTACATCGTCCTAGTGTGGTGCCACCAGCTCCTCGACAATCATTGTTCGAAAATCGTCGGCAGAAGTCCGACAAAGCCACCAGCATTAATTATATAACAATGTTTCAATTCAGCCCGGTTGTTCCGGCAAAAGCATCAAATACCTCGTGCGCCTAGGATTTCATCGAGGCATATGTTCGCGCCGAGAAGTGAATCACCGGATTGTGGCCCCAGCGATCACTGGCAAGCGCGGACCCGAACCAGGTGAGCGGCCCGAGGATGGCTTCGTTCTGGACGCCCGGGATTTCACTTTTGAAAGGAGGTAGATGCAATGCGAATTTGGTGTGCATACAAGCAGATGCAACTGGAGAAGGCCCCTCTGCACGTCACTAGGACGGAGAGGGAAGTGCTCCGATCCTACATTGCCAGCAAGAAGGTGAAGTAGAAGTGACGGAGCCGCCAAACCTCTATGGCGAAGAGGCCCTCGCGCCTCTTCTCAAATCCCTTTTCAACCAAAAGACGAGCGCAAGGATCTCACTCGAACGGAGATCGGATGCTAGCCAGCCACTGTTTCCATCTGGTTCTCATCAGAGCGGATAGAGTCGAGCTGTACTTGACGGGGTCCTTGAGTTTGAAGAACCACACCGAGCATGCAGCGCGCCCGAAAGTGGAGATGGCGTAGACCGCCCCGAGGCCGAGCATCCAGTTCCCGTGGTAATAGTTGAGGAAGAACCATGCGAGATATCCCCCGACGACTGATCCTATGAAGGTCGCGATCCCGATGAGGGTGTTGTAGACCGCGAAATACTCGCCTGTCTTCTCTTCAGGGGCGACGTCCATGATGTACGAGAAGAAGGCCACGTTCGCCATCGCGGTCGCAAACCCCAGCGCGATGTTGATCAGGTAGATGTGCCAAACCTCGGTTGCCAGTGCCAAGACGGCAGGATACGCAATGAAGGCGAACCGTGATATGAGTATTTGCGGCATAGGGCCGATCACGTCGAGGAGCTTTCCGACTTTCGTCTGGAAGAACAACGTGGATCCCGTGCCCGTTATCGCGATGATCCCTATCTCCCATGTGGACGCGTGCAGCACCTTGACGTACGTGAGGTAGAGGATAGGCCATATCACCGACATCAGGAAGTTGAACGTCGTGTTCAACACGACGAGGTTCCTGAAGTCCTTATTCTCCGTGAGATCCGATATGAACACGAAGGACCGGAGGCTGAACTTGAACAATGTCTTCGGTGAAGCGTACATCGCGTGCTTCTGTTCCGCGATCTCCTGGAGTATCAGGGATGCCACAATCCCGCAGACACCGGCCATGAAGAACGGAATCGCGTAGCTTCTCGCCGTGTCGGGGTTGCGTATCAACAGCCCGCCGATACCGTTGCCCACTATGTACGCGAGAGTCGCCACGAAGAAGAACCTGCTCATCACGGAACCCCTGTTCCTGACCGTTGTGACGTCGCCGACTAGGGCCGACCATGTGGGGATCATCATGGATCCTATGAACATCTGGATGGCGACGAACATGGTCAGCTGCCATGCGTTGAGCGACCCGACGATGAAGAAGTAGAGCGAGAAGGATAGGACCCCTCCTGCGACAAGGAACGGGATCCTTCGATGGAAGAAGTCGCTGAGCTTCCCCCAGGGCACCTGCATCACCGCGGGGAAGAGATTGTAGAACGCCTGGAGCCACCCAAGTTCGGCCGCGCTCGCATTCAGAGCGCTCACGGCGAGGTACGGAACGTAGGGATCGGCCATCCCTCTGCCGAGGTTGATGCCGACTTGGTTGGCATACATGTGAGAGAATATCCTGTGCCTGACGCGCCCGTCCTTGTCGTTGCTGGACGCATCCGCTGACGTCAATTGAACCCCATCCCGTCGAGACGGCATCGAGCGAGGTTGGTATATTTCTCTTTCGGGAGGCACCGAGAACAGATGCCGCTTGTGCTCGTCGCCCATGCCAGTCAGGGTGAAGCGTACGCCCCGAGGAACGTCTGGAAATCATCCAAAAGGATATATATTAACACAATGGGATATGGGGACAGGTGGGAAACTTGGTAAAGGCCTACTGTGTGAAATGCAAGAAGTCAGTCGAGATGAAGGACCCGAAGAAGGTGAAGCTGAAGAACGGCAAGCCAGCAACCAAGGGCACGTGCCCGAAGTGCGGCACAAAGGTGTTCAGGATCGGCGGTTAGGCAAGACGGTTTCGCAAACAGTTTTTCCAGAAGATCCCTCACGGGGCTCTTCAACCACTGGGTCTTCTGAGGCTCTTTTTATTCCATTCTCCCGAGGTAGCATCCCCGCTCCGAGAGCGCGCCTATGGACCGTATCGCCCGCCATATGCTCGGATACGCGGGTATTCCCCTTCTCGAGATGTCCTTAAGGACTGATGTGGTCCGCGGGCCGGCGAAGACGCTCAACACCATCGGTGTCCGTCCCGACGCGGCTCTTCGTTCTGCGACATCTATCAAGCGCTTCGTTATGTGAGGAGGCTGCATCTCCAACGACATCATGATGCAGTCGATACCCGGATCGTCCTGCAGCATCCCCAGCACAGCATCGTACATGTCGTCGGTCACGCCCGCGGTCAGGTCCACAGGGTTGCGGACCGACGAGAACTCAGGGACGACGGTCTTCAAGTCGCTCATCGTCTTGGGCTGAAGAATCGCCATGGTCAGCCCCGCCCCATGGGTTGTCGATTCCACGTAGTCCGCTGCTATCACACCAAACCCGCCTGCGCTCGCGGCCACGCACACGCGCGACCCCTTGACATGATCCACCATAGCCAGGGCCTTCGCAGTGTCCAAGAGCTCCTCCTCGTCATACGCCCTGACGATGCCAGCCTGTCTGAGCGCCCCTTCCACCACGGA
>JBBIUZ010000117.1:3905-4874 GCA_037439985.1 Methanobacteriota archaeon | reverse complement strand
CAGTACGGGCAAGTGCTCAGCGCATACACCATCGGCTTCTCCTTGGTTGATGCCATGTATAGGTCCTCCTTCACTGGCCAGGCTCGACCGGTCCGCGCCAGTACTGCGGCAGGATGGGGCGCCAGGCTAATATGTTTGTCCAGAACACGGTTGCAGGTCGCCGATCGTCATACTGGCCTGTTCCTCCACCCGGGTGCGAGGCCGCTTGGATGGGCAGCACGGATGTCTCTAATATTGGAATTGCGTTTCGTAGGGTTCGGGGAGGTATAAGTCTGAGAAGAATTTGGATAGTCGCAACTGGTGTGCTAGCCCTCGGAATGGCATTGGTCTTGGCGCTCGTCGGGGTGACCCCGAACGGCATCTATGCATGGCACAGCATCCAGGTAGCGATGAATTCCGTCTCTGATGCCGTCGTGAAGCCCTGCGGCATCTGGGCGTGGCACTGAGCTCGGAGAACAGACCCAGATTGGGTGACGTTTTCAAGATGTTCTGTCCAACGTCCCCCTGTCTAAACCCTCTTTACCTGAGCTGACTCTCCATCAGGCTGCCGCGAGCAGCTTCTCTGCTCTTGACGCAGTTTCCATGTTGCCGAGATTCCTGAAGAGTGTAGAGGCTTTGTTGAGGAGCTTCTTTGCTAGTCTGAGGTTCGCAGTGGATTCAACCAGCGCCATGCCGTACTCGTAGTAACACGATGCCAGCGTTTCCTCCACTCCGGAAGCCATGGCGGCTCTGATTCCCTTTTCAAACCATGCAAATGCCTTCTCAAGGTCCAGACAACGGAACTCAATCAGACCATAGTTTACGTAGGCACCGGCAAGTTGATTCAGGTCGTTCGATTCCTTTGATATGGCCTCGGATTCCTCCGTGCAGGAAATTGCTCTGCCCACGTCCCCAAGCTTGGCGTAGCATCGTCCGGCGTTCACCAGGGATATTCAGAGGACTGCCCGATTGCTGATTTGGCGGCAGGAT
>JBBIUZ010000117.1:0-3880 GCA_037439985.1 Methanobacteriota archaeon | reverse complement strand
CCTCGACATGCTCAGAACACCTAGATTGTTGGCAGTTCGAGCTGCACTAGAGCGGTTCCCGGTCTCCTCAAAACAAGCGAGACAGTGCTTGTTTGCCTCCTCTGCTTCCTTGAACCGTCCCTCCAGACTGAATACGATGGCCAAGTTGCCCTCGGCCTTGGCCTCCAATTCCCTGTCTCCGATAGCCCTTGCGGTCTCGAGGCTCGTCTCGAAGCATCTCCTGGCGGAGGTGTTGTCGCCCCTGTTGCCGTAGATGACCCCCATGGACCTGTTCGCCTCGCAGACGCCCCTCCTGTCCCCGACCTCCATGTACTTCTCGAGGGCGCCGAGGTGCGACTCGAGCGCCTCGTCCCACCTGTTCTGCGCAATCTCCACCTTCCCCTGGTAGAACAGCGCGAACGCCTGCCTGGGGGCGTCCTTGGTGCCATCCGCAAGCCTTCTGAGCGTGTAGCAGTTGACGAGGGCGCTGTCCCAGTTGCCCTGGTCGCACTCCAGCCTGATGAGCCTCTCGAGCCCGACCCTCCGGTCGCCGTTCACGCCGGAATCGGCCAGCCGCAGAGCTTCGACATGCTCCCTGGTCCGCGGATCGAGAGCATCCAACCCCGGCCTCTCCAAGACGATCCTCCGTCCGTCCTTCGTGAGCGAATAGCTCTCGGCGAAATCCGCGGTCCCCGAGCGGTCTATCCATCCAAGGTCCTGCAGCCCGCGGAGTGCGGAGTCTCTCGCCTCCTGCGGCAACGCTGCCAGTCCCGACCGGGCAACCAGCTCCCGGTTCTGGTCGGCTAGAATGTGGGAGACGAGAGTCTGAATCTCAGCTTTTGTAGTCATGTCGGCCACCCCCAGGAAAGGCTGAGGCTATGTTATATGAGGCTCACACTAGATATAGCTTCTCTCCACCGGAACTCCTGCTGTCGGTAATTGGACATCCAGCAGAACTCTGCCCCTTCTCTTCCGGTGCAGACCACGCCCCTGTTCGGCGCCGGTTTTAGGGGCAAAGCATAATGCCCTGATGCCGTAATCGCAGGCGAGCGAAAGGCCGTATTGCGAGGGATCAATTGCCGATTCTGGAGAAGAAGCCACACAAGTTCGAGGCGCGCGAGGGGTTCGTGGAGCATCTTGAGAAGAGGCGCAGGTTCATCTCGCCAGAGGATGTCGTCGGCAGGATGGCACTCTCCGGGACGGAGACTGTCGTCGACCTGGGCGCAGGCGTAGGGTTCTTCTCGGTGCCCATGGCCTCGAAGGCGGGGGAGGTGGTCGCAATCGACAGTGAGCCCAAGATGATCGCGGCCCTTTCGGAGCGCGCCAGCCCGAGGGCCGTGCCGGGGAGCGTGAGCACACTCGTCGGAGACGTCAACGCCATCCCCCTGGCGGACAGGTCCGTGGACCACGTCTTCGCGGCGTTCGTGTACCACGAGGTCGCAGACCAGTCGAAGCTGATGGCGGAGGCCGCGCGCGTCCTCAGACCCGGTGGCAGGCTCACGGTCGTCGACTTCCAGAAGCGCTTCTCAGGAGACGGCCCGCCGATATGGGTGAAGAAGACGCCCGAGCACGTGGGGCGCAGCGCCTCCCCGTGGTTCAAGCCGACCACAAGGTTCGAGACATACGTGTACTACCAGCTGGGCTTCATCAGGGCTTGACCGCCCGTCCATGCGCGGAGAATGAGAAGCCGAGGCGCCCCGGTCGGGATTCGGACCCGAGTCCCGAGCTCGACAGGCTCGGATGATAGGCCGCTACACTACCGGGGCGTTGTGGACCTGCGCTCTGGTTCAGCGGCTCCGGAGCGCCTTCTTGAGGCAAAAGCCTATTCCGTATATAAGAGTTGGCGGGTGCGAGAATGCTGGCTGCCGAGGGCGCATCGGACACGCGGCGCGTCACGGCCCGGGCTTCGAGACGGCCTCGGAGCCCGTCTCGGGCGCCGGGACGGGCGCGGGCTTCGGGGGCTTCACGAAGTTCTCCAGCGGCACGGAGGTGTAGACTCCGCACCTCATGCAGTAGAAGATCGCGAAGGTCTCGTCCTTCTGATCGGCAATGAGCTCGCGACCACACATCCTGCATTTCGCCTTCATATCGATGAGTTTCATGTCGACCAGCTTCGGGGTTCGGAATGTCCGCCCGTTCTTTAAGCTTTGTGGGGTGTCTGCCAGATGTGCTAGCCGGAGAGTGCCGCCGCGCCCTCGTTCACTGCGAACTCATGATTTTCAGGATGGCCTCTGCGGGAGAGCCGTCCGTCTCCTCGAGCGCCTTCTTCGCCTCCGAGGCCGTGCATCCCGCCTGGGCCATCACGAGCTTGACGTCCTCGTCGGGGATTTCGCCCTCCTCGGGCCTTGGCTCCTCCTTCCTCCTCTCGCGCTCCTCAGGGGTTCCCATGACCTGGAATGTCTTCTGTCCCTGGACGGTGACCACCGTCACCGCGGCGTCCTTGATGACGATCTCCTTCGTCCTGGTCCTGATGATAACCTCGTCGACGTCTGGCATCTCGTCCTGCTGTATCCCCATCCTCCTCATCATCGCCTTCATCTGCTTGGGGTTCATCCTTCCGCCGGGCATCATCTTCGGCACCTTCCTTGACGCACGATTCGTCAACCATGAATCTCGATAAAAGCGTTTTGCAGTTCAGATGCCGATGTCCTCGTTCCCGACGTTTCGATGGAAACGTTTTATACGCCCTGTGGGCATTGATGAGGCCGCCCATAGCAGGCTCGTGGGTCGGGTGTAGCTCACATGGCCGGAATCGAGAAGGACCTGATGGATGCACAGGAGGCGCTGGCAGGCGCCGAGTTCGACCAGGCGGTAGCCAAGTTCACCAAGGTCATCAGAGCGGACCCGAAGTGCGCTGAGGCGTACTTCGGGAAGGCGGAGGCGTCGGTCGGCGTGCCCAAGCTCTCCCAGGAGGAGGTCATGGAGCTCTACGGGAAGGCCGTCGAGCTCGATCCCAAGAACCCGATCTACCACTCGTCGTACGCCGCGTACCTGCTCGAGATCGGCAGGTTCAACGAGGCCGAGCAGGCGTACCTCAAGGCCGCCGAGCTGGACCCTGACAACGCGCGGTACTACTACTCCGAGTTCGGCGTCGAGTACGTCCAGAGGGCGCCCATCGTCATGGAGAAGTTCCTGGACGACAAGACGAAGGACATGATCCTGAAGAAGGGTCTGAAGTACCTGTTGAAGGCCGCTGGCATCACTGAAGAGGACGCGAAGAGGCTGCTCTGAGCGCCCTCTCAGGCGATCGTTCGTCTCGATCTGCCCTTCGCGCCGGCTCCCTTGCCCCCGGCGCACAACCTGCAGACATGCGTGGCGGGGTCCGAGTCCGCCGGGCAGACGAGCAGCCCGCATATCGGGCACGTGTCCGTCGCGGGCCGTCCGCACATATGGCACATGCCTATCATCGTCATCGCACTGTCTCAAGGGCCCGCGCAGGCCATAAAACCTTCCCACGGGACCACTACACAAGCCCCAGCCAGCGCAGTCCCTCGACTATGCCGGCACCGTCCTCGCCCTTCGTGACGTACGAGGCCGCCCGCTTCGTCTCGTCGAAGGCGTTCGCGACCGCGATCCCGAAGCCGCACTCGCGGACCATCCTCTCGTCGTTGTCCGAGTCGCCGAACGCGGCCACCTGCCCCGGGGTCATGCCCAGCAGCTCGCAGCACTTCTCGACCCCGCGGAACTTGTCCATGCCCTTCTGCATTATGTGGACCGCGAAGCCCGTGGTCTGCACTTCGACGTCCATGTCCTGGAGCAGCTCTCTCACTCTCCCCGGGTCCACTCCCTCCCTGAGCCCAATCTCCGTGCGCCGCCACTGGTCTGTGAAGAGCCTCGGGACGTCCATCTTCGTCCGG
The DNA here is from genome assembly GCA_037439985.1 of Methanobacteriota archaeon. Lineage (GTDB taxonomy): Archaea > Thermoplasmatota > Thermoplasmata > UBA10834 > UBA10834 > COMBO-56-21. The sequence goes on along the minus strand of JBBIUZ010000117.1, from coordinate 44 downwards.
AGGCGCTCGTAGGCCCTGACCGGCTCCGCAGGATCGCCCAGCAC
>JBBIUZ010000116.1:0-4922 GCA_037439985.1 Methanobacteriota archaeon | reverse complement strand
CTGTGCTGAGAGGCTTCTTCGGAGGCGAGTAGGGTCATGGTCAGCGGCAGGGGGCCGGCCCCAAGAGGGCAGAAACCGCCGGCGCCTGACATGGGCAACCAGCTCATCGTCATGATGGCATTCCTCGTCGCCATCTTCGTGATGTTCGACAACAACCTGAGACAGGGGCTGGGGCATATCGTGGGGTTGGGCCTCGAGCCGCTCGTCGGGTTCGGCGGGCGCGAGCCCGTGCTCACGCTGCTGTTCACGGGCCTGCTGATGAGTTTCTTCTCGATCATCGTGAGGCACTTCTTCGTCGACTGGGTGGGTCAGGCGAGGAACCAGAGGATCGCCTCTCACTTCCAGAGGGAACTTAGGAAAGCCAGAGCCGACAACAACACCTACAAGCTGAGGAAGCTCACCGAGATGCAGCCGCAGATACTGGCACAGTCTATGAAGGCGTCCCAGACGCAGCTGAAGCTCATGCCGGTGACCATGCTCGTCATCATCCCGATCTTCGCGTGGCTCTCGAACTTCGTCTACATAACGATCCCGACGACGAGCTCGACCGTGTTCTCGGTCCCGTGGGCGCTCGACGTGGACATGACCCTGTCGAACATCCTGCCCAACTGGATCCTGCTTTACTCGCTGCTGACCCTGCCCTTCAGCCAGCTCCTCACTAGGGTCCTGAAGTACGTCAGCTTCTCCAGCAGGCTCAGGAAGATGGAGGAGGGCGATGTCGCGCTCTCGCCTGATGCGCCTTAGGGGGACGGCGCGATGAGGATAGCCATCTCGGGCCCACCTGGAAGCGGCAAGACGACCATTTGCATGCTGGTGGCCGACCGACTCGGGTACGAGCATGTCGTCGTCGGGCAGATCTTCAGGCAGATGGCCTTGGAGCGGAAAGTCGACCTCGAGACGTTCGGAAGGCTCGCAGAAGAGGACGAGACCATCGACAAGGAGCTCGACTCACGAATGCTCGAACTGGCAAAGGCGAGCGAGGACATCGTGATAGAGGGCCGCATGGCTGGCCCGATACTCAAGAGCAACAAGGTGCCCGTCCTGGCAGTCTATGTCACCGCCTCAGAGTGCGTGAGGGCAGAGCGGATAGCGAAGCGCGAGAAGAAGAACCTGGAAACGGTGCTCAGAGAGATGCGGACGAGGGAACGGTCTGAGACGAAGCGGTATATCGCGTACTACGGGATCGACCCCTCCGACAGGTCGACCTACGATCTTTGGGTGGACTCCTCGGACATCGCCGCGGAGAAGGTGACGGACATCATCGAGGAGAAGGCGAGGAAGACAGATGCAGAGAATGCTCGTGAAGTCGAAGAGGCCCACTAGCTCCGCCTTTGGCAGAAAGCCGGAGGAGAGGTCGGTCGAGGAGCTGCTCAGAAACGGCGTGGTCGTCATGGACAAGCCCGGCGGCCCCACATCGCATCAGGTCACGAGCTGGGTCCAGGACATCGTGGGGGCCTCCAAGGCGGCCCATGGCGGGACCCTCGACCCGAGGGCGACGGGCGTGCTGCCGGTCGGCCTCGGCGATGCCGTGCGCGCAATGGACGCACTCCACGTGGGCACGAAGGCGTACGTGGGGGTCATGCGGATGCACGCCAACATCGACCGGAAGAGGCTCGAGGATGTCTCGAAGGAGTTCGTCGACGAGATCTACCAGACGCCTCCCGTGAAGTCTGCCGTCAAGCGCGAGATGAGGTCCCGACGCATCCACAGCCTCGAACTGCTCGAAATATCCGACAGGGACGTGCTGTTCACCGTGGACTGCGATGCCGGGACCTATATCCGGAGCCTGGCGGTGGACCTTGGGGATGCCCTGGCCATCGGCGCCCATCTGCAGGACCTGAGAAGGACACGAGGCGGGTCGCTCACGGAGGATCTTGCCGTGACGCTCCACGATCTCAGGGACGCGATGGAGGAGCATAGGTCCGGGAACAGCGCGCCCCTCAGGAAGATGCTCCATCCGAAGGAGGCCCTCCTCGCACATATACCGAAGATCGAGATCAAGGACTCGACCGTCGACGCGATCTGCCACGGGGCCGACCTGGCCATCCCAGGGATAGTCGAGGTGGAAGAGAGCCTGAGGAAGGGGGATGTCGTCTCCGTGATGACCCTCGTCGGGGAAGGGGTCGGCCTCGGTAGGATGCTCATGGACCCTCAGGAGATAATGAAGCGGTCCGAGGGGCTCGCGGTCGATGTCTACCGCGTCCTGATGGCTCCCGGGACCTACCCGCGCTCGTGGAGCAGCGCCAAGGAGACGCCTCAGCAGAAGTGATCGAGCGTCCTCTGCCTTGCGATGATCGGGAGCGCGTCGATGCCCAACGTCCTCTTGATATGAACGGCCAGCTCCTGCGCGAAGCCATGGGTCGTGAAAACACTATCGGGTCTGCACATGCGCACGAACTCGATGAGCTCGTCGTAGCCGCAGTGGTCCGAGATCGCGAAAGCCTCGTCCACGCTCATCTGGTGGCGGAAGCCCTTGTCCAGCGCCCACCCGGAGAAGGCCGCGGTCCTCGCGCCACGCCTCTTGAGAGCCGCGACCCTCGCCGCGTCCTTGCCGCAGCCTGAGGTGATGTACACGAACGGCGGCTTGGGCGAGTCGAACTCCCTGTCAACGAGGTCGTATCCGTGCCTCCTGAGGATGCGGTTGTTCTCCGCAATCGTCGGGTTTAGCACGATCGGCATGTCCCTCAGCGTGGCGATGAGCTCTTGCGACTTCCCGAGCGGATACGCGAACAGCACCGCCGTCCCATCGCTTCTGACGATGTCGCTCAGCCAATCCCTGGCGATCGACATCATCTCGCCGTGCGCCGGGAACACGTACCTCGGCTTCCCGTAGGTCGCTTCCATGATCAGCACGTCGCACTTCTGGGGAGATGCAGCACCCGTGCTCTCCTTCTCCCTCGTGCAGAAATCGCCCGTGTACAGGACCCTCTTCTCGCCCTCCACCAGGAACATGTTTGAGCCGGCGATGTGGCCGGCATCGAGCATCCTCACGCGCGCATCCAAGCACGCCTCGATGGACTTCTTCCTCCTCGCCTCTACGAAGTCCCTGGTCACCGGGGAGCAGACGGCCGCGAGGCGTTTGAACGATGTCGGCAGATGGTCCGTGTGGGCGTGCGAGATCATGCTGACATCGTCCCCCTCGACCCTTCTTGGATCGAACCTGAATCGGCATCCGTCCATCTCGAGCAGGATGCCGTTTCCCAGCTGAATCATCACGCGCAACCGTGGATTATCACATGAGACAGCCGCGGCTATATCTACTATCCCTGTAAGGGTGCTGCGTCCGATAACTCCCAAGAATCGATCAAATCGTTATGGAGCGGAGATACTGCTGGGATGTCTTCCCCTAGAGGGATAGAGGACCCCTAAACGTGGATTCTTGGACGCAGCACTGCAAGGGGGAAGGCGAAAGGATACCCCTTCTTCCTTCCAGCGACGCTTTGTGCGCGCTACACAGTCCACGGAATCCAGTGACTCATGGAAAGGAAAGTTACTAGAAGACGGATTGCCGATTACCCCGCGGGTCGTAGCATGTCTGTCAAGGCCTCTAGGAACGAGCTTGAGATAGGAGAGAGAGCGGACAAGAGCCGGATCGCGCTTCCGGTCATCCAGTACAAGGGAGCATCTGGCCCCTCAGTGTTCATAGGAGCAGGGATACATGGAGACGAGCTGACCGGCCAGGCGAGCTTGTGGAGGCTCTATGACTACTTGGAGGACAAGGAGATCAAAGGAACCATCACCATCATGCCCGTGATGAACCCTGACGGGCTGAGCTTCGGCGTCCGCGGAATACCCGAAGCGGATGTTGACCTGAACCGGCTCTATCCGGGCAAGGCGAACGGGTACATCTCAGAGAGGATAACCGCCAAGATCTGGGAGGTGGCGAAGAAGCACGATACCATCGTCGACCTTCACACGATGGGACCAACCGTGCCTGTGATTCTAATCGACCGCCTCTTGGGCGACTTGAAGACGAAGGTACACCGGCTAGCGGAGGCGACCGGCCTGACCGTGCTCGAGGAGCTTCCGCCAGAGGAGTTCGCCTTGCAGAATCTGGCGGCCAGCCACGGCAGTGTCGCGAGCGCGGTCAACATCCCCAACATAACGATCGAACTGAGTGGCGGGAAGATGATAGACTGGGGCAGCGTGGAAGCCGGATACGTTGCGGTGAGGAATGTGCTGGTTTATCTGGGGATCGTGAACGGCACACCTCAGAGAATCACTTCGAGCATCGTCATCCGGGAGACGGGCTACCACAGGGATGAGGTGTGGTCCGAGAAGGGCGGCCTCGTCGAGTACGCCGTCAAGCTGGGGGACAGGGTCAAGAAGGGTGCGGCCCTGGCCAAGATAAGGAACGTGTTCGGCGACATGGTGGAAGAGATCAAGATGCCCCAGGACGGCTACATGATCTCAGAGAGCTCCGCGAGCGCCACACATACCGGCGGCTGGATCGCGACGATCGCGGTGAAGCTATGACACATGATCCTCAGCGTCTCTCGTAACGTCCGGCGCCCACATCGTCTGGCTGAGTGAGCGAAGGCTCATTCGGGATGGGATGTGTTTGATCGCCGATCTCCGCCTCGGGAGAAGGGACTGAGGGGCGATAGGCAGGTTGCTCAAAGAAGAGGCTGGGCGGTCCCTCAGAACCGCTGACGGAGGTCGTGGGCGAAGCAGAGGAGCCTTACATATGGAGGCCAGGATGGAATTCTGAGCTCCCGGGCGGGGGAGGTCAGGCTGAGGACCGCCATCCTGCACATGCTCACGGCCGCGGGAGAGCGAATGGAAGAGGGGACTTAGGATGGCAGGTCAGTCATAGGTCAGTTGTATCTGACAGCAACGCTCAGTGCAACAAGTATATTATAGGGGAACGGGTCCTATATGCTCAGGTTCGGCGGCCTTGCCTCGGATTCTGAGCATATAGG
>JBBIUZ010000115.1:1969-4929 GCA_037439985.1 Methanobacteriota archaeon | reverse complement strand
GGGTCCTCCATTGAGATTCGCAATGCCCACGAAAACCGGATGGATCATGAGCACGGATACCGCGTAGCCGCGGCCTGCGCTGAAACGGCCGGCCGCGTCGGCCAGGTCGCGCACGTCGACAGATGACACCACCGGCAGAGATCCATCCCCGGACGAGGAGAGGATTCTGGTCACGACTGAGTCCGCGATGTCTGCGGCGACTGCGTCCATGGTCTCTTGGAGCCTGGCGGCGGCCAAGCGCTCGGTCACGGACACGCTCGTGAACACCAGCGAAACCACCCCAGAGAGGACGAACAGGAGCACTGGTAGGTCCTCGAAGAAGCCGGCGACCGCCGAACAATCACCCCTCATCGTCTGTCGGATCCTCACGGTGTCCCACCTCGTTCCCGGTTACAAGTATGCTACAGCCACCAGGACGGTAGAAGAGCCCTCAGGGTGTTGAACGATCCGTGACGTCGCGGCAAGGTCCCTCCAAGAAGCTTGCGCCGACCATAAGACCCGAGGCCGGCTGCGCGCACACGTACTCCGAGGACGAAGGGCTCCAGCTGGATATCGACTGCTCCGAGTGCAAGGGAGCACACGACCTCGGGAACGGAAAGTGCCTCTCGGCAGTACTCACGGTGTTGTCAGAGGGGGCGCGGCCCGAGGCGATAGTGCTCAAGAGGTTCATGCACAAGAGGTACAGGGGGGAGATGGTCAGGATTGCGACCATCGCGGCGTCGGACCTCGCGACCCTCAACAGGGCGATATTGTCCGTGCATCGGCCGTCTGACAGAAGGTGTCGGACATGCCCTGCCAGTAGGGAGCGGTGGCTCGTCGCGACCAGGCAGTGTCTGTTGGATGATCCCGTGAATTACGTGGCAGACCCACCAGCCGTGTCCGAGAAACTGAAGCAGGGCATGGCCCGTATCGAGTGCCCGAAGGCGGCTGAGTGCCTTGAGGAAATTGTCAACGTCGCCCAGAACCGCACGGAGGCCGGAAGGTGAGGGCGAGGGCGCCGCCGCCAAGAATACTGGCAGCGAGTCAGACTACTACTCGTCAAGTGACAGACGAGCCGAAGCTCGTCGGAGGCGGACAGGAGGGCGTGCCCGGGAACCCGGTCAGGCTGGATACTCGTCCGTGCTTCGCGTCGTCCTGGGTGGAGGAGCCAGGAATCGAAGAGCGCAATGTCATCACCCGCTATGAGGTGTCTGGTGTCCGCGTGAGCATCGCGTCCCCGCCGAGTTCCAGCTTCGGGGCGTATACCATCGACCCGCCCGAATACGCTCTGAACCCCATTGAGGTCCAGGCGCTTGCGGAGGCAATCGAGGCCGTGACTGCCCGGATGCCAGGGGACCTTCAGGTGAACTCGCTCGCGACGGTGAGACCGTACATAAGGGCGAAGGGCAAAGATTTCCTCTACTCCAGGCTGGCGTCCAGGAAGGGCGCGGACGCTGTCGTGAGTGACCTGGAGAGGGAAGCTGATCGGCTGGCCGATGTCCTGTGCAAATACACAGCGGGGTACGGCATCCTGGAGACCCTCCTTGAGGATGGACTGGTCCAGGACATCTATGTCGACTCCCCGTCTGGCCAGACACCCGTCCACGTCGTGCTGCGCTCCGATGCCATGCAGGGCGTCAGACAGAAGTGTCGGACGAACGTCTTCATCGGCAGGAAAGACCTCCAGGGTTTCGTGTCAAGGGTGAAGTTCGAGACCGGCCTGCCGTTCTCGGAGGCGCACCCCGTGCTGGAGGCGGACATGAAGCGGCTCGACGCGCGCGTCACCCTCGTCAGCCCACCCCTGAGCGACAAGGGCGTCTCCTTGGCCATTAGGAAGCATTCGAAGGGCATGTGGACCATTCCCATGCTGATTGCCAACGGCTCGCTCTCGCCCCTGCTAGCGAGCTTCCTGTGGGCCTGCGTGATAGGAAGGAGGACCGTGCTGGTCGCGGGGAGCAGGGGCGCTGGCAAGACGACCCTGCTCGGGGCGATGATGCTCGAGTTCCCCAGGTCGCAGAGAATTCTGCTGATCGAGGACACGCCCGAGATATCCGTGGCTAGGATGCAGTCCTTCGGGTATGACATCCAACCGCTCAGGTTTGACGGCAGCGGCAAGAGGGGCTCCTCGTCCGCCCAGGAGGCCCTCAGGGTGAGCCTCAGGATGGGAGAGAGCGCCATAGTCATCGGCGAGGTAAGAGGCGAGGAGGCTCAAGTGCTCTACGAGAGCATGCGGGCCGGGAGTGCTGGCTCGTGCGTGCTCGGGACGATTCACGGGAACTCCGCGAAGGGCGTGCTGGATAGAGCAGTGGAGGATCTGGGCGTGTCCGAGAGGGCGTTCTCCTCGACCGACATAGTCGTCGTGATCGGACTGGTGAGATTGCCCGACGGCACGAGATTCTCCAGGAGGGTCGTCGAGGTCGCCGAGATCAGACAGACGACCGCTGGCGTCCAGCTCGTCAGCCTCTTCGATACAGAGCCAGGGTGCGCATGCGCGAAGCCGACCCCTGAGTTCTCGCCGAGGTGCAAGACCGCAGCGGGCATCGCCAATGCGCTGGGCGTGGGCCCCGAGGGCCTTATTGAGATCATCAAGACGAGGGCGCATGCCGACCAACTGGCATCCGAGGGCCCTATAGTGCCGAACGGGCTCAGGTCCGCAAGGCCCGACGAGTGGCGGGTCAGATCGAACGAAGTGCTCACGAGGTGCATGTTCGACCCGGCTGGGCCCGAGGCGGGTCTCAGGGAATGGAGGAGCTGGGTGCATGCCGAAGGAGGCGGGTGAGGAGCCCAGGGCGACCTACGCGTCGATGTGCAAGGCACTGGCCTCCGCCTCGAGGAGGCTCCTGACAACTTCGAGCCGCCGGGGAAGGGGTGAGATGACGCAGGTCGCCGAACTCTGCTCATGCCTCGATCTCGCGGAGATCGACCTCTCGCCCGACGATGTCGTCAGGGCGGCGCAGGCGGCCATGTGGCTGATGCTCGCC
>JBBIUZ010000115.1:0-1959 GCA_037439985.1 Methanobacteriota archaeon | reverse complement strand
GTCTCAGTCGCTGTCCCGACGATCGCGCTGACGGAACTGAGCTATGCGATCCCGTTCGTGCTGGCCATGGCCGTCCTCCCGCTTGTTGCTCGCGAGGCAGTGCTGGCCTACCCACGTAGCGCTGCTGGCAGGCATGCCGCGTTGGTTCTCAAGGCCTCTCCCGAATCGGTCAACCTCATGATAATGAGCCTCAGACACGAGCCCTCGCTCTCCAAGGCAATACGGTTCGCCTCCAGGCGGGAGAACGCCTGTTCAAAGGAGCTTCGCGGATGCATCTGGAGCGTCGTCATGGGCGCGCAGGGCAGCTTCGAGGACTCGCTGCACGCGCTGGGACGCCGGTGGTCAAGATACAGTGGGGAGTTGAAAGACTCCCTGAACGCGATGGTCATTGCGTCCTGCGAATCCACCGAGGACGGCAAGCGGAGGGCGCTGGATAGGGCGAACGGCGCGATGGTCTCTGGCGCGAAGAGGAGAATCGAGGAGTACGCGCTATCGCTGTCCGCGCCCAGCATGATCATGTTCGGCGTGGGCATTCTGCTGCCGCTCATGGTCGGCTCGTTCCTGCCAATGCTCTCGTGGGACTTCTTCTCCCTCCAGGGCCCCGCGGGAACCGCCACCCCGAGTTCCAGCGGCGGCGCGCTGCCAACGGTTCAGATGGTCCTCCTCATGAACGTGCTTTTCCCCGCCGTCGCGCTCCTGGTGGCCATGGGCGCAATCGCCCGCCACCCCCTGGAGACAAATGCCAGAGGCAGGCATGCTGTCCGGGAGCACCTCACGGGCCTCGGACTTGCGCTCGCTGTGACAGGTGCGGCCTGCATGGCCGCCGTCGCGTTGACAGACGGCCAGCTAACCTACGTGCTGCTCCTCCTCGTGGGCTCTGGACCGGTATCGACCTGGCTCGTGACCTGCGGCAGTGCGCGGGAGTTCGATAGCACGGTGGGGGTTGAGGACGCGCTGTTCAAGACAGGGTCCAGGATGCTCGACGGGGAGAACTTCGAGTCCGCGCTCAACCGCGCCGCGCACGACCTGGGCGCTGACTCGTCCGACCTCGTGCAGAGGATTTCCTTCAGGACGAATGCTGCAGGTCAGGACTTTGACGAGGCCGCTGACCTCGAGGCGGCCCGGGGTCCTGCGATGAACGCTGTCGAAGGGCTCAGGGTCGTCAGGGAGGCGGCATCAAAGGATGAGCTAGGGGCCGGCATGCTCGCGATGGACCTGGCCACGTATCTCAGGGACCTGAGGGAGCTCGAGACGACCCTGAAGAACCGTCTCAAGCCGACGATATCGATGATGCGGATGACCGCCTATGCCCTGGGCCCCGTCGTCCTGGGGGTCACGTACGCAATATACCTCGCTCTCAACTCGATGGTCGGCGGCCAGGGCGACGCCGCGGCGGGGGTATTCCTCCTCGTCCTCGGGTTCTTCCTCGCGGAAACGAACGCCATCGTCAGCTACTTCGTTTGGGGCATAGAGGGGATGAGGAGTAGGGGGAACCTGATGCGTTCGATCGGGGCCTGTACGCTCGCCTCCGAGCTAGTATTGTCCGCGACTGCAACGCTCGCGTCGTAGACTCACCTGGTCTGGGGGCCCGCGATCTTCTCCATGTTCCGCTCGAGCAGAGCCAGCTCTTTCTGGTCGAATGCCCGGGGGTCGACAGGGACGATCATCCGGCACTTGCTCTCCGCCACGTGGTCGCTCACCTGGTCGACGACCCGCAGGGCTTTGTTGAAGTCGTTGTTCGACACGAGATACTCGAGCCCGTCAAGCAGGATGACCCCGCAGGCGTTCTCCTCGACGAACTTGATCATCGTGTGGGTGAGCATGCCGAGGTTCGTCGGAGAGATCACATCCTGGCCAGCCCGCGTCGCCAGCCAGTACACCCGCGTGCTCTCGATCCCGTACTTCTGCCTGATCAGGTCCGGATGCTGCCGGCTGATGGCCAACCCTGACACCTTGGCG
>JBBIUZ010000114.1:0-5020 GCA_037439985.1 Methanobacteriota archaeon | reverse complement strand
GCTCCGAGAGCATGTCCTTGACCCGGGAGATTCTGGCGAACGAATCCTTGATCCGCGCGGCGAAGTCCTCGGCCAACTTGGACGGGTCGGCGGCCGCGAACGCAACGGGACGTCCCTTCAACTCCAGGACGAAGCCCTTCCGCTCCAGCCCCTTCAGGGCCTTATACGCAGATGTTCTCGGAATCAGTGCGACCTGAGCTACAATGTTGGCCGATGTGTTGCCCAGAGCCACGAGCGCGATGTAGGACCTGGACTCGTAGTCGGTGAGCCCGAGACGGGCGAGGCTTCCAGATATGTCGACGTAATCCTTCATGAGCGCGTCGAAATCCCCCCCGAACTGCTCGACCACCTTTTTCAGGTCCATATGTAGCTCGATAAGCGACATAACATTTAAATGATTGCCTAGAAATCCTGCATCGGGATGCGATCAGATGCTCACTAAGAAGAGCGCGATACCACAGGGCCTCCCGAAGAAAACGGAAAGCCTGTGCCCGGAGTGCCTCGCCGTGATACCGGCCGCGATCCGTGAGGAGAACGGAAAGGTCGTCATGGAGAAGACCTGCGCGAAGCATGGCACATTCAAGGACGTCGTCTGGTCCGACGCCGAGATGTATCTGAGGGCGGAGAAATGGGCGAAGGACGGGACAGGTGTGCTGAATCCGGCCATAACAAACGCGAAGCAGTGCCCGTTCGACTGCGGCCTGTGCAACCTGCACCTGAGCCATACCGGGCTGGCGAACGTGGACCTGACCAACAGGTGCAACCTCCGCTGCCCCATATGCTTTGCCAACGCGAACCAGGCAGGGTACGTGTTCGAGCCCGACTACGATACGGTCGTGAAGATGCTGAAGCTCCTCAGGGACGAGCGGCCCGTCCCGACACCCGCGGTCCAGTTCTCGGGAGGGGAGCCGACGATCCACCCGCGGTTCATCGACATAATCAAGGCTGCCAAGGACCTGGGGTTCGCCCAGATTCAGGTCGCGACGAACGGCATCGAGTTCGCCAAAAGCCTCGAATTCTGCCAGGAGGCGAGCGATGCCGGCCTTAACACGGTGTACCTCCAGTTCGACGGACTGAGAGAAGAGATATACCTCCGGGCGAGGGGCAAGAACCTCCTCGATGTCAAGAAGAAGGTCATCGAGAACTTCCGGAAGGTGAAGCATCACTCATCGATAGTGTTCGTGCCGACGATCGTCAAGGGCGTGAACGACGACCAGGTATGGCCCATCATGCACTACGCACTCGAGAACATGGACGTCGTCAGGGGCGTCAACTTCCAGCCGGTGGCGTTCACAGGCAGGATCAGCAACGAGGATCTGCGAAACGGCAGGTACACGCTCCCCGACCTCGCGCACGACATGGAGGCCCAGTCGAAGGGGATGATCAGAACCACTGACTGGTATCCCGTGCCCGTCGTGGCACCGGTATCAGAGCTGTGGACCTCGCTCTACGGAGACCCGAAGATCACGCTGACGACGCACGCGAACTGCGGCATCGCAACTTACATGTACGTCAAGGACCCCGAGCACATTGTCCCGGTGACACGATTCATCGATGTGGAGCCGCTCTTCGCGGAACTGTACGAGCTTGCTGGGAAGGCCGAGGCCAAGAAGTTCAAGGTGTTCTCGAAGATGAAGGCTTTCAGCTTGCTGAACAAGTATCTCGACAGAAAAGCGATGCCCGAGGGAATGAGCAGCGTCGACTTCCTGAGGTCTCTCAGAGGCGTGCTCTCCGAGTCGACCAAGTCGGAGCTTGCGAAGTTCAGCTGGAAGATGATGTACGTGGGAGCAATGCACTTCATGGACTCGTACAACTACGACATCGAGCGGGTCAAGAGATGCATGATTCACTACACGACCCCAGATGGGAGGATCATACCGTTCTGCGCATACAACTCCGGCCCTGTTTACAGGACAGAGGTGGAGAAGAAGTTCTCCATGCCCCTCGCAGAATGGAGGAAGAAGCACGGGGACGAGTACACGTGAGTTGATAATCATGGACAGGCAGCTAGACGAGTTTGAGGTCGACGTGACGAAGTGCATGCACTGCGGGGCCTGCGTGGGCTCCTGTCCGGTGAACGCGATCTACCTCAACGAGGTGGTGCTCGAGTTCAACGACGACTGCACTGTGTGCAAGAGATGCATCAAGGTGTGCCCCGCAGGAGCCATCAAGATGGCGGGAGGGAGGTAGATGGCCGACTACGATGTGGTCGTCGTCGGCGCTGGGCCCGCGGGCTCGATGACCGCCAAGTGGGCTGCCAAGGGCGGCGCGAAGGTCCTGATGATCGAGAAGCGGCAGGAGATCGGTTCGCCAGTGAGGTGCGGAGAGGGCATCTCGAGGAACTGGCTGGATTCGGTCGGGATCAAGCTCGACGCGAAGAGCGTCGCGAGGCAGGTCAAGGGCGCCAAGATTGTCGCGCCGAACGGCAAGCCGTTCTACTTATCCGAGAAGATGGCCGGGAACGAGGTCGGCATTGTCATCGACAGGGTCTTCTTCGACAAGTTGCTCGCCAGGGACGCCATCCGGGCGGGGGCAGACCTCCAGCTCAAGACGTCCGCGGTGCAGCTCCTCAGGAAGGGGAACAAGGTCGTCGGCGTGAAGGTGAAATCGTTCGGAGAGACGAAAGAGATTCCCTGCGGGTGCGTGGTCGGAGCGGACGGTTTCGAGTCCCAGGTCGGCAGGTGGGCTGGCATAAACACGAGCCTCGCGCCCAGGGACATCACAAGCTGCTTCCAGTACAGGCTCACGAACATCAACCACGAGCCGGACTACTGCGAGTTCATCTTGGGGAGTAAGGCCCCCGGAGGATACATCTGGATATTCCCCAAGGACAACGAGACCGCAAACGTCGGCATCGGCATGCAGCTGACGAAGCTCGCGGAGCCCGGGGACGTGAAGATGCATCTGGACAGGTTCATCCAGGGCGATCCGAGGCTGCGGAAGGGCAAGGCCCTGGAGATGGTCAGCGGCGCAGTCTCGATATGCGCGCCGATAGACAAGACGGTCGCGGATGGCGTGCTCCTAGTGGGGGACGCCGCGAGACAGATCGACCCAATCACTGGCGGCGGAATATCCAACAGCTGCAAGGCGGCCAAGGTCGCCGGCGAGGTGCTGGCGAAGGCGGCAAGGGAGAGGAACTTCAGCGAGAGTTCGCTCCGGAGGTACGAGAAGGGCTGGAGGGACCTCCTCGAGAATCAGCTGTACAGGAACTGGATGGCCAAGGAGAAGCTCGTGACCCTTTCCGATGAGACCTTCAACAAGGTCATCGACACGCTGAACATGGTGGGCGTCGAGAAGATGTCCACAATCGCGATCCTGAAGGCCATCGAGAAGAGGCATCCTGACCTCGTGAAGGAGTTCCAGGATCTCCTGGGTTGACCGCGCTCCGCTAGAATCAATAGGGTAGTAGCTCTTTCTCGTCGGGAAAGGGACCTACGTGCGGGCGCTAGGGAAGATCAAGTCGGGCAGAAGGAGGGTGCTCGTCGCCGCACTCCTGGTGCTTGCCCTGGCATCATTTCTCAGGCTGTACCACATCGGGTGGTGCTTCTCGAGCGATGGCGTGGACGAGGGGGTCATGCTCGAGCGAAGCTTCATGGTGAGCCACGGATACCGGCTGTACTCGAACCTGCCCTGCGACCAAGCCCCCCTGGCGTTCTACATGGGCGCGTTCCTCGGCGGGGGCGTGCTGATCCTCAGGTCCTCTGTTGCCCTGCTCTCGATAGCGGCCATCGCCGTCTCGATGGCGGCCTCTAGGCGCCTTGCTGGGAGCACAGGCATGCTCGCGACGGGACTCCTGCTCGCGGTGGATTTCGCCTTCCTCAGGGAGTCCCGCTTGTTCTCCCTTGATGCCATATCGAGTTCCTTCCTCGCGTTCTCGTTGCTCCCGTTCCTCGCATACGTTACGAGAGGGCACAGGGGCGCTCTCGCAATTGCCGGCGTGATGGTTGGTCTGTCGACCGCCGCGAAGCTCCTCGGCGTCCTCGGGCTCATCGGAATGCTTGCGTTCATGGCTGTCGAATGGGCTAGCGTGAAAGAGCAGCGTGGGCGGAGGGCGGTAGACGCGCTGGTCCTTGTCGCGTCCTCCGCCATCCCTCTCGGACTGTTCATGATTGCGCTGGGGCCGGGCAATGCGATTCAGGGAATGGTGTTCGATCAGGGCCACAGAGGCTTCGAGTTCGGCCTGAAACTCTGTGTGCCGGCTTACTTCGGCGTCAACCTGGCCTACCTCCTCCCCATCGCGTGGGTCCGAAGGATGTGGAGGGAACGGCCCGAGCACAGGTTCCTTCTCTCCGTTTCGCTCGTCCTGCTCGCGTTCATGGTCTTCCAGCCGCTCACGTTCTTCCATCACCTCGTGATGCTGAGCCCCCCGCTCGCGATCCTCGCCGGGGCGTTCATCTCCGAGACGATCCATTCCAGGAGCGCCTCGCTCGGGAAGGGCGTGCGGGCTGCGACTCCGAGAAGGAGGTCGCCTTCCGTCCGTCACGTCGTCGCCGTTGCCCTGGCGGGCGTGCTCGTTTCCTCCGGTTTGGGGGCGTACGGGCTCGTGATTCAGTCGCAGCCGATCCAAGAGTACTATTCGGAGCTGATCCGTCAGCACTCCAGCCCGGGCCAGATGGTCGTAAGTGGAGACCCCCTCATGACTGCGATGGCCGGCAGGCTCTCACCCCCTGGGCTGATAGACGTCGCGTACAGGCAATACCCGGGCCTCACGGAGCAGGCCCTGGAATCTGAGATACTCGAGTACAACGTCACGGTCATTGTGGTGTGTTACAGGCTCAACGATATGACCGGGCTCCCAGCGTTCCTCGCGGCCCATGGCTACCATCTCCTAGCGACCCAGCACGTGGGTCGTGAACCGGTGCTGAGCCTGTTCGAGAGCGGAATAGGGCCGATCCAATTCTACTGCGGGGCGTGACTCATCTCTCGGGGGCCATGTCCACTCTGAACGTCCAGAACGAATTCATCGCGAAGTTGAATATGCTGACCACTGCGATCGCGATGAGGTTCGCCCCGACGAGGT
>JBBIUZ010000113.1:0-5026 GCA_037439985.1 Methanobacteriota archaeon | reverse complement strand
ACGAGGAGTGGGCCAGGCACAAGCTCGTGCCAGAGGACCATGCAGACCATCCGCGCGAGAACGATGAAACGCATTAATACCAGAAGCCTTATGGGACGACCGCAGGTTCCCTCGGATGATCAGCGGCTACGTGATCGCCCTCGTCGTGTTCTTGGCGTACATCGCGCTCATATTCGCGCTCAACAGGAACAAGTGGCTTGAGAGGCACAGCATGAGCCTGTACGGCCCGTTCCTCATGTGGAGGACGCGCAGGGGCAAAGCGCTCATCGACCAGGTCGCGTCCAAGAAGAGGTTCTGGGCAGGCTACGGCGCGGCCGCGCTCTGGATATGTCTCCTGTCTATGGCAGCGATGATGCTTCTTCTGATATGGGAGGCGACGATAGTCCCTCAGATCAAGAGCCCGCCGTCGCCTCAGCTCGTCCTGGGGATCCCCGGCATAAACCCGATCATACCGATAGGATACGGGATAGTCGGTCTCGCCATAGCCATAGCGGTTCATGAATTCGCCCACGGGATACTGAGCCGCGCAGGAGACATAAAGGTCCGTTCGCTCGGGCTGGTTTTCCTGGTCATCCCGGTGGGAGCGTTCGTCGAGCCGGACGAGAATGACATGAAGGATGCGCCGCGGAGCAAGAGGGCGAAGGTGTATGCGGTCGGCCCAGCGACGAACATAGTCCTCTCCCTGGTGATACTCTTGCTGTTCTCCTGTCTATTCATGTCCTCTCTCGAGCCGACCCACGAGGGCGCCCTCATCTCGGTGACGACTGGAGGGGTGGTCGTGGGTTCTCCGGCTGCGAGGGCTGGCCTGACGGCGAACTGCGTCGTGACCTCGGTCGGCGGCACAGTCATCTCGAACACGACGGACCTAGACCGCAGATTATCCCCCAGCCCCGGTGCTCTCGTGAACGTGTCATACTATCTCGCAGGGCGACCGCATTCGGTGCAGATGGTCGACGGGATCGTCGTGGCGTTCACAGCGAGTGGGTATGCCGCCGCCAACGCTGGCCTGAGAGCCGGCATGGTGCTGGTATCGCTGAACAACACCCTCATCCGGAGCGACGCGATCCTGAGGGACGTCATGGCCGGCATGCATGCCAACCAGACCCTCAATGTCACCGTGATGAGCTACGACAGCTTCGCGAAGGGGTTCGTCGTGAACTCGACGATCACCACGGTGAAGCTTTCGGACAAGTACAGGTACTACGAGGAGTTCGCTCCGTCGCGCAACAGTCCGAGCTACAGGAACGTCGGATATCTGGGAGCGGGGTTCTCGAACCTCGGGATCCAGGTCGAGAACGCCAGTTACTACCAGCAGGTCCTCTCGAACCCTTTCAGAGGCGACCGGACATTCACTGACTACTCGTTCTCCGCTCTGAGGCTCATAGCACTGCCCTTCCTGCACCTGGCGCCGTTGAGGAGCCCCGTGATCGAGATATACCATCCCGCAGGCGCCCTAGCCTGGATGCCGGACGGGACGTTCTGGATCCTTGCAAACGCGCTGTACTGGGTCTTCTGGCTGAACCTCATGGTGGGCTTGACGAACGTGCTTCCAGCCGTGCCCTTGGATGGCGGCTACCTGTTCCGCGATTTCGTGGAGCATCTGCTGTCGAAGACCGGCAAGACTTACACTAAGGAGCAGAGGGACAAGGTTGTGGGCAACGTGGTTCTGGCCCTGGCTCTTGTCGTCCTCGGTCTGATACTCTGGCAGATTGTCGGGCCTGCGCTCCGGTTCTAGGGAGAGTCTTGTCACCGAGCCCGGCTCGTCGAAAGGCCAGATGAACATCTGGTCGGTTCACCCAAAACAGATTGACCCCCGCCTCAGGTCTCCTCATGCCCCATGTCGATGTTGTGATGGAATCGTCCATCGAACCCAGGATGCTGGGAATGACCGAATGAATACACGGTGTCCCTGTGGCAGGCCCAACGTCCAGGGGAAGGGAGTGCACTTCGAGTGCGTCCTGTGGGTCGGGGCAGGACCCGTCACGCAGGGACGAAGTGCTGTAGCGCATGAAAGCCGCGAACAGATGCATAACCGACAGACGCAGGGGGCCCGAGGCAAGCGAGCGAGCCGCGAAGAAGACGACCCTGCATCGAGGTGTCGGCTGGGGGCATTCCAACACCGAATCTCTTGCGCGTCCGTGAGGGCGCACGCAAGCGCGGGTCATAGTGCGCGCCCCCGCGGACGCGCGAACGCATCGGGAAACGAGGCCCCCTCTTGTGTCAGACGGCAATGTCGGACAGCCTTTTCTGCACACGACGGGAGAGCGCTCTCTACGGAGCCAATCGGCCTTGCAACCGGGTGCTGCCAGGTTCAGTACCCAGCTCGCAGCTCAGAGTCAGCTGCCGCGCGCATAGTCTGACTCCGCTGACGAATGTGCTGCAATGCCAACGGCGACTGTCCGGGGACTGGATATGTATTCCGAGGTCCACGGCGAGGGGCGGCCGATGGCCTTGATTGAGGGACTAGGGACAGACATGCATCCCTACATGAGACGCGTCGAACTGCTATCCATAGAACACAATGTTCTCATCTTCGACAGTCGCGGGGTAGGCCGCGCTGGCAAACCCGACGTGCCCTACGCGGTGGAGATGATGGTTGACGACACGGTCGCACTCATGAAGACAGTCGGTATCGAGAAGGCAAATGTCGTAGACTTCTCTGTGTGCGGCCG
The DNA here is from genome assembly GCA_037439985.1 of Methanobacteriota archaeon. Taxonomy (GTDB): domain Archaea; phylum Thermoplasmatota; class Thermoplasmata; order UBA10834; family UBA10834; genus COMBO-56-21. The sequence continues at coordinate 2,354 of JBBIUZ010000113.1, read as the reverse complement.
CATCGCGATTGCGTTGGCCCTCAGACACCCTGAGATGGTCAGAAGTCTTGTCCTTGCACCGACCACGGCTAGAGCGAGGCGCAAGGGTCTCCCGTCAAGGCTCAAGTTCGTCAAGGTGCTCATGAGCATGGGGCCGTTCAGAGACGGCCGCCAGCCGTACTACGCGTTCAAGCGGCAGTTGGAGGTATCGCGCCCTCTCGACTGCAGGGCTCGGCTGACAGAAGTCCTAGCGCCGGCCCAGATCCTCCACGGCGGGAATGACAAGGTTGTCCCGCTTTCTCTGGCCGATGAGCTGCACACAGGGATCAGAAATCTGGAGATGAAGGTCTTCGGAGGGGGACATGCCTTTTTCTCCTGGGACACTGAGCAGTTTGTGGGGCTGTGTCGGGATTTGTGGCCGCCGGTTGAGCAACCACCGCTGACCCTTCCTTTCGCGTGATCATTCCCGAGACTGAGCTCAGACCTTGTCTCTGCTTCTCCGTTCTTGACTGCGTATGACATGGCAGCATCTGCTATGCAGAGACGGCAAATCCAACAGGAAGACAGGCAAGTCGGTTGTCTCACTGTCGCCGAACAGATATCGGCCCCCGCGAGGTGTCGGCTTGCGCAAGTCTTCGAGGAATCGACTCCGCGGGATGCTGGTTCTCACTTGATTGACCGAGATGGACGTCCGCCTGGCTACGGATAGGTTTTTATTACCAAATCTGTTACCAATCGCCGCATGTTCTCTCCTCAGAAGGACATGAAGGAGCTCGTGCTCGAGATACTGAAGAGCGAATCGACGTCAATCAGCGGCGTCTCGAGACAGCTCGCCGCACGGGGCGTGAAGCTCCACAGACTGGAGCTTACGGGCTATCTGAAGGCTCTGGCCGACATGAACGTCCTCAAGGAGAGGGACATCAAGCCAGCGAAGGTCTTCTCCGTCTCGATGTCAAGGGAGAAGAACATATTCGAGATAATCGGCGAGAGCTGCGTCAGGTACTGCAGGACCGACGACGCGAGCGTGACCCTCGCGGCGTACACGCTTCAGAGGCTCTTCAAGAGGCCAGTGTTCGAGATGGAGGTCAGGCGGTGCGGCATCCCGGGGACCGTAGACGGCAGGAAGGCCACTGCCGATGAGCGCGCGGAGGCCAAGACCGTACTCGCCATGATGGGATACAAGGTGCCGAACAGCGACGTCCCGATCGTGGTCGAGAAGGACCTGAAGGAGCTGTTCCTACAGGTCATGATTGATGTCGCCATCGAGACGTTCAACGCCCGTTCGTATGTCAAGGATACGACTCAGCTCAAGCTCTAGGCACATTCCTTTTATCTGGCCTATGCGAATGTGGTGCCCGTGGAGTCCGTGGAGCTATCAGACCTGGTCAGGCAAATCAGGGCATACCGGGGCATCACGAGGAAGGGACCAATCGGACCGATCGCCAGGAAGCTCATCCCGATCCAGATGGACGACGTGCTCGCGGCCTATGGCGAGGACGCGGCAGTCGTCAAATGCGGCCGCGAGATCCTGTTGATGGCTGCCGACGGCGTAATGCAGGACCTGATCAAGAGGAACCCGTACTGGGCGGGCTATTCGGCCGTCCTCGTCAACGTCAACGACATAGCGGCGATGGGCGGCGTACCCGTGGCGATGGTCGATGTGATTGCGTGCGGAGACGAGGAGGTGCGGGAGAAGATCGTCGACGGCATGAGAGATGCCTCGGACAAGTTCGGGGTCCCAGTCGTCGGAGGGCACCTGCACCCAGATACGTCATACCAGGCGGTGGATGTCGCAATCCTCGGCCGGACCGACAGGTCGAAGCTCGTCCTGAGCAGTGGGGCGAGCGAGGGCGACGCCGTGGTGGTCGCGTCCGACCTCGTGGGCGAGTTCACCGAGGGAATCCCCTACTCGTGGGACACGACGTCCAGGAAGAGCAAGACGGTCGTCAGGAGCCAGCTCAAGACGATGAACAGGATTGCGCCCTATCTCACGGCCGGGAAGGACATAAGCAATGCGGGCACGCTCGGGACTCTGGGGATGCTGCTGGAGGCGAGCGGCGCGGGCGCCGTCGTCGATATCGGGAAGATTCCGAGGCCGCAGAGCGAGGACATCAGCCTCCTGCAGTGGCTGACCTGCTACCAGGGATGCGGGTTCGTCGTCACCTGCAGGGAGTCGAGGGCGGAGCCGGTCCTCGACGAGTTCGCACGGGTCGATATCTCGGCTGCCGTCGTCGGGACCGTCCAGAAGAACAAGGTCCTCGAGGTTTCGCTTGACGGCGTGCGCGAGACGCTTTTCGACTTCAACGTGGACTCGTTGGGGTGCGCAGTGCCACAAAGGTCATAAGGCCCATCGGTCATGAATGTCCGAGAGCGAG
>JBBIUZ010000112.1:0-5040 GCA_037439985.1 Methanobacteriota archaeon | reverse complement strand
CGTCACCGGAGCGGCGATGCTCGCGGGCCTCCTCGCCCGGTCGCTCGGCGCGTCGTGGGCGGGGCCGAGCGACGAGCTCAGGCGTTGGTTCCATGCCAACCCTGACCGATGGGACGAGTTCAGGGCGCGGTACCGCGAAGAGCTCGGGGGCAAGGGTGCGCTCCTGGCCAAGATCGCGTTCAGGTCGAGGAACAGCAGGGTCACGCTACTGTATTCGTACCACGACCCCGAGCATAACCAGGCCGTCGTCCTGAGGGAGTTCCTGGAGGAGAGGAGTGGTTCGGGCTGACCTTCCCTCGGCGAGCGACATGTGCGCGACCATGAACAGTAGCAGGACCAGGTAGTTGCCCCCGGGAAAGCCTACGAAGCTGAACACGGTCCCAAGCGGCGTGAACGGCAGGAGCATTGCGAGGGCGGCCGTCAGAGAACTGATCACGAGCAGCTCCCCGCTCGGATGGCTCCAGAAGAACGGGAACCACTTTGACCTGATAACGAGTATCACGAGCGTCTGGGTGGACGACTTCGGACAAGCTCACCTCGCGCTGGGCGTTATCCCTCATCACGGTCATCGCTACCCTCTCCCTGAGCCCCTTGGAGGCCTTCTCGGTCTCCTACTCCCGACAGGACATCAGGAATGCGCTCATCAGCACCACGCAGAATATGATTGCCGAGTCAGACTGATCCAACAGACCGCGAGAGCATACCCGCGAATAACAGGATTGTCACAAGATGGTCTCTAGGGTCCAGCATGGACCCGACGACGGCGTTCCGACGCCTATTCTCCACCATGGTTTCGGGCCCGAAGTGACGGAGGAACTTGGCGGCTTGGTCGGGTGTGAGCCCGCGTGGAGAGAGTCCGAGCCTCACCAAGGCTCGATCGGCGGGAAGCGTCAGCGCCTCTCGGACGTCCTGCGGCAAGGCCAGCTCGTTGCCGCTCTCATGCTGGATCGCAGCACTCACTCTCTGGAAGCTATCCCGCGATTACAAGCGCCCGACAGGTGCACAGCGGTGGACCGTCGGGAGCTGGTTGCGGCCCCGAGTGCGGCTGGATGCACACAATCAAGTACTTATCAGGGAATGTGTTTTCCGAGCAAGAGCAGGTGTAATCTAGCTGGTTAGGATTTTGGCCTTCCAACTCTGCCAGAGAAGAGAAAATTGGAGAGGGACGAAAGCCAACGGCCCGGGTTCAAATCCCGGCACCTGCACTTCCGTTCCATTGAGTTACGGTTTCAGCCCATCTCGCAATCTGTGACTGCAACACCGGCCTACTCGTCTTCCTCAGTCTCTCCAAGCACGGGAGTGTGCTCAAGGGCATAGATCTCATCGAACTTCTTCGCGTCTGCCAGCATCGCTTGCTGCACATAGCAGTGCGGGTGGAAGTTGACTACGTTCTTGTGCAGATAGTTGTCGAAGTCATCTTCCGGTTCTCTCTCCATCGACTTGGTCTTCAGTTTCCTCAGACTCACCATTCTCTTCACCTCTACGCCTCTGCGTACTCACATGCTCCAGGAACTGCATCGACGTCGTCCTGCAGGCTCCTCTCTATGTTGCATAGATTAACCAGGAGCCGCCTGATGTCAGCGACATCCTCTCCAAGGCCCGACATCTCGTTCGCGAGATCCTCAAGATCTTGGAGCGTGTGCGTCTTGGCCCAGTCGATGGCGCGCGCAGTTTCGACCGCCTCTTGCGCCGCATTCCCGTGCTTCATCGCATTCCCATCCTCATGCGCGTCTGACGATTTGTCAGCTGATTCGGCATAAGGAGCTGACGATTATTTATAGATTCCCAAAACGACGCATATCCCGGGCCAGTCCTGTCGGACCTCCCGGCGGGCGCGGAGCAGGAAATCTCTAGGAGATTTCCCCGCTGAGACCGGCAATCTCGGGAAAATCCGAGGAGGGATGGCGATGGAGCCAATCGAGAGCAGCGGCGAGACGCGACGGCGCGCCTTCGCAACTTTCTTATCAAGCTAAGGACATTAAGACGCGGTCAGCCAGGTGGGTTCATTTGGGGCTGCTCGATGCATTGTTGAACAAGGAGAAGAAGCTCCTTGACAGGGCCAAGAAGGAGCTTGCCAGGGTGGACACGCTCGAGAGGAGCGGAAGGTCCGCCGAGGCGCTCTCGGAGCTGGAGAAGCTAAGCACGACGCTGAAGGAGAACATGCTCTTCATCGGCAAGATGAAGTGGGAGTTCTCCCAGATTTTCTCAGCGCTCGGGTCGAAGTACCTGATGTTCACGAAGGCCCAGATGGCCCACGACTCGGCGAAGGTCGCCCTTCAGTTCGACCCAAGGAACCCAGAGGCGATGGGCGTGGTCGGACGGTCGGCGCTTGCCCTCGGAATGAAGGATGAGGCGGTCGCATCCCTGAAGAGCGCTGTGCTGGCCGCGCCCGGATCGGAGGAACTCTGGGTGGCCCTGGGAGAGACGCAGGAAGCCGTGGGCGAGATAGAGGCGGCGGTCGGCAGCTACTCGAAGACGCTTTCGATCAACCCGCTCAGCGTCAGGACATACGACAAGATACTCGCGCACACACCCGACGACGTCGAGCTCATCAAGCGGAAGGCGATGACACTCACGAAGCTCCAGAGGTACGAGGACGCCGCGAAGGCTTTCCAGGACGGCATAGGGGTCACCAAGGACGACAAGGAACTCTGGATCGGGCGGGCCACGGCGCTCAACTTCGCGGGCAAGAGCGAGGAGGCGGCGAAATGCCTCAGGACGGCCCTGAAGCTGGACCCTAAGGACGTATACTGCCTCGACAACCTCGGGAGGATACAGCACAAGCTCGGCCTCAGGAAGGAGGCGCTCGAGAGCTTCTCGGCGGCGGCCGAGCTGGACGGAAGCAACAAGGTCGTCTGGAACGAGCTCGGGGTGGTCCAGGAGGAACTGGAAGCGTACGACGACGCAGTCCAGTCATTCGACAAGGCCCTGAGGATCGACCCGAACGACCTCAACATACTCTCCAACAAGAAGAAGACTCTGATCGGCGCCAAGAGGTTCCAGGACGCCATAGGGGTGTGCGACAGGATGCTGATCCTGAACCCTCGCGACCACGAGGCGCTGCTCGACAAGGCGAAGATGCTCTTCGCGCTTGACAGGGTCGGGGAGGCGCTCACTTTCGCGGAGGCCGCCCTGACCATAGCTCCAAGGTCGAAGGACGCGATGGACCTGAAGAAGGAGTGTCTCAAGAAGCTCGGCAGGCACGCCGAGGTCGTTGCATGGTGCTCGAAGATACTCGAGCACGACCCCAACGATTTGACGGCGATGCACGACAAAGGCACGGCCCAGCTGAGGTCCGGAAGGCCCCAGGATGCCGTGAAGACCTTCGAGAGGATACTGAAATCGCGTCCCGACGAGCTGCCGATCCTCGAGGGGCTCAAGGAGGCCCACAAGCAGCTGCAGCATGACGACCAAGTCGTCGACGTGTGCGACCGCATCATAGGCGTGGACGAGAAGAACAAGGCGGCGCACTTCGACAAGGCGGTGGCGCTCGACAGGGCCGAGAAGTACGACGAGTGCTCGGCCGCGTACAGGCTCGCGCTCAAGCACGACCCGTCGAATCAAGAGATACATTACAACATGGCGACCATGTTTCTCAGGATCGGCAAACCGAAGGAGGCGGTGGACTACGCCCAGCAGGGCCTCCTGGTGGCCCCGGCGAGCCACGCGTTGTGGAGAGTCAAAGGGGATGCCTGCTTCTACGCAAAGGAGTACGAGGAGGCAGTGAAGTCGTATGCGAAGGCCGTGGAGCTCGACCCGGGTGACAAAGCGGCCCACGCGACGATGGGCCGTTGCCAGATCGAGCTGAGGAGGTACGAGGAGGGGCTCGTTTCCTACGACCGCGCCCTCAGGCTCGACCCGCGCGACCCGGACATCTGGTTCCAGCGCTCAATCGCGCTCGACTGGCTCGAGAGGCGCGACGAGGCGCTCACGTCGATAAGGGAGGCCGTGAGGCTCAACCCGGCAAGCCCGGACCTGAGGATAAGGGAGGGGATTACGCTCACGAAGCTGAACAGGCCCCAGGAGGCGCTGGCCGCGTACGACGAGGCGCTCAAGGCCTCCCCCAAGAACCTGGTCGTCCTGAACGCAAAGAAGGACCTCCTCAAGTCGCTCAAGATGAACGAGGAGGTCATCCATGTGTGCAACGAGATCCTGATGGTCTCGCCAAAGGACAGGGACGCACTTGTGGACAAGGGTGGCGCCGCCCTGTTCCTCAAGAGGCCGACGGAGGCGCTCGTGTGCTTCAACAAGGCGCTGGACCTCGAGGCGGACGATCTGGACGTGCTCGAGCTGGAGAAGATGGCGCACATGTCGATGGACGACTCCGAGAACGTGGTACAGGTCACGGAGAGGATTCTGAGGCTGAGCCCAAAGAACAAGAGCGCCCTCGCGGACAGGGCGGGCGCGCTCGAGAAGCTCGGGAGGACCGACGAAGCCCTGAGGAGCTACGAGACGGCCCTCAGCCTGGACCCCAAGGACATATTCATCCTGAACAGGAAGGGGCTCCTGCTGCTCGGCGCGGGGAGCCCGGCGCAGGCGACCGAGACCTTCGAACTTGCGATAAGGCTCGACTCCAACCAGCCCTTCGTGCTGAACAACAGGGGGAAGGCGTACCTCGAGTTGCGCAGGTTCGAGGAGTCCCTGACCGATTTCAAGAAGGCGATCAACATCCTCCCGAACGTTGCGGAGTTCCACACCAACGAAGGACGGGCGCTCGCGAGCATGGGGAAGTACGACGACAGCCTGGCGGCGTTCGAGGAGGCGCAGAAGCTCGCGCCGACGGACATCGGCGCCATGAAGTACAAGGGGATGGCTCTCCTCAAGCTGAACAGGGTGGCGGAGGCTCTGCAGAGCTTCGACCAGGCCGTACGGCTGGGGTCCACCGACAGAGACCTTTGGAAGAGCAGGGCCAGAGGGTTCGAGGCGATAGGGAACAAGGAGGAGGCGGTCAGGTCGTATGCGAAGGCCCTCGAACTGGACCAGTCGGACCAGTCCTCGTGGTACAGGCTCGGGCTGCTGCACATGGAGATCGGGAGGTAC
>JBBIUZ010000111.1:1739-5083 GCA_037439985.1 Methanobacteriota archaeon | reverse complement strand
GGGCTGATGAACACCGCGATGGGGCTCTACCTTCACGGCATCGGGTTCAGCCTCGTCCAGGTAGGCCTGGTCGTGACGGTGGCAGGCATAACGAGCTCCGTGTTGATAATCGCTTCTGGAACCTTGGCAGACCGGCTGGGGGTGAAGCGTCCATTCTTGATCCTCGCCTCTGTGCTGTCAATCGCCCTCGGCCTTCTGTTCGCCTTCACAGCCGCCTATAATCTGCTGGTTCTCGGCGCAGCACTTGGCGGTGCTGGGAGCGCGGGCGGGGGGGTTCCCGGCGGAGGCGCCTTCGGACCAGTCCAGCAGGCAAAGCTGGCAGAAAAGTCGTCAGCAGCGCGAAGGAACTCTGTGTTCAGCCTGAATGCGCTCGTTGGCACAATCATGTTTAGTCTAGGTTCGGCTGCGTCGGCGCTTCCCGACCTGCTAGCGTCGCCGAGTTACAGCAAACTCGACCTCTACCGATTCGTCTTTCTCCTGTTCTCGGCAATCGGAGTCGTCATGGTGGTCCTGTCGTACATGGTCACCGAACCGAAGCGCCAACCTATCACGCCTGCGAAAAAGACAAGACCAAGGGGGGACACACAAGGGAGCGACGCGAAGCTAATCGCGAAGTTCACGGCCACTGCGACGCTGAACGGGTTCGCGCTGGGGTTGATTCCAGTACCGTTGATGACCATATGGTTCAGAATATCCTACGGTGTCTCAGACGCCGTGATATCGACGGTATTCGGCCTTTCCGTCTTCGTGAGCGCATTCGCCTACCCGTTTGCGCCCCGCCTCGCAGAACGCCTCGGAACAGTCAGGATGATAGTGCTGACGCGGGTTGTAGGCATCGCCCTTCTAGCAGTGCTCCCACTCATGCCCCTCTTCTCGCTTGCTGCGCTGGTATATGTTGTCAGAGGGATCTTCTCCAGCGTCGGCATGCCGATCAGACAATCGTTCATGATGGGTGTGGTTGGCCAAGGGAGAAGGGCGACCGCCGTCGGGATAAGCAGCGGAGTCGGTTGGGGCATACCGTACGCTGCCTCGCCCGTCATCTCAGGATATGTGATGCAGGACGTGGCCGTGAACATGCCCCTGTATCTCTCAGCGGTAGTACAGTTCGCAAACTCCGCCGTCTACTACGCTCTCTTCAGTAAGGTGCGTCCTCCGGAGGAGATCCAGAAGGACGCGACGGCATCTCCTTGAGGATGATGCTCTCCGGTTTCGACCATCAAGCATGGTGCCGCGCCCCTGGAATTCGCGTTCGCTCCGATGTTCTTGGTATCTCTCGGGGTGCTTGTCGAAGCCCGTCTCCACGCCAGCTTCTGATCTTCGCGCGTACGATGCCTGCAGTCGAAGTGCTGAGCAACGTCTTGGGAAGAGGCATTCCAGCCCCCTTGCTTGAAACGTCCAACCGCGAGGCCATCTCCGTCGGACTGAGGATGCCTCCGCGGCTTGAGGCCGCGATGGTCATCACAGTGTACGGTTTGAGCCACGACATCATAACGTCGGAGACACACTCTAGGACAACCCTGGCAGAGCCCGTCACCGTCCTCGCAGAACCGGCGCCTGCTGCGCAACATCATTCAGATGTCCATCGAGCAGAAGAATGAACCAATGAGGTCTCATCAATGACAGGAGTACGGCGCATCATTCCGTCTGGTGGAGCCTCGAGTGCCGGGCAGTGAATGGATGACCACACTCAGGAACCACGACCTCTCTGATAACGGAGACTCACAGCCAGGCATCCGATCTGTGGCACACATCACGCCATCATATATGCGGCGTCAGACCAACGGCCGCGAGGGCGCTCCCGGATGCGAAGCGACGCTGGAACACCCTGTAGTACAACAGTTCCTCCTTTGTCCTGATCCTGCCTTCTGGCACGAGCCTCCGCTCCCTCTCGAACTCGTTGTCCGATATGAGCTTCTCCGAGTATTCGACGAGGGAGTTGATGGAACCAGCGCCTTCGCCGAATCTTCTCTTTGTCCTCCACACAATCTCACTGGGCAGAGCGTCGGCGAATGCCTTGCGGAGCACCAGCTTGCTCTTCTCGCCCTTCGACCCGAGCAGGACCCTCCTGCCGAGGCGCAGGCCATAATCCACGACGAGGCCGCTCATCATGGGCATCCTGCCGTCCAGGGAGGCGGATGCCGTCATCCTGTCGACCCTCTGGAAGCCGGTCTTGTGCCCAGACCTGAGCAAGGCGATCCTCTCCGACCGGAGCACGTCGTCCTTCTTGATGCCTGAGAGGAAGGTGTATCCAGCGAAGATCTCATCGCCTCCCTCACCGCAGAGGGTAATACGGTCCTTGTCGGTGAAGAGGTGCGTGGCCATGTAGTTCGGGACGCAGCTTCTCACAAGCGGAAAATCGAAGGTCTCGCCGTAGTAGATTGCGTCATCCAGTACCTTCAGCACATCCTCAGTATCGAAGACCAGTTCCCTGTGTGTCGTGCCGAGGTGATCTGCGACCAGGCGAGACATCTTCAGGTCCTCACTGTCTTCCGTCCCGACGCATGCGCTCTCCATGCGCGACTGTGTCTTGGCAGCGGCAGCAGCTACGACGCTGCTGTCAATGCCTCCGCTCAGCAGCACGTTGAGGCCACGGGAATCCTGGATGCAGCTCGACACGCTCTGGAAAATCAGCTGGCGCACACCAAGTGCAGGGCGCCTGAGACTCGGCGCGCTAGATCCTGGAATCTCCTGTCTTACTATCCTTCTGAAGCCGTTCATGGATATGAACATCCTTCCCGGTGGGAAGGGGACGAACGCCGCGCCTGCAAGCTGCTGAGACTTCATCTCTGAAGAGTACACGCCCTTGCAGGCATCCCCTGAGACACACAGCGGTTTGAGGCCATAACCGTCCCGAGCCAGGATTGTCCTGCCTCTGCCCACTATTGCGATGACGTAGGCGCCATCAATGTACTGGAAGGCCCTCGTCCCTATCGTCCTGTACATGTTGAGCACGAGTTCTGCATCGGAGGCGGCTGGGTCGCAGTTGGGAGCAATCATCGTCCGCAGGCTTTCCCTGTTGAATATGTAGGAGTCGCATGCGACGGCCAGCTCATCATCCTGTGCGATGGCGCCGTCCTTTGCGGCCTGCCCGCCTCCGGGTTTCCTGGCTCCGAGCACAAGATCGTCGTCAGCAAAGAACGCTGGCGACCCGGACCCCCTGTGCTCGAGCTTCGACAGCATCCTACTCACGAGGCCTTTGTCCCTTGTTCCGAAAGTCCCTGCTATGCCTTCCATGGTCATCCACCGACGAGAATCAGATCTCCGCGAGGTCGAGATCGTGCTCCGACATGGCCAGCTCTCTTATCCGGTCCTTCTCCGCAAGCGGCTTGCCGGTGCTTGAGCTG
>JBBIUZ010000111.1:0-1670 GCA_037439985.1 Methanobacteriota archaeon | reverse complement strand
CCGGAGGTCCTGTGCGTCGAGCAGCCCTTCCTTGACGGCCTCGGCAATCGTTTCTGGAGAGGTGAGCGGATCGCCCGGGTCCGCGTGCCTCAGGCGCTTCATCGCATCCAGGAGATACCTGGCCTCCTCGAGAAGGAGCGCTTTCCTTGCCGTGACCCTCGTATCTGCCTCAGGCCGAATCCCGCCTAGGAGAGCTTTCTTGATCGCCCCTCTAGCTATCTGGCAGCTCTCCATGATCTCCTCAGCCGCCGCCGCATGGTCCGCTTCGCTGAAGCCGACGACGTGAACGATATGGGGGGATAGGGCCATCGCCGCGTATACGGATGCCGCCAGCTGTCCCTTTGCGATGTTGGCCGACGACGACAGAGAGGCGAGGCCGGATCTGACCATCCTGAACACCCTGAACTCGTCGTTCTTGAGGGATTCCACGAGCTCGAGCTTGGCCAGCATCTTCGCGATGTCCATTGCGGGAGAGATCCCCCTCGGAGTGTCGAACATGAGCTGGCAGACGTAGTCCTTCACGCCGAGGACCTTGGCGTTGTACGCGGCGAGGTAGGCCGTCACCAACTCCACGACATCACCAGAACGCCTCAGCGCCCACTGATGGGATTCGTTGACCTCCACGGGAATGCCGTGTTCGGCGTACCACCTTATCGCCTGCTGGTTCTCCGCGATAGCGTCTCTCAGAGACCTCTCGGAGCGGCCGTCAAGCTCGCTGTACCAAGTGAGCGGGACCGCCCCCCAGGCTATGTTGATCGTTTCCTTCAGCATCTCGGCCCATCTGACGAGGTCCCTTGTGCCGCTATAGCACCTCAGCAGGGGACGGTTGCCCGTCCTCGTCGCAGCGTAGAGCGCCCGCAGGTCGTCAGGGCTCCTCAACGGGGCACCACCGGCGCCGTCGAGGCGCGAATCCATCTCCTGAGGTTTGAAGAAGCACTCCTGCGCGTTCTGGTCGGGAGCGATGGAGAGGATGTCCAGCAGACCGCTGTCGGCGAGCCGCCTCGCACCATCGATTGTGTCTTTCATGGATGGCAGGCCAAAGTGATGCCGAATGAGGGGGAACGGCTGAGAGATATGAATTCTGGATACAAGACTTGCGGCATGGCTGGCCGCGCCCGCCTCCACTGGGGAACCTCGGAGGAGCGCAACGACGGCCGTTTCGGGCTCGCTGCCATCAAAGCACACGTCGAACATGCCCGTCTCGGCCGCAAGGACGGCCACTGGAGGAGTCCCGCCGAAGAAGAACTTCCTGCCTGCCTTAATGGCCGGGTTCCCGTCAATCTCGGACCGCAACTCCCCGAAGAGCGCTCCAGCGGCTTCAGGCGTGAGCCTGTAGCTCACAGCCACGGCGTCTGGATTCACCTTGACGATGGCCTCGACCAACGCCTTCACCGGGACCGCAGGACCCAGGAACACGGTCTCGTGCCCGAGCGTGCGCGCCGTCTCGAGAAATGCTTGGATGCCTGCCGTGTGAACGCAGTTGCCCAACGAGGCACCAAGGATCCTCACTTGGTCTCCCCCCTTAGGGCGAGCATCCGTATGTCCTCGACGGACTTCCCGGAAAGCCCGAGCTTCTTGACGGTCCTGCCGTCGGCCCAGAAATCACGTGCATGAATCAGGGAGGCCATATGGATAAGCGCGCCCAAGGTGGGCGTGTTGACGCCGAGCAT
>JBBIUZ010000110.1:1850-5096 GCA_037439985.1 Methanobacteriota archaeon | reverse complement strand
GGTTGACTGCCCGAGCCCGCGCTCGGTCACCGCGTTGACGATCTCGTATGTGAGGGTCCCGGACTTCGACACGATGCCGATGTTCCCCTTCACAAGTATCTTGTTGGGGAGTATGCCGACCTTCGCCTTTCCCGGGGATGCAACACCAGGGCAGTTCGGCCCTATGACCGTGGTCCCCCTGGCCCTTCCCACGGACACGATATGGATCGCGTCCAGCACCGGCACGTGCTCGGTTATGATGACGATCGTCTGGATCCCGGCATCAATCGCCTCGAGTGCCGCATCCTTGGTCCCGGGTGCCGGGACGAATATGCACGAGGTGTTCGCCGCGTGCTTGGCCACCGCCTCCCTCACAGAGTCGTACACGGGTATGCCGTTGACCTCGGTGCCGCCCTTTCCAGGCCTCGTTCCCGCGACGACTTTCGTTCCGAACTCGCGCATGGCGCCCGAGTGGTAGGTCCCCTGATAGCCCGTTATGCCTTGGACGACGACCTTCGTTTTGTCATCGACTACTATCGACATCTGGATCACCTCAACGATTCCTTGGACGCGAGTTCCGCAGCCTCGCTGAGCCCCGAAGCCGGTATCATGCCCTCGTTCCTGAGCATTTCCCGGGCCGCCTCCTCGTTCACGCCCTTGATCCTCGCCACGAAGGGCGCGGCGATCTTCTTCTCCTGGTTGGCCTCTATGACGCCCTTCGCGACCGTGTCGCACTTCGTTATGCCGCCAAAGATGTTCAGCAGGATGACCTTCGGGTTTGCCTCGGCCATCAGGAGAACCGCCTTCTTGACCTTCTCTGGATCGTCCGTTCCCCCGAGGTCCAAGAAGACACCTGCCTTGCCACCGAAAATGCTGATGCTGTCCAGGGTGGCCATGGTGAGGCCCGCGCCGTTCGCTATGACCCCGATGTTGCCATCCAGCTGCACGAAAGCGATGTCCATCTCCTTGGCTTTCTGTTCGAGGGGCGTGATGTCCTCCGGGAGGTTCTCGAACTCCTTGTGCCTGAACAGGGCGTCCGAGTCTATCGTGACCTTCGCGTCCCCAGCGACGACCTTCCCGTCCTTTGTCACGACGAGCGGGTTAATCTCCGCGAGCTCGGCGTCCTCGCCCACTGCGAGCTCGAACAAGTGATGGCAGATCGTCTCGACCTGCGAGGACTGTTCGGGCGGCAGACCGAGGAACGCCACGACCCTCCTTCCGACGAACGGCTGGTAGCCGATGAGCTGGTCCACGGGCAGCGTCAGTATGCGGTCCTCGGGGACGCTCTCGATGTCCATCCCACCATCAGGGGATGCCATCAACATGAGCGACCTGTTGGCCCTGTCGACGGTGATGCCCAGGTAAAGCTCCTGAGCCACATCGAGCCGCTGCTCGATCAGGACTTCCTTGGTGATGTAGCCGCCGATGCTCATGCCCAATATGGATGCCGTGACCTTCCGTGTCTCATCCACGCCATCAGCCGGCTTGATTCCTCCCGCCTTCCCTCTTCCACCGATGAGGACCTGGGCCTTCACCATGACCGGCCCGCGTACGTTGCGGATCTGGTCGGCGGACGACACGACGAACCCGTCCGGGACGGGGATGCCATACTTCCTCAGAACAGCTTTGGCCATGTACTCGAACAGCTTCATCTTCTACCCTCCATTGGTAGACTCCAAAGCTGCATATTTATCACTTCCCAAATGACACGGGTTCATTGTTCTGCCGGGCTGATGGGCCGATTGCGTCAGCGAAAGCCTTATCGCGCGACTTCGCGATAGTCCAGAGCGATGGAGCAGGACGTCAAGACAGAGACGCTCATTGTCATGTCTGTCGCCATCTTCGCCGTCCTCGGCACCATCGCTTTCGCGGTGCCCTTCGAGCGGCAGAACACGAGGCTCTTCTTTCTCCTTGTCGTAGCCGTTCTGACGGCCACGAACGTCGTGGGTCTGCTCACGGTCTGGAGGTCGTCCCCCACGATTGTGGACGAGGTCTTCCTCATGACGCCGAACGGCCTGCTTCTGAAGCACTACACGCGCAGGCTCAGGCCCGACCAGGACGAGGACATACTCGCGGGCATGCTCACTGCCGTCCAGAACTTCATACGCGATAGTTTCGACGAGGCCGGCGGGAAGCTCAGCGAGATTCGCTTCGAGAAATATGACATCCTGATATCGCACTCGAAGAACGTCATAGTTGCGGCCATAATCTCGACCAAGACTCCCGAGAGGCTCAGGGACCAGCTGAGGACCGCGACCGACGACCTGGAGAGGCAGTTCGGGGACAGGATCGGCCACTGGAGCGGGGACAGGAAGGATCTCGGCGATGTCGACGTCCTGATGAAGAAGTTCCTGTCGGGGAAGTACCGCCAGTAGACGTCATTCGGGGGACAGGTGCTCTCCATCGTTCTTGGTGATCCACGTGAAAGGTTTAATCCTCGAAGCCTCCTATCGCACTCCAGATGGAGCTCAGGGACGTTCTCAAGAAGGTCGTCCTGCTCGGTGACGGCGGTGTCGGCAAGACCTCGCTCGTGACGAGGTACGTGATTGACAAGTTCGACAACAAGTACATCGCCACAATTGGGACGAAGGTCTCAAGGAAGGACATACAGATCGTGAGGCCGAATCTCATCATCAACCTCAGGATGATGATATGGGACATCCTGGGCCAGAAGGAGTATTCGAAGGTCAGGAGCGCGAGCCTGAGCGGCGCCCAGGGCGTGATACTCGTGAGCGACCTCTCAAGACCCGAGACCATCCAGAACCTCGAATCGTTCTGGATGAGGGAGGTGGAGGGCGTCGCGGGGAGGATCCCGTCAATCCTCGTCGGCAACAAGATGGACATAGCGGCTGGGAGGGACTCGATGGCCGCGACCGTGCTCGAGACAATGGGGCAGGCGTGCCTGTGTTGCTCACGAGCGCCAAGACCGGAGACAATGTCGAGGCGATATTCTCGACCCTTGGGGAGATGCTCGTCGCTGACATCATGATGAGGCAGGCGCCGGCCAAGGAGAAGGCCCCCCAGACGCTCGCGGAGGCGGTGGATTTCATCGTCCAGGACTTCTGCGCCCAGTACGGCGACCTTGAGAAGGCGATGCTGATCGTCCAGCACCAGTTCGAGGACGCCGGGGTGGACATAAGGAAGCCGACGAAGGACTCGATGCTCAAGGCGCTCGACGGGCTCGCGAGGGCCGAGGAACTCTCTCTGACGAAGACGGTAGCCCACGTGAATCTCGAGGAGAGGCAGCGCATGATCATACTCTCCAAG
>JBBIUZ010000110.1:0-1840 GCA_037439985.1 Methanobacteriota archaeon | reverse complement strand
GGACCAGGACCTCGGCGTGATCCGCCGGCACGTGGACGCGTTCGCGCGCATCTGGCTTCAGGACGGAATTCGTCAGTTCCAAGGCCAAAGCTTTATAACATGGGCGCTATCGGGATTCGCGAGATGAAGGTGCACTATATCCCTGGAGTGGGATACGACAGCAACGTGTATCTCGTCGAGGATGAGGACCCCATAGTCGTGGACGCGGGCACAGGGATGTTCGCGGACGCGACGCTCGAGGCGATATCGGAAGTGGTCCCACTAAGGAGAGTGGAGAGGATAGTGTTGACGCACTGTCATTACGACCATATGGGTGGCGCCGAGCGGCTCAGCCAGGGCACTGGCGGGCGGGTGCTTCTCCATGAGTCCGAGGCCGCTCCTATCCGAGCAGGTGACTCGACGCTCACGCTCTCCGACATGTTCGGGAAGAGCATGCAGCGGCTGGAAGTCGAGCCTCTCAAGACGGGCCAGACGATAAGCACGGGCTCAACTCGCCTGGAGGTGCTCCACACGCCCGGCCACTCTCCGGGAAGCATCTGCCTATATGACAAGGAGGGCGCCTCGGCGATCGTCGGGGACACCGTTTTCTGTGACGGAGGCGTCGGTCGATGGGACCTTCCAGGGGGGGATCTTGCGCAGCTCATCTCATCCGTGAAGCGTATCCAGGAGCTTGGGCTCAGGAACATGTATCCCGGCCATGGCTCGTTCGCCGAGGGCGACGCGCCGCAGCACCTGAGGCTAGCAGCGAACTACATAACAGAGGCATACTGATGAAAGTGGTCAAGTGCACGAACCGGAACGACGGTTGCAGGAAGTGCGACCTGCCAGAGAAAGACCTGGATGAGATCGTCGCAGCCCTGAGGTCGGGGGAGCTCGTCGTGTACCCGACTGACACGCTGTACGGCATCGCGGCCGACCCGTTCAACGAGAACTCCATCAAGAAGGTGTACATCGCAAAGAACAGGCCGTTCGACATGCCCATCTCGGTCGCCGTGAGCAATGAGAAGATGATTGAGAGCATTGCCGTTCTGAACGAGGGCGCCCGCAAGTTGATAAGGAAGTTCCTCCCGGGCCCACTTACGATTATGCTCACGAAGAAGCCGAACCTCCCTGACATGCTCACCTCTGGCTCAAACCAGGTCGGAATACGGATCCCGGACCACCCGTTCGCCATCAGGCTCATAAACAGGTTCGGACCGGTAACGTCCACAAGCGCGAACCTGCACTCGCATGCAGACCCCTTCGACGCGTCGATTCCGCAGAAGGACCTCAGCGGTCATGTGAGCATCTGCGTCGACTGCGGGAGGACGAAGCACGCCCAGACCTCGACGCTCGTCGACGTCTCCGAGGGCATGGTCGAGATCATACGGAAGGGCGTGATCTCTCAGGAGCAGATCGAGGATGCCCTCCGCTGATGGCTCCGTTCTCGAGAAATACCTGCTCGCAGGCGAGGTCGCGAGGGAGGCGCGCGAATTCGGCGTCTCGAAGGTCGCGCCCGGCGGTAGCTCTCTCGAGCTCGCCGAGGCCATGGAGAAGCTCATCAGGGACAGGGGCGCGAAGTGTGCGTTCCCTGTGAACATCGGGGTCAACGAGGTCGCGGCGCATTACACTCCCTCGAAGAGCGACGACCTCCGGTTCAGGACCGGCGACGTCGTCAAGATTGACGTTGGAGCCCATGTCGATGGCTATCCAGCGGACACC
This sequence comes from Methanobacteriota archaeon, assembly GCA_037439985.1. GTDB lineage: Archaea > Thermoplasmatota > Thermoplasmata > UBA10834 > UBA10834 > COMBO-56-21. The sequence continues at coordinate 139 of JBBIUZ010000110.1, read as the reverse complement.
TCCGCGACCACCGAGGTCGGCACGAGGAACAACTCCGAGCTAATGCGTGCGGCGAACGAAGCCCTCAGGATATGCATCGAGATGGTCTCGCCCGGGACAACGGTTTCGTCCATGGGCTCGACGGTCGCCAGGACGATCG
>JBBIUZ010000109.1:0-5259 GCA_037439985.1 Methanobacteriota archaeon | reverse complement strand
GTTCGCGGCGGTGAGCCTCGCATCCAGCAGGAGAAAGAAGTGACCCGAGGGCCGCCTCTGCCGGACGCGGCCCACAAACCTCTATGTTGGAGAGGCCTTTGCGCCTCTTCTGAAATCCCTTTTCTCCTTCTTTTGATTTACCTCCTGTCGTTCGATATCCTCTGGTTGAGGCTAGCGGACACACCTCTATGACCGGATTTCATGACGGGCGCGTTCCAGCGCTCAGCACAGCTTGATTCCCATCCTTGACAGTTCACCGAACCAGATGACACGCCGACAGGTTCAAAACGTCCGCAGTTGATGCTTTCTCTGGATGCACTACGGGAACGTCTCGTCGGAAAGACGGTGACGGAGAGGGGGGTGTCTGTTGAGTATGGCACTGTGAAGGCGCTCCACGCGCGGGCGAAGCAGGCCGCGGAGAGTGTGTTTCTGCCGGATGGTGCACAGGAATTTTGCCCTCGAGATAGGGGGAAATGTGATCAGATCGAGAGAGCGTTACGGTGCGACCCGACCAGCACCCAAACCATGGTTCTGGTCACCATTGCACACATCTCAGCTTGCATCCAGCATTCTTTGCGGGCAAACCCGGGGCTGAAATGCCGGCCCGAGCTCCTTTTGCTGCAAGTGTCCAGCATGCCGTCAGTGGTCCTGGTTCTACGTCACGGAGAAGAACCTGATCGGATGATGACTCTGTGGAGATATCCCCCTCTGAGCACCGCGGCCGCCATAGCCTCGATCAAGCGAGCTTGCCCTGCTCAGGCATTGTCCATCCCCATGATTGCTATGCTGAGTGCGAGGACAGCTTGGTGCGATGGTCTCCTTCGGGGCGCAGCCAATGCTCGGGTAATGGTTTTGGCGCATACGACGCGCGGATTTGGGCACAAATCGGCGACACGAGCTGCCGTTCGGTTCTCGTGCGATCGAGAATCGGACGGCGTGCGGGATTTCATGCACATGTCGGAATCGTTGCCTTTGTGAATGGCTGTTGAAGGACGCTCCGGCGCTCATGCCTGGCCCCTACGGGAAAGCACTCGGCTCTCGTCGCCGCCTGCAGACGAAGTCACGCGCATCGCCCATTCACTCTCGATTCGCCAATGCTTTATGGCTATAACGCGTTCGCGTTCCCATGGATGGATTGATTCATTCCCGGCGCTTCTTCGAGCCAGCCCTCGTCATGACGGTCGCTGCTTGTGCGATGCTTGCGTCAACCGTCGGAGGATTGCCTTTCTCAGCTGTGGGCAGCACCCGTGCAGCCTGCACTCCCTCCCTTGCAAGCCCGTCCCCATTGCCAGGATACAGTTTCATCGGGACGCTTCCCGACAACACATCGATCCCGTTCGTTGTGTGGGTCCCGCTCATGAACCTGCCCGCCCTTACCAGCTACGCCCAGGCGGTCTCGACGCCTGGCTCACCACTCTATCATCACTTCCTGAGCAGGTCAGAAGTGGAGGCGATGTTCGTTGACAGCTCAAGACTGGCCGCGACGAAGAGCGCGCTCATGTCCGATGGATTCAGCATAGCGATGACTGCCATGGGTTCTCTGATAGCGGCTACAGGCACTGTGCAGCAGATACAGGCGAAGCTGGGTGTGACGGTCGCCCTGTACAGCAACGGCACGAGCACCTACTACAGCAGCTACGGGAACCCGGCGCTGCCCGGAGTGTCCGTCTATGCGTCCAACATCGCGAGCATCCTCTTCGGTCACCCGTCCACGATCGTGAGCCCTTCCACGATGTCCTCGATGCGCCAACTTCTCGGCCAGGGTAATCCGACCTTCGCCTCCGAGGGGTACTCGCCGACCTCCTTGCAGACCGTGTACAATGCGACGGGCCTGTATGCCCAGGGCATCACAGGCATGGGTCAGACCATCGGCACACTCGACTTCAGCGGCAATCCCTACATCGCTGGCCAGCTCGAGTTCTTCGACAGCTTGTTCGGGCTTGCGCCCCCGCCCTCATTCCAGGTAGTACCGATCGGGCCATACAACCCCGAGATGGGGTTGTACAACGGCTGGGCGAGCGAGATCAGCTTGGATGTGGAAGCCGCCCACGTCATGGCCCCTGATGCGAGCATCATCCTATACGTGGCCAACGAGAACCTCCCTCTGTCGCTCCCGATCGCGACGATCGTCCAGGCAGACGCAGTCGGGGTCCTCTCCCAGAGCTTCTCCATACCCGAGTCCTCCGTGGCGAATCTTCCTGCTACGGACGCCTTCTACAACGTCCTTCTCCCGGATTACTATTACATGATCGGCGCAGTGGAGGGCATCACCTCCCTCGCGGCTACGGGGGACGGTGGAGGGTCTGGATTCAGCGCGGGCCCCCTCGGCACACCAGGATATCCGGCCACGTCGCCATTCGTGACGGCCGTCGGTGGCCTACCTCAGTTCCGGCGGGTATTCCGTGACGGCCTGGAGTCAAACTGCATGGTCGAACTACGGTTTCGTGCCCAGCTTCGTCAACTACGGCGGCGGGACGGGAGGGGTCAGCGTCCTCTGGCCGAAGCCGTGGTACCAGTCTGCGGTATCCTCGCCAGCCGGCTATCCCAACGGCCGCATGGTGCCGGACGTGTCAGCGGAGGCAGCCGTGTACCCCGGCATGTTCTATGTGTTCCCGGGGAATGTCACGGGAATCACAGGAGGCACCAGCGAGTCGACGCCTCTCCTCGCTGGCCTGCTCGCCCTGCTGGCACAGCACAGCCATGGCCCGCTCGGCCTGCTCAACCCTGCACTATATGACCTGGGAACGAACGCGACGCAATATGCGATGGCGTTCGCGCCGATCACATTCGGCTACAACATCCCGTGGACGGCGAAATACGGGTATGACCTCGTGACTGGGTTCGGGGCCATTGACATGGGCGCGTTCGCGAGACTGTACCAGACTCTGTCGACCCAACTCAACGCGACATCCTTGTCGATCTCCGTCTCTGCGGGGAACGCTACGGGTGGCCAACCTTACGAGTTCGCAAGCGGGCAGACCATCGTGGTCGGGGCCTCGATCACCAATTCCGCAGGTACGCACGTAATCGCAGGGTCGTTCGCCGCCACCGTCGAGACCCTTCAGAGCCCCGCCGCGGCGAGCGTCTCCCTCACGTACAACGCCGTTCTCGGGAACTGGACCGGGAACCTGGTCGTCCCATCGACTGCCGCGGGGCCTGCCTACATCGTCGTTTCTGGAAACGATGCCAGCGGACATGCAGGTCGGGCGTTCTGCGATATCTTCGCGGGCTACTATCTCAGCTTCACCCAGATCTATGCCGAGCCCTACTCCCTGTCTGTGGGATTCTCTTTGTCCGGGCGAATCGGCTGGGTCACAAACGGGACGTCAGTGTCCTCCTCCTTCAACATGCGGCTGCAGGCATACTCAATCCTGAACAACACATACTACGCTGCGGGGCCGCTCCTCGCCGGATCGTCCAGTTCGGGGAACTTCCACATCATTGTTCAAGGTAGCTTCCCGGCGGGAGTCGTGCTCTTCTCGGGAGTCGGCGCGTACGGCTACCTCCCGCTCCATAACGGCGCGATGCTCCAGGGCTCGCTCATCGTCGGCCCTGTCGAGGTCGAACCAGGGGTGGTCGCCCCTGGGCAGACTGTGTTCGTTGAGGGCGTTGCGATGCCACCCTACAATGATTTCAGTGCTAGCGCATTCTATGCGTCCAATATCACCTTCTCCGTAGTGGACGCGCTGGGCAACATTATCAGCCAAGTGACCCTCCCGCCGCTCACGATGGGGAAGCTGCTCGTTCCGTCGGGCACGCCCCCAGGACTGCACACCGTCTTGATAAGCTCTCAGTACAACAAGTATCCGAGCGGATCCATCACCGGGTCCTTCTTCGGTCAGATATATGTCGCCCCGGCCCTTTCCATCCCACGGATATCGATCTCGCCGGCCGTGGTGTACCAGGGACAGAACATGACAATCTACGCGGACATCCGAGGCTCGGGCGGCGTGGAGGTCACCCAGGGGCTCTACAGCGCCACTCTGTACCCTGCGAGCGTCGCCTCGAACTACTGGCTCTACACGTACAACGAACAGATCCCGCTGTACTACGACGGAAATCTGAACGTGTGGACCGGCATTGCGGCAATCCCGTCCGAATCGAGCGCGGGATCCCTTGCTCCCCTGTTCGGGGGGCCGCTCAAGTGGTCAGGTCCCTATGGCCTGCTGGTCTCAGGAGTTTCGAGCGACGGCATTCCGACGACGATCGATCTATCGGCGCAGTTCAGCTTCCTGGTCAGGCAGGGCCCTGTTCTGACGATCACTTCGCCTGCGCAAGGCAATCTGCCCTACGCCACATCAAACACGGTCGTCATCGCTGGCATGACCACGGGCAACAATGTGACAATCAACGGGGTGTCGGTTCCCCTGCTGGGTGGACGGTTCAACGTGACAGAAAGACTCGTGACCGGCATGAACGCTTTTGCGGTGATCGCCGCGGACGCCAATGGCAACTCGGCATCGTCCCTGGTGACGATCCTATACCTGCCTCAGATAGGTCAAATGCAGGCAGAGCTGACCAACATATCGGCCGAGGTCAGAGCGCTCAACACGAGCAGCAACATGAATCTGGCCATGGGCGTGCGCGCCCTGCAGGCGCAGCTGAAGAACCTGAGCGCGGAAGCGGCGTACATCAATTCGACATACGGCACGAATATCTCGCCTCAAGGACCAGCTCACGATCTTGCAGAATCAGATATCGGCAGCGCCCTCAGGATCGTCACTGAATCAGGCCTATCTCATTGGCGCCGTCGCGCTCGCGATCGCGCTGGTCGGTTTGGTCGTGGCCCTGCTCGCTCATCGTCGGAGAAGTGCGGCATCGGGCCGCCCGGACGAGAAGGTGCCGCCGCAGAAGTGATGATGAGTGATCATGAATTCCCAAATCAGCTGTTTCGACCTCCTGGACAATTCAGCTGTCATTTGCCTGAAGTGCGGAAAGAGAAACTACCGGACTGACAGACAATGCACGCTTTGCGAGACAGATCTTGGTGGCGCCAAGGCGGCCTTCCCAAGAGGTACATGGAAGCGTGTGCGAGAGGTGTTCGGGAGACAGTATCATGACCTCCGCAGCGCCAGGCCGTATCCTCCGTCAAAGCATCACGGTGAATGTCACGGGTGAGAGCCATGGCCGCAGACAGGGAAGAGGGGCGGGAGCTCCTTATCCCCCGCCCGTGAGGGAGGTCGGCAAGGCTAAATAGAACTGGTCAACCCAGGTTTGACAGTTCAGTCGTGAGATAAGGAGCGACTTTCTGATCTGAGC
>JBBIUZ010000108.1:0-5401 GCA_037439985.1 Methanobacteriota archaeon | reverse complement strand
TCGATGTCCTCTCTTGTGACCTCCTTGATCCCGCGTATGTCCAAGTCCTTGATCGACAGGCTCGTCCCGAGCACGTAGTTAGATGTTATGACGAGCTTGCAGGCGGTGTCGAAGCCGCCTACGTCGTAGGCCGGGTCGGCCTCGGCATAGCCCAGCCTCTGGGCCTCCGTGAGGGCTTCCTCCATCGCGGCCCGCTGGGCCGCCATCCGGCTCAGAATGTAGTTGGAAGTCCCGTTCAGAATTCCCCTAATCGAGCGAATGCTGTTACCTTCGAGGCACTTTTTTGCAAAGTCCAGGATTGGCGTCCCGCCTCCGACCGTGCCGCTGAATTTGAACACGACTTTGTTGTGGCGGGCAAGCTCCATCAGGGCGGGCATTGCGAGCGCAAGGGGCCCCTTGTTGGTGCATATGACATGCCTTCCCTCCATCATGGCGGCCCGGATGTGACTGATCCCGGGCTCGCCTTTGGCGAGATCCGTAGGGGTGCACTCGACGACCACCTCGCACTCGACATCCCGTGTGACCTCTGAGGCCGACATGCCCTCTTCGTAGACCCCCCTTCCCAGCCCCTCGAGCGTCCCCAAGTCCTTCTTCGACGCCAACATACGGCGGATGTCGAGCCCGTCGGGCGAAACAGCTGCGCCACGGCGGTCGACGGCACCGACGACCTTCGGCCTCAGGCCGAACTCGCGGTCCAGCATTCCCGCCTCTTCGCTGATGAGTTCGGCGAAGCTCCTTCCGACCACTCCGAAGCCAATCAGAAGAATTCTCATTTGGCGCCCCCCAGGAGGGCCTCGAGCGCCTCCAACCGCGCTTCGATGACCTTCGGCCTCTCGCATTGAGAAACCGCCACGTCGGGGTCCTTGAGACCGTGGCCCGTCGAGACGCAGACCACTCGAGAAGCCCTGTCTAGAACGCCGTCCTCCATGTCCTTGATCATCCCCGCGAGGGCCACTGCTCCCGCGGGCTCCGCGAAAACCCCCTCCAGCTTGGCCATGGCCTTCTGAGCCGCCAGGATCCTTTGATCCGAGACGGATACCACGCCTCCTCCTGATTCCTTGATGGCATGCACGGTCTTCTTCCAGTTGGCCGGATTACCTATCCTGATCGCGGTCGCTATCGTACTGGGGTTGCGGACAGGCTCGAGTTCCGACGCTCCAGCGGAGAACATGTGGGCAATGGGCGCAGCTCCCTCGGCCTGAACACCTCGAATAACCGGGCGTCCTGATGCGAGGTCCATGGATTCGTACTCCGCGAAGCCTTTCCAGTAGGCAGCCGAGTTGCCACCGTTCCCGACGGGGATGTAAAGGAACTCGGGCGCCTTCCCACCGAGCTGGTCACAGACCTCGTAGGCGGCGGTCTTCTGCCCCTCTATCCTGAATGGGTTGACCGAGTTGAGCACGTACAGCCCGAGCGCCTCGGATGACCTCATCACCATGTCCAGCGCCTGGTCGAAGTTCCCTTTCACGGAGACCACCAGTGCGCCGTGCATCATGGCTTGCGCGAGCTTGCCGAGCGCGACCTTCCCCTCAGGTATGAGGACCACGCATTTCAGGCCCGCTCTGCCTGCATAGGCCGCCAGGGAGGCCGAGGTGTTCCCAGTGGACGCGCACGCAACGATCTTCATGCCGAGCTCTTTTGCCTTCGTGATGCCGACGGTCATGCCCCTGTCCTTGAAGGAGCCAGTTGGGTTCGCGCCGTCGAATTTCACGTGAAGTCTGTCGAGTCCGTGCTGACGCCTGAGCCCGCTGCACTCGATCAGGGGGGTCCCGCCCTCGGACATCGTGAGCACCTCCGTCCCAGGCCCTATGGGAATGAGTTCCCTGTACTTCCAGACGGACAGGGGGCGCCTCAGAAAATCGTTCCGCGAGATGCGCTCAGATGCGACGTCCTCGTCCATCTTGATCTCGAGGAGGTTTCCGCAGGAACTGCAAGCGTAGACAGGTTGTGACATGTCATGGACCTTGCCGCACTCGATGCATCTCATCTCGAACGGAGCCATCGATAGCCTCCCCCTTCAGGCGCGTCTGCTATGTTGAGTGTGGATATAAGTCCTTCGCACATCTGGATGCGCGAGTTCGTTGCGTGCCAGGCATGCCGCTCGTGGCGCCTCGCAACGGCGGATGCCCCCGATGGATGCGAGCACCTTAATATGCGAGCGCGCAATGCTGGAATCCTCCAGGTGCTCCGATGACTCTCGACAGGGCAGTGGTCTCCTCTCCTGCGACAATCGCCAACTTCGGCCCAGGTTTCGACTCCTTCGGGCTGTGCCTCGAGTCCCCCAGGGACACGATATCCATCAGGAGGCTCGGCGGCAGCGAGCGCGTCGTCAAAGTCGCTGGGAAGCATGCGTTGCCCATGAATCCGGACGAGAACACCGCCTCGTACTCCGCGACGAAGCTCGCTCAGATGTTCGGCAGCGGCAATCTCGGCTTCTCCATGACCATCCGAAAGGGGACGAAGCCGGGCAGTGGGCTCGGCAGCAGCGCCGCCTCGTCCGTCGGCGGGGCGCTCGCCATGGCATCCATCCTCGGCGTCAAGGACAAGCGCATGATGCTGGAGGCTGCGGCCATGGGGGAGGAGCTGGTGTCTGGCACCAGGCATTTCGACAACGTCGCCGCGGCCCTGTTCGGCGGGTTCACAGTCGTCTCCGACATCGAGACCAGAACGGTCATCTGGGTCCGTCCTCCGCCGTTCCGGATAGCTGTGGCGCTTCCCGAAATATCCGTCGAGACGAGGAAGGCCCGCGCACTCCTTCCCCCGACAGTCAGGCTTGGGGATGCGGTGTGCAACGTCGGGTGGGCTTCGGGCATGATGCATGCAATGATGAAGCGGGACGTGAAACTGATCGGCAGGTACTTGGACGACAGGCTCGCGCTCCCCTACAGGAAGGACCTCATCCCTGGATACGAGCGCGTGCGCGAGGCCGCCGTGGCCGCAGGCGCGCTGGGCGTCTCGATAGGCGGGTCCGGCCCCGCGGTCTTCGCGGTATCCGAGGGAAACGCGACGAGGATCAGGGCCGCAATGGTCAGGGAGTTCGAGAAAGTCGGCCTGAGGTCTGAGTCTTTCGTCACGATCCCCGGAAATGGGGCAAGATTGGAGAGTCTGGGGTGACAGCTCCGACTCAGAATACGATTCTCTCACCGGGGACCCTCGGAAAAAGCGTGACGTTGCGGATGTGCTTCTGGCCTGTGAGGTATCTGACCATTCTCTCTATGCCCAGCCCTCCGCCAACGGTCCTCGGGATGAGGCCTCTGCTCGACACCTCCAGGTAGGTGGCGAACGCCTTGGTGTCCGTCCTCCTCTCGGCCATCTTGCGGAGAATCTCCTCGTGCTTCCACTCGCGCTCTCCTCCGGACAGGGCCTCGCCATAGCCCTCCGGCCAGAACACGTCGTAGTTGTGGTAGTAACCCCTTCTGTGCTCGTCCTCGCGGTCATAGAATTCCCTTCTGAAATTCATGATCCAGAAGGGGTCGGTGGCCTTCTGGGAGGCCAGCTTCTCGAAATCCTCCCCCAGCTCCTCTCTCAGGTCCTCCGACTCGTAGACCTTGAGAGGGAGCTTCGGCACGCTGATGGTCCTTTCCAGCGCGTCGAGGTCTTCCGCGCACGTCTTCAGGACGAACTTGTAGACGCCTGCGAGCATGCCATCAGTGAACCTGATGAAGTCCTTCTTCGTCCTGTCCTTGAACTCGACATCCACCTGCGTGAACTCGAACAGATGTCTGCCCGTCTCCCGGAGTTCGCCCCGCTCGAGCCGCACGTTGGGTGACATGAAGTAGATCTTGTCTATGCCGTCGTTGAGGAGCGAGAGCTGCTTGTGCAGGATCATGCTCTTGGTCAGGTGGAGGCTCTGGCCATAATACTCGACCGACGCGTCGAAGTGGGGATGGTTCAGCGGGTCGGTCTCCGGGGACAGTATGATGGGCATCGACTGGACGACCCGGTGCCTGTGCATGTAGTCGTGAATCGCCTTGAGGGCGGCGCTCTGGACCCTGAGTATGTGCTTGTTCCTCTCCGACTTGATGTGCAGAACAGCTTCTTCCATAGCCTACGCCTCGGTCCTTCGCCAGAGGCACGGACATCGAATGTAAGTATATCATCATTTCGTCCGAATTTCTGACAAAAATCCAGATTCTAACCAACAATCAAATATGATGACCGTCATAATGACGACGCATGCTTGACGAGAAGGACCGCGCAATACTCGACGAGCTCATGAGAGACTCACGGAAGACGACGAAGGCCATCGCGCGCTCACTGGACATGCCGAGGGCGACGGTGCATGACAGGATCGCGAAGTTGGAGCAGAAACGGGTCATAAGAAGATACACGGCCTTGCCGGACTTCGCGCAACTGGGGCTCGGAACCACGGCATTCATACTGGTTCAGTTCGAGCCGGAGAAGGGCGTCTCTCAGAGGGACACCGCGGAAGACATCTCCCACCTGCCTGGCATATTCGAGGTCCACATGATTTCGGGCGAGTACGACATGCTGCTGAAAGTGAGGGGGGCGAGCATGGAGGACATCGGCAAGCTGGTCATCGACCGGCTCAGGGAGGTCAAGGGCGTTTCGAGGACGCTCACCTGCGCGTGCTTCACGATGGTCAAGGAATGATAGGGCGCACGGTCAGGGCTTGCTGCGATTCTTGATGAGCCTCGCTGCCGTCTCGGCGACCTCGCTCCTCACGGGTTCCACAGTATGCTCCCTGAGTATTCTTCTGACCTCGTCCCCGGCGCGGTCGAGCATGGTCTTCGAGCCCTTGGCCTTCCACGTGTCGTAGGATGATCTGTCCGACACGAGGGGCATGAAATGCTCCGTCCTGAAGTGATCCAACGTATGCCTCTGGCCGAGGTAGTCCCTCCCAATGCCAACCTTGTGTATCACGTCCAGTGCGAGCGTGTCGTCGTTCACCTCGATGCCCTGAGCCATCCTCCCGATGATCCTGGCCATCTCGCTGTCGATGACGAGCTGCTCGAGCCACACGGTCCTGCAGTCCTCCAGGAGGCCGATCCCAGCAATCATGTCGGCGCCCGCAAGCATCGGGGTGATGGCGCTGGAGAACTTCTCGTACGCGGCCTGCTCATCCGGCTCCTTCGCCGTGGTCACAAATCCCCCGACGAGCGAAGGGAAGCCCAAGTGGTGTGCCACCTGCGTGAACGCAGCGGAAGTCAAGCCGTGCTCCGGGGAGCCCCCTGCCCTAGTGGATGTCTTCATATCCATCGGCGCGATGCCACAAGAGAAGACGAAGGCGGTGCCTGGCCTGTTGAGCTGGAACACAGTGTTCCCAGCGAGCGCCTCGGCGACGGCCAGCGTGACCGAGCCTGCGAGTGTCGCCGGGCCTGTCGAGCCCGGACCAGGCATCACATAGAAGCATATCGGGATGCCGGCGTCTGCAGCCTCG
>JBBIUZ010000107.1:5170-5499 GCA_037439985.1 Methanobacteriota archaeon | reverse complement strand
CAGGGAGGCCGCGAGGCCTGCCACGAACTTGTCCATCTGCTTCTTGAGTTCGATCCCCTTCCCCGAGGGCAGGCGGAGCGCGTGTGGCTCGGACGGGTTCTGGAAGTTATTCACGTAGGCCCAATCGTCAGGGACAGGCATGCTCTTGGCGAGCGTGCGAATGTAGCTCTCCACGGCCGTCTTGCGGCCCGTGCCCTGCATGCCTGAAACGAATATGTTGAAACCCCTGCTGCCGATCTGGAGACCGAACTGCAGCGCCCTGACGGCTCTGCCCTGGCCTATGATCTCCGTCAACGGTGAGAGTTCCTCAGTCGACAGGCACTTGAAAT
>JBBIUZ010000107.1:3461-5160 GCA_037439985.1 Methanobacteriota archaeon | reverse complement strand
AGACTCCCTGCAGAAGTTCCGCGCATCCTCGTAGCTGAGCTCTCTCGCCATGATCATGCCCCATGGGCCCATGAACCACCCTGAGAATATAGTTTCGGCGAACCTCCTCGGCGCTCTAGCCCCCGTTGCGTCTGTGGCCCGAGGACCCGGTGGGGCCCCTGGCAGCGGAGAACAGCGCTCCCACGAGGGCGATCACGGCGGAGACGACGAACGCGAGGCTCATGCCGTGCACGAAGGCGCTCGACTCGACGGCTATCTGCGAGGGGGCGGTCCCGGCATACAGCGAACCCACGACGGACGAGGATGCGACGATGGCCACCACAGCCCCCGTCACGACGAGGCTGAGGGACTGCCCCGTCGTCCTCATCGTCGCCACCATGCCCGAGGCCACCCCGAGCTGCCTCTTCTCCACGCAGCCCATGATGGCGCTCGTGTTCGGCGACGAGAAGAGCCCCATGCCGCCCCCGAGCAGGAGAAGATAGGCTGTCACATTGGCCACGCTCGACTTCATGGTCAGCGTGCTCAGGAGCAGCAGGCCGATGGCGATTGAGATCATGCCCGAGGTGCTGAGGATTCTGGAGCCTATCCTGTCGGACGCCCAGCCGCTTATGGGCGCCAGGATCGCCATGGTTATGGGCATGCTGATGAGGACGATCCCGGCCTCGAGAGCGGACCTTCCGAGGACCCGCTGGACGTAGAACGACAGGAGGAAGCTCGTCGCGAAGAACGCCGTGTAGTTCAGGAGGGCGGCGATATTGGCTGCGGCGAACAGCCGGTTGTGGGCGATGAGGGAGAGGTCGATCATCGCGTCGTCCCCCTTCCTCACCTCCACGATCACGAGCAGCACGAGCGACACGGCCGCAGCAGCCATGAGCGCCAAGATCAGCGGCGCGGTCCAGCCGAAGGATTCGCCAATCGTCATCGCGACCAGCAGGGTGATGAGCCCGATCGAGAACGTGGCCATCCCGCCGAAGTCGAATGGCGCCTCGTGCCTCCTGTGCACGCTCTCCTTAAGCAGGGGGACGGCGAGGGCTATGACGAGAAGCCCAATTGGTATGTTGACCCAGAACACAGGACGCCGCCCAGCGACGGCCCTATCGCCCCGCCGACGTACACGGACATTATGTTGATCCCGAGCGCCTTGCCGCGCTCGTTGCTGGGGAAGACGTCGGTCACGATGGCCGTGGAGGTAGAAGCGATGAACGCGCATCCCACGCCCTGGAATATCCTGAACGCGATCATCTCGGCGCCGTTCTGGGAAACGCTGCAGAGGAACGATCCGAGGACGAATACGGCGAATCCCGAGATGAACACCGGCTTCCTGCCACGGATGTCGGACAGCCTGCCGATGATCAGTAGGAAAACGGCCAAGGCGACGAGGTACGCGGCCGGGACCCAGATGATTGACACGTAGTCCATCCCGAGGCCACCGGCTATGGACGGCAGGGCGACGCCGACGATAGACCCGTCCAGTGGTGCCATCATCGCCCCTATCGAGGTGATGAGGAGCACGATCCGCCTGTACGATCTACCATCATCCATTCGACCGCCTCGTCCTCGCCTCCATCGATGATCTCCCAGTACTCCTTGCTGACGTGCGGAACTGTTGCTGGCATGCTCGCATGTCATCGTTCCGGCACGGCCTCATGCGCATCAGCATATCCTGGGCACGGGGTCCCCGACGGGAGGCTCGACGACC
>JBBIUZ010000107.1:0-3451 GCA_037439985.1 Methanobacteriota archaeon | reverse complement strand
CATCATCACGCCCCGCACGCCGTTCATGGCCTCACCGATGATTCGTGCCTTCTTCCCCTCGGGCACAGCCCTGACGGACTTCAGGACGGCCTCGGCCTTCTCAGGAACGACCGCCATGATGACCTTGCCCTCGTTGCCGATCTCCAGAGGGTCTATCCCTAGCATCTCGCATGCTGACACTACCGCGTCGTCCACAGGTATGTCCTCCTCACAGACGACGATGCCGACCTTCGACTTGTCGGCCCACTCGTTCAGCAGGTTCGCGAGACCGCCTCTGGTCGGGTCTTTCATGGCCGTGATGCCTCCGACCTTCAGTCCGGAAGCGATGAGATGGTTGAGGGGCGCAACATCGCTTTTCACGGTCGTTTCGAACCCGTACCCTTCCCTGAAGGACAGGATCGCGACCCCGTGGTTTCCAATGGGTCCAGATGAGATGATGACGTCTCCGGCCGCAATCGCCGAGTCGTTCGGCCAGTCCCATCTGAACTTCCTGCTCCTCTTGACGGCTTCGATGTTGTGCTCGAGAGCCTTCGACCTCACCCCCACGCCGCTGGTGTTGATGAACAGCCCGTCGATCGCACCCTTCTCGATGACCTTAGTGTCCCCTGTCACGACCCTCACATCGGCCTTCTTGGCCGTCGCGCTGATGCTCCTCATGATCCTGTGCAGATCCTCGCTCGGGAAGCCCTCCTGGATTATCATCGCGCAGGAGAGCATCCTCGGCGTGGCACCCATCACGGACAGATCGTTCACAGTGCCGGCCACTGACAGGACGCCTATGTCCCCTCCCGGGAAGAAGAGGGGCTTGACGGTGTACGAGTCGGTGGTGAACGCAATGCCGTCAACGACGGCCGCATCGTCTAGGGCGGCCAAGGGGATTTCGCCGAAGTCGTGGTCGAGTTCCTTCAGCACGAACTCGTGGATGAACTCCTGCATCCGCTCGCCGCCTGCACCCTGACTCATCGTTATCTTAGCCATGTCTTCAGCCGCGGCCTTAGCAAAAGGTTCGGCCATTATAACCTTTGTGGGTCATATGCGCATGAGCCAGGCTTCCGAATCCCGGTCAGCTGCACTTCTCGACCGTGTGAGAAGGCGACAAAAGACTTAAGGCCGGAGGACAATGACTTTTCAAGGCGAAGGAAATGGGTACTAGGCGCATGGGAAGCAGCTATGAGGGCTATACGCTGGCGTTCATCTTGTTCGGTTTCGCCGTCGCCATCCTGATCGGATGGATATCCGGAGACTGGATACTGTTCATACCGGTCTTCCTCATCGAGATAGGTGTGATATACCTCGTGCTGGGATTCCTCATCCGGCCCTCGGAGACGACGAAGCGTCCGGTGATGCGCAATGCGTACTACTACATCATTTGGGGCTCCGTCGCCGCGCTCATAGGAATCGAATGGCTGGTCGACCGGCAGTACCCGGGCAACGTCCCACTTCTGGTCGCGCTGTTCATTGTCTGGCTGGGAGCGATCATTCTCAGTCTCGCAATCGGAAGGAATCGAGAGAGAGCCGGCACCCCCGGACACCAGACATGAGAGGGGCCTGTGCCCCAGGCTAGCTAGCGTGTCGCCCCGACGGACGGTCATGCCGTGACCGGATGCTGTCGACGGTTTCGGGCCGAGATCACCCCGATGACTGCGCCCTATCCCCGAGTCGCCAGTTTCCCGGCCACACATGCGGCAAGGCCCGTGCATCCAGATGCTCTCCGCTCCGCAGTTCTGACATTTCACGTAGAGCCTCTTGACCTGCGTTGGACGCGAAGGCATCATTTGACGACATGCCGATGGCTGGCGAGAGGTGCGGACGATGGCGTTCCCGCATCATTGAACTGCGATGCTGACCTAGCGATGAGCGCGAGCCCTGGTATCGCAAAGAAGAACGCCGGCGTGAAGATGGCGCACACCGCGCCGAGGACCGCTATTGGGAAGAGCTTGCGAATCAGGGCAAGGACGCCCCCAAACACCCCCACGGCGGAGCATGCGTACGAGATGGTCGCGAGGGTAATGTCCCCCACGGTCATGCCACTGATCTGGCTCACGACCACGGTGAGAAGCGCAATCGACAGTATCCCAGCAACGAGCGTCAGGACCGCGCCTGTCATCAGGTATCCCTCGGTTCCGGCGTGCGACCTGGCCCTGAAATCGTGCCCGCAGAAGGCGCACACGTTGGCGTCCCAGCTTATGGACCTCCCGCATTCGACGCACTGCCTCAGCCCGGCCTCGCTCGGCGCCACTGCCGCCGGTGAGAGCGTCTTGCCGCAGTCGTTGCAGAACCTCGCTCCGTCTGGATTGCTCGCCCCACAATTCGGGCAATTCATGCTATCCCCTCCTCGGACCTGTATCGCACAATCTCCTCTATGACGTTGTGATGAACAGGGAGATGGGCGCGTAGGATGCGATGCCTCCGGCGGGGTCGGATCGATGCTGTGGCCGCGCTGACCTCTGCCCGACCAGCAAGCTTGATTACGCACCAGCCTTCTCTCCCCGCCGATGCTCACGGGAGCGATTCTGTCAGGAGGCGGGAGCACCCGTATGGGCCACGACAAGGGACTAGCTCTGCTCCATGGCGAACCCTTCATAGTCCATGTTTCGAGGGCCATGGAGGGGGTCGTCGACGAAATCGTGATCTCCGTTTCGAGGGGGATGAGGTCGAGATACGAAGGAATCCTCGACGCGGACTACGTCGTGGTGGAGGACAGGCGCGCCGGCCTTGGTCCACTGGAAGGGCTCATGACCGTCTTGTCTGCAGCCAGGAGCGAATATGTGCTTTTCTCTCCCTGCGATACGCCGTTCCTCCGCCCGAAGGTCTGCGAGCTCATCGTGTCGAGCGCAGTAGACAGGGATGGGGCCGTGCCAAAGACTGGCAAGAGCTATTTCGAGCCGCTCCACGGAGCGTACAGGAGGCGGGAGTGTCTTCCGGCGTTCGAAGATGCGATCGTGATGGGTGGCGGCAGGCCCTCGTACGCATATGAGAGGCTGAACCTAAGGTACGTCGCCGAGCAGGAGCTCAGAGCAGTGGACCCCGAGCTTGAAAGCTTCTGGAACATCAACAGTCCTCGAGACCTGGAGTCCATCGAGGAGAGGAAGAGGAACGTGGGCCATTGACCCTCAGGCGGGCTGGTCCTGCGCGGATGCATCACGCATGTCGCCACGGCGGGGCCGTTGCGCGTCAATCACGCCATCAACGCGAAACGGGGGCCATTGGGGGCGCTGAGGGGGAGATTTGCGCCAAGTGACTGCGAGGTCGGTTAATACGCCAGTACAGAAGTCATGGATACTCCCATATGCAGGCAGAGAAGCGGCTCGTGCTTCTCGTCCCAAACCGGGACGAGATCTAGGCTATCGAGTTGGCAGCAATAACGCTCGGCCAATGTCCGGTCTCGAAAGAACCATCTAGTCACGCTTCCATCCAAGTCCAATGTCGAACTCGAGGGGGGAAGACGATG
>JBBIUZ010000106.1:1304-5520 GCA_037439985.1 Methanobacteriota archaeon | reverse complement strand
TGCTCTACGACGCGCACGAGCTGTACGCGAAGATGATCGGGGACGAGGTCGGCCCGTTGTCCAGGGGGGTCTGGCTCGTCGAGAGGATGTGCGCTCGCAGGGCTGACGCCGTGATAACGGTCAGCGACGCTCTCGCCGACGAGCTCTCCAAGGGACGGAAAGAGAGGGCGAGGGTCGTCTCCACGAGCCAGAATCCCTCCGTCGCCGCGAGCGTGGACATCGAGAGCATCAGGGCCAAGTACGGGCTGAAGGGGTTCGTGCTGTCCTATCTGGGCTCGCTGGAGCCTGGGAGATTCGTCGAGGAGATCGTGACTTCGTTTGGTTCCGGAGACGGAATCACGGTGCTCGTGGGCGGAAACGGAACCCTCGGGTCTTTGGTCGAGAGGGAGGCCGCCCGCAATCCCGCGGTGAGCGTGGTCGGTGCGGATGAGGCGCTGCGACTCACCACCGCGAGCGACCTCGTAGTAGGCATGATGGACCCGGCGAACCCGAACAACGTCGTGGGCACCCCGGGGAAGATAATCAATGCGATGTCCGTCGGAAGGCCAGTGATCACCAGCGAGGGGCTGAACATCGCCAGGCGCATCCAGGAGGAGGGATGTGGGATCGTCGTCCCACACGACCGGGCGTCTTTCGTCGAACAGGTTAAGAAGGCTGCCTCAGACCCCCAGTGGCTACGCGACATGGGCCTTAGAGGCAGACAATTGTATGAGCGCGCGTACTCCTGGGAGCACAGTAGGGACGAGCTGCTCAAGGCATATCGAGGCCTAATGGGCTCGATGTCCTAAAATCGACATTCGTAGGATACTCGTCATCTGGGCCATCATACCAGACGCAACAATGTCTGGATGTGAAAGGTATTATATACCTTATACCCCATTTTATTCTCTGTCCGACACATGTCGGACTCACGGGATGGGATGCAGAGAACAGCCTTGACGCTTATCTCCGACCAGCAGATGTTTTCGCATCCCGCGTGGAGAGGGATCAGATGTACCTGAAGGAGATAGAGCTGGAGAATTTCAAGTCGTTCGCACACAAGACCCGCATCCCGCTTCTGCAGGGATACACCGCGGTCACTGGCCCGAATGGCGCAGGCAAGTCGAACATCTCTGACGCAATCCTGTTCGTCCTCGGTCCCAGGAGCTCCCGCGTGATAAGGGCCGGCAAGCTCACTGACCTCATCTTCAACGGCGGCAAGGACAAGAAGCCCGCGAACGAGACCAAGGTCAGCCTGGTGTTCGACAATTCCGACAGGCTGATCCCAATCGATTCCGACTCCGTCAAGCTGACCAGAGTCGTCAGGAGGTCAGACAACGTCGAGGGCTACTACTCGTACTTCTACGTCAACGACCACAAGTCCTCCCTGAGCGAGTTCGACAACCTGCTCGCGAACGCGAGAATCAGCGCAGACGGATACAACTTCGTGCAGCAGGGGGACATCACACGCATAACAGAGATGAGCCCGCTCGAGCGGAGGCGCATACTAGACGACATCTCAGGCATCACCAAGTTCGACGAGGAGATCCAGAATGCAGAGAAGGAGCGGCTCGCGGCCGAGGAGAACATCGGGCGCCTCACGATCATCCTCGACGAGCTCAAGAAGCAGATGAAGCAGCTCGACGCCGACCGCGAGGGCGCCCTGAAGTACAAGGACCTGCACGACAAGATGGTCACGTCTCAGGCGTGCCTGGCGCAGAAGCGAAAGGAAGGCGTGGAGCGGGAGATACAGTCAGTGAGCGAGCAGATCGACAACTACACCAAGGAGAAGGAGAAGGCCGAGGCCAAGAAGGAGGAACTTACGAAGGAGCTGGCCGAGGCCGTCGAGGAGCTCAAGCGGGTGGAGAACGAGATCGCCGAGAGCGGCGGCGAGGAAGCCAGAGAGATCAAGGAGAAGATCGACTCCCTCAGGATCGAAATGGCGCGCGCCAAGGACGCCATCCAGAACTCGGAAGAGGGCACCCTCAGCCTGAAGGACGCAAAGAAGGCCCAGCAGGAGGACCTAAAGGCCGTCGAGAAGGACCTTAAAGGCCTCGAGGAGAAGCTCGCACCGCTCAAGGACGATCTCGCGAAGAAGACCAAGTTCCTGGAGGAGAAGCGCTCCAAGCTGACGGCCCACCAAGACGAGGTCTCGAGGTCCGACACCGAGCTCGGCAGCCTGCAGAAGGAGGCCCTCAGCCTTTCCGTGGAGGTCACCTCGAAGGAGGAGAAGCTCCACGCGCTCAACCTCGAACTCGACCGGCTGGGTGAGAAGGTCCAGAGGCTCAAGATTGACATCGCCAATCAGGAGGAGCTGAAGAAGACCTACGAGTTCGAGCTCAAGGACTCCGAATGGTCCCTGAAGGAGCTTAAGAGCGAGACGAAGTCATCCACGCAGGGAACGAGGCAGCTCCAGGCGGAGTACCAGTCGAAGAGGAACAAGGAGAAGAAGCTCCTTGAGCAGTTCGCGGACCTCGAGAATGCGATCAAGTCGCTCACGAGGGAGTACAATCAGCTCAAGGCGGAGGCGGAAGCCGTCCAGAACGTCCGCAAGGGGTACAACAACGCCGTGAGCGTCATACTCGAGGCGAGGGACAAGGGAACGATCAAGGGCATCCATGGGACCGTTGCGGAGCTGGCTGAAGTCACGAGCGAGTACGAGACCGCCGTCGAAGTGGCCGCGGGGAACAGGATGCAGTCCATCGTTGTCGATTCGGACGCGGTCGCGTCGGAGTGCATCAACGACCTCAAGAAGAACAAGATTGGAAGGGCAACCTTCCTGCCGCTCAACAAGATGACCGACGGACGGCCGAGGGGAAAGGCGATCATGGCGTCCAAGGACTCCATCGGGTTCGCCATCGACCTGGTCAAGTTCGACGAGAAGTACAGGGCCGCCTTCTGGTTCGTCCTGGGTGACACGGTCGTCGTGAAGAACCTGGAAGAGGCCAGGAGACTGATGGGCGGCGTCCGGCTCGTCACGCTTGACGGCGAGCTCGCGGAGGCGAGCGGTGCCATGGTTGGCGGGACGCTGGACAGGAACATGACCAGGTTCGGGGCGCCTTCCGAGAGCAAGATCGAGAAGAAGGCCTCGGAGCTAAGAGCGGCCGTCGAGGAATCGGAGAAGATCCAGGCGGAGCTCGGACAGCTCAAGACTGATATCGCGGCCCTCGAGGATGCCATCAGGGATGTCAACGCGAAGGACTCAGGGGAGAGCATCAAGATCGACTCGATCCGGACGAAGATAAAGGAGTTCGACCTGAAGCTTAATTCGATTGGGACGGACCTGGATACCAAGAACAAGGACCTCGCCGGGACACTCGACCTCATCGAGACGACCAAGAAGGACCTCGAGAACATCCGGCTGGACCTCGAGGGGACGAAGAAGAAGAAGGAGCAAAAGGACAGGAAGCTCCTCGAGGCCACACCGCACGAGCTCTCCAAGCAGCTGAAGGAGCTCGAGAAGGAGATACTGGAGCTGTCCACCTCTGCGGGGGAGCTCAGCTCGCAGGTCCAGACGATCGAGAAGCAGATGGAGCTCGTGTCGAATCGCAAGAAGGAACTGGATGACGGGATCCAGCAGACAACAGTCAAGATCAAGGAGCTGGGCGACAAGAGCGCCGAGAGCGAAGCGAAGCTCGCCCAGTACGACACCGAGCTGAAGGCGCTGCTGAAGATGGAGAGGTCCATGGGGGACGAGCTGAACTCCCTCAGGACCAAGCGCGACGGGCTCTACAAGAGGAAGACAGACACGGAGGCGAACGTGGAGAAGATCGTGACCAAGGTCCAGACCAGCTGCGACTTCGTCATGAGCCTTCAGACAAAGGTGAAGGAGGCGGAGGGGAAGCTCAGGGAGTGCGAGGCAGAGCTGACGCAGTTCAAGGATGTCAAGCTGCCTGACGAGATGCCCTCCACCGAGGATCTGAAGATCACGGTGATGGACTGCGAGAAGCAGATAGCCGCCCTCGGCAACGTGAACCTGAAGGCGATAGACGAGTACGAGGACAGGAGGACGAGGCTGGAAGGGCTCAAGGAGGAGATAGCCCAGCTGGAGAAGCAGAGGTCCAACCTGATCAATCTCGTCGCGGAGCTCAACGAGAAGAAGACGCTCGGGTTCGACAGGATATTCGGTTCGATCAACGACAACTTCAGGAAGATGTTCGCCGAGCTGTCCAACGGCGGAGAGGCCGAGCTCCTGCTCGAGAAGCTCGGTGTCAGCCCAGGCTCGGTCACCGCCTTC
>JBBIUZ010000106.1:0-1294 GCA_037439985.1 Methanobacteriota archaeon | reverse complement strand
CAGGTCGTTGGCCGCGGCCAGCTTCTCGGCCAGTCCGACCAACGCGGCGGCGCTCAGCCCCGACCGCATCGAGGCGCTCAGGTTCTCCGAGACGGCATATGCGGACGGTTCGGACGCGGCGCCGGGGAGAGACCGCTCGAGGGCGGGCTGATCATGAAGGCGAGGCCGAGGGACCTGAAGGCCGTAAGGATGGAAGCACTGTCCGGAGGCCAGAAGAGCCTCACGGCGCTTTCGTTCATCATGGCCATCCAGGCCTATGAACCCTCACCTTTCTACCTGCTGGACGAGGTAGACATGTTCCTGGACGGAGTGAACGCCGAGAACGTCGCCAGGGCCGTCAAGAGGAGCTCCGCGAACGCCCAGTTCATACAAATATCCCTCAGGAACGTGACGCTGAAACAGGCGGACCACATGATAGGCGTCACCATGCAGCGCGAAGGGCTCTCGGAGATCGTCATGAAGCCGAACATCGGCGAGGGGGCTGGTCTCCCAGAGGAGACCGAGCATCCAGAGAACGCGGACCAGGAGGCGAGCTAGATGAGCTTCACAGCGGAGTGCAGCGACGTCCTGAACCATCTCATGTTCCAGAAGGCGATCATAGAAGACGACGACGCGAGCGGACGCGAGTCGAGGATCGAGACCTACGTGAACATGGTCACGAAGCTTCAGCAGGGCACGCTCGTGCCCTCGGACGACCCCTTCGAGAGGAGCGTCGCCACAGTGTTCGAGCTCGTTGTCACGCAGAGGATGAACCCCTGGGACATCAACCTGATCGAGTTCTCGAAGATGTACCTCGCGAAGGTCAAGAAGGCCACCGAGCTCAACCTGATCGTCGCGGGGAAGATAGTCTACATGGCGTGGGAGATCCTCAAGCTCCAGAGCGAGCAGGTTCTGCAGAGGGTTGACCGGCCGGAGCAGGTCGAGATGATGTTCGACGGATGGAACCCGGACAACCTGGACCTGTTCGTCGACCCGTTCGAGCTCGGGGCAGGCGAGGCGATGCTCCACAGCGAGGAGCTGCCCATAGACGAGAAGGTCAGGAGGAAGGGCCAGAGACCCGTCACCCTGATCGACCTCCTGGACGCGTTCGAGGAGGCCAAGAAGGAGAGCGACATCAGGCAGGAGCTCGAGAAGTTCATGGTCAAGTACCGCCGGCCGGAGTTCGACGACAAGGCCCACAAGGAGAGTCTCGAGGACGACATCGCGGAGGTATGGGAGCGGATACAGGGATGCGGTCAGGGGTCCGTGCCCATCGTCGACCTGTACATGATTGGTAAGGAGGACAGGGTCAGAG
>JBBIUZ010000105.1:5096-5538 GCA_037439985.1 Methanobacteriota archaeon | reverse complement strand
CCTTCCAGGTGAGCTTCGGCAACAAGCTCACGGGGTACAACGCTGAACTGGCCGGAAGAGAGCTGTTCTTCGAGGTATGGATAGTCGCCGTCACGCCGACCTGAGTCCCTCGTCCTCGTGCCTCAGTATCCTCTCGGAGAGCGTCCGCACCCATTTGTCTATCCTCATCTGTACCCTCTCTACCCTGGCCACCGTGCCCGCAAGGATACCCGCGAGGAGCCCCGCGAACACGTCCGCCGGCCAGTGGATGCCCAGGTAGAGGACCCCGAACACTATCGCAACCGCGGCTGCTCCCAGGAAGTACGAGAACCGCTTGTAGCTGATCCCCGCCGTGGCGAAGATGAGGAGCGCAGACACAGAAAGGCTCACGTGGCCGCTCGGGAAGTCGTTGTTGAGCGGGTCGAGGTTCGTTATCATCCGGCCCCAGTAGGTGTTCGCGTAC
>JBBIUZ010000105.1:4827-5086 GCA_037439985.1 Methanobacteriota archaeon | reverse complement strand
GGATATGAAGAACTCACCGAGACCGGGAAGAAGACGTATAACGGAATCAGTATGCCGTAGGTTATGATCATGGCGATAGCGTACTTCCTGAAGGTGACCCTGTCATCCCTCACGAGCAGCAGGAGCGGTGCGAAGAAGAGCAGGAAGTAGAACAACCATGCGTAGATGACGATGAAAAAGTCCGTGACGATTCCGTAGTTGAACCGTGACTGGATGATTCTCAGGATCTCCCCACTGAGCTCGAAGATCCAGCTCGTGT
>JBBIUZ010000105.1:2418-4817 GCA_037439985.1 Methanobacteriota archaeon | reverse complement strand
ACCGTATCTGCCTTGCCATCCCAGCCGTTCCCGATGCGCTGGCTCCGAGCGTCCCGTAGGCCTCTATCACGAGAGGGAGGCCGATGATGAAGACAAGGTAGACCAGGTTGTACTTGGCGGACGCGATGGTCCTCCAGAGCCGCATGTCTCTCCAGCCCACCAGGAGAAGCAGCCCGACCATCGCTCCTATGGCTAGGCTCGCGACGTAGATCGCCAGGAATTCCGGATCGGAGAGGACCATCCTTGCACTCCGATTGCATCTGTCAGCCCGATAAAATACTTATCCCACCCTCGCGGAGGGTCACGAGTTCCTGGCCGCTATCTCCGCGGCCATCCGATAGGCGTCCTCGAGCCTCGCGGTGCACGAATCGATCGAGTACCGTCTCGCTGACGAGACAGTGTTCAGGACGAGCGAATCGCGCTTCGCAAGGCACCTACGGATTGCGTCAGCGCAGTTATCCAGGTCGAACAGGCAGCCGTTCTTTCCATCCTCAATGAACTCAGGAACGGCCCTGAACCTTATCCCAGCGACAGGGATACCGGAAGCCAGCGCCTCGAGCACGACGAGTCCCTGAGTCTCAAAGGTAGAGGCTATCACGAGCGCTTCGCAGCTGGCGTACGCCACAGGCAGGTCGGCATCTGTGAGGAATCCTGTGAACACCACGCGGTTCTCGATGCCCAGTCTTCTCGCCTCGGCCCTGTAGTACGCTTCCGCGGGGCCGGTACCGATGACCAACAGTGCGATGTCGGGCTGGGACGGAGCCAGCTCTGCGACAGCCTTGAGGACGATGTCCAGCTTCTTCTCCTTCGAGAGCCTCCCGACATGGAGCATGACTCTCTTCCCCCCGAGCCCGAACCTGGTGAGGAAGTTCCTGTCGTACCTCTCGGGCGAGAAGCGAGAGCAATCGACGCCCGTCGGCACCACCTCGCACGCCTTCATGCGCGCGCCGTTCGCCAGCAGCTCTTCCTTGACTGGCCTGGACGGCGCTATCACGACCTCTGGTCTCTTGAGCAGGTTCCTGAGATAGCCCCAGACGAGCAGGTTGACAAACTCCTGGCGCATCGGAAGAGGCGAGTAGTGGTTCATGGCCTCATGGGCCATCGTGTGGAAGGTTAGTAGGTGTGGGATCTTCAGCGCCCTGGATGCCGCGAGGCTCAGGATGGCCATCGAGGCCAACCCGTGCGAGTGTATGATGTCGACCCTCTCCTTGCGGAGGAACTCGAGCATATCCGAAGGCGAGACCGCCACTCTGTAGCCTGGGTACTTCTTGAATTCCACGGAGGGCAGGTAGTGGACCGTTCTGGCGGCGCTTGGTCTGGGCCGAACGTCTGGCGCGAGAACGACCACTTCATGGCCATTCCGCTCGAGGCCGGCGCACGTCGTCTCCATCGCGACGACGGCGCCGTCCACTGTCGGACGGTATGAATCGGCGAACATCGCGATCTTCATCGGCCCACCTTCGCACGGTCATCGCGCCGCTCTCACACGTCTGAGCTTCGAGAGAACATCACTCGGGGTTTCGCCAAGCAGCCTTATCATCGGCTCCTTACCCTGAGCGCCCTTGTCATATATGACATCTGGCACTCTCCTCGCCTTCCGTATCGACTCGCGCACCCCCCATGTCATCGAGGAAACCCCACGGGGCTCCCTCGCCCGCTCGAAGGATGCCATCGACAACCCCGCCTTGTTGCACGCCGAGAGATTCGATTGTGAGTACTTCAGGTTGATGGCGCATCGCATGTCCGGATCGTGACTGGACGACGCCATGACGATTCGGGCCACGTGCTTGGATGCGCCGAACCTCGCGGGACCGACGACCCTGGCTCCTCTATGGGTCCTGACTATTCTCCCGTCGAAGGCCGCCACATCTTCGGTCTCAAGCGCCCCTGGGACCGCGTATCCCATGTTCGACCCTACCTCGGGAACAAGGTCGGCGTCCAAGAGCCTCTCCAGCTCCACTCCAGCGACCTCCAGGTCCTCGAGCATCTCGGCCCTCATGGCGTCAATCCTCAGGACCGCGAGGGGGTCCGCGCAGGGAACACCTTTCCCCACGTTCTCCCTCGACACTATGGCCTTGTGAATCATTCCCTTGGACCGTTTCACTGACTCCTCAATGCCGAGGTCGAGCGCCAGATGCGCCGCTATCATCGACGCGAGGGCACATCCCGTCCCGTGAGCTTCTCCGGGGACTCTCGGTCCTGCCAGCTTCGTGACCTTGTCGCCGATGAAGAGATAGTCCACAATATCCCCCTTCCCGAGATGGCCGCCCTTGATCAGCACGGCCTTCGGGCCCATCTCCAGTATCTCGAACCCGGCCTCATGCGCGCTCTTCTCAGTCTTCACCTCGATGCCAGAAAGCCTCGATGCCTCCGGCGCGTTCGGCGTCACGACTGTTGCC
>JBBIUZ010000105.1:0-2408 GCA_037439985.1 Methanobacteriota archaeon | reverse complement strand
GTGAAGCGAGGCCCCCGTCGAGGCGACCATGACGGGGTCGACGACCAGCGGTCCGACTCCTTTCTTGATCTTCGCAGCGACCAGCTCGACGATTTCGCCACTGAAGAGCATCCCGGTCTTGACGGCGTC
This sequence comes from Methanobacteriota archaeon, assembly GCA_037439985.1. Taxonomy (GTDB): domain Archaea; phylum Thermoplasmatota; class Thermoplasmata; order UBA10834; family UBA10834; genus COMBO-56-21. Next base: position 2,279 of record JBBIUZ010000105.1, on the reverse strand, counting down.
CAGTCTAACGTCCTCGAGCACGGAATCGATTTGGTCCGCAACCGTCGACATCGGCAGGGGGTAGATGGAGGACACCCTCCTGGTGTTCTGCGATGTGATGCACGTGACGACCGTGCAACAGTGAATCCCCACGGCCTCGAAGGCCTTGATATCCGCCTGCAGCCCGGCCCCGCCAACGGGATCGGAGCCGGCAATGGCGAGCGCGTTTGGCATCCGATGTCCATTGGCTAGCGCTGATAAATCACTTCCGCCAGCCCGTTCAGGGAGGACGCCAGCAACGCTGGCATCACTGTTAAATACGCGGTAGCCAATCTGAACGCCTGACATGAAAGCAGAGACCGGCCATGTGGTTTTCAAGGAGAAGTTCAAGTACAAAGACCTTCAGCCAGTCTTCGACGAAGTGCTCACGGTCTTCCTCGAGGAGACGGACCAGATGCCGGACGAGAAAGAGATCCTCGACATGTTCCTGAGGCTGAACATGATGGACATCGAGAAGAACAGGAAGCCCGAAGGGTACAACCGCCGAGGCCGCATGAAGCTCGTGTTCCCGACGACGGGGGGGAGGAGGCAGTTCTACATCAGGGCCGACTCGAAAACGGCCGAGACGATCAGAGTCGCTGAACGGCTGAGCAGGATACTGAAGAAGGCTGACATACCGCACGTCCTCGAGTGGGACAAGCTCGTGTCCATACAGCAGTGACAGCGCACGTACTTCTTGGCTTGGCAACAGAGGCACGATGACAGGCCCAAACATCAAGTCCAGGCTGGCGAAGGCGGTCGAGGAACGTCAGTCGCTCGAAGGGATGAGGTAGTCGTTCAGGACGATTGAGGCGAGGCAGGAAGAGCACGCAGCGAGGATTCCGGACCTGGAGTCACGGAAAGAACGTCTGCGCGCCACGAAAGAGCGCTCCGTCGGGAACGAGTCGCTGTTTGTCCAAGCCGTCTCAACGCTCCGCGAGAACGGGTTCAGGGTGTTGATTGCGAAGACTCCAGAGGCTGCCACCAGGCTTGTAGAGCACGAGCTGAGCGGACACGCCCTCGTCGTCAAGTCAAAGTCGAACGTGACGAAGGAGATACACCTCGCCGAGGCGCTGGGGACGGCGGGGAGCGAGGTCGTGGAGACGGATCTTGGAGACAGGATTGTCCAGCTCGCTGGGTGCGCGGCGACCCATCCGACGGGCCCCGCCTGCCACATGACCCGGAAGGAGATTGGCAGGCTGTTCACGGAGCACTTCGGCCGCGAAGTGTCCGAGACGCCGGCGGAGCTCACGAGGATCATGCGGGAGGAGATTGCAGACTACCTCGACAGGGCGAAGGTGGGCATCACCGGGGCTAATTCAGTCACCGCCCTGGAGGGTGCGGTCGTCATAGTCCACAACGAGGGAAACGCGACCAGGTGCGCCATGCTCCCAGACAAGCACATCGTCGTCACGACGCCCGAGAAGGTCGTCCCGACGCTCGAGGATGCTGTCAACATCACGAAGCTCCAGACGTACTTCTCCACGGGCAAGATAGTCAGCTCGTACGTGAACATCATCACGGGGCCGAGCTACACCGCCGACATCGAGAAGCAGATCTACAAGGGCATGCACGGGCCGAAGGAGGTCGTGATAATCTTCGTTGATGACGGACGCTTCGAGGCCGCAGACCACGAGCCGCAGTACTGCATCGGATGCGGCATGTGCCTGTTGCGATGTCCCGTCTACAACATCGTCGGACCGCTCTTCGGGACTCCGGGGCACATGGGTGGCCATGGAGTGTATCTTGCCGGGTCTACCGGGAAGCTGGACGAGGCGGTCAACGGAGGCCTCAATCTGTGCACATCGTGTGGCGCCTGCAGGGAGGTCTGCCCCGCCACGATAGACACCAGGAACGGTCTCGTCCGTGTGAGATCCGAGGCAATAGGCGCAGCCAAGGGTAGCATCGAGGAGCATCATCGGCTCGTCAGCAGCGTGCGCAATTACGAGAACCCCTGGCAGACCGCGAGGAGGCAGAAGATGAAGTGGGCCGAAGGGCTCGGACTCGGGTCGAAGGGCGGGGTGATGTACTTTGCGGGATGCTCGACCTCCCTGTTGTTCCCGGAGCTCGCAAGGTCCACAATCCGGTTGATCAGGGCGTGCGGAATCGAGCCGGCCTACATGGGACAGTTGGAGAGATGCTGCGGTTCGACTGTGCGCAAGCTCGGATATGAGGATCTGGCGAGACAGAAGGTCGAGTCGTGCTTCAGGGACTTCGCGGATGCTGGCGCCCGACTCGTAGTCACCTCCTGCCCCGGGTGC
>JBBIUZ010000104.1:0-5584 GCA_037439985.1 Methanobacteriota archaeon | reverse complement strand
CCCTATTGCGTTTCAGACGTAATAAGGCGGATGCCACACCTCGATTTACTCAACACAGTTCTGAGCAAGCGAGGAAAATGACATATATCAAGCGACGGTTCCCTAGGTTCGCTCAGGGACCTCCTGGCCGACGCTCCGGACAATGCCCGAAGAGCAGAGATCGACATGTCCAACGAAGAGGCAAGAGAGAGCCGACAGTACCCCCAAACGCCAATGGTCGGAGTGGGGGCCATCATAATTAAGGACGGCAGGATACTCCTTATCAGAAGGGCGTTCGAGCCCGGAAAGGACAGGTGGAGCATCCCGGGAGGCCTAGTCGAGGTCGGCGAGACGCTGCTCGAGGGCTGCGCGAGGGAGACCGTGGAGGAGACCGGGATCACAGTCCAAGTCCTGGATTTCATCAACGCCTACGACATGATAGTCCCTGACGAGGCTGGCAAGATCAGGTACCACTACGTGCTCGTCGATTTCCTCGCGAGACCGGTTGGCGGGACTGAGATGCCGAACGTGGAAGTCCTCGATATGAAATGGGTCACCTATGACGAGGCGAAGGCAATGGACTTGACCAGAAGTGCGAGGAAGGCCCTTCAGGACCTCTTCGGAGGCTCGGAGGGCCTACTCTAGGTCCTGTACCTCCTCGCGTGGCTCTTCGGCCTCCGATGATGGTGACTCCTTCTGCGTTCGGGCCGTCCTCAAAACCAGAACGGGCACGTCCGCGCTCCGGATAATCCTGTCATAGACCTCTCCGAACATCGTGCGCTCGATCATGCTCTGAGGCGCGGAACCCATGACGAGTATGTCCGCGTTCTGCGCGCGGCCAAGGATGGTGTCCACCAGGTTCTTGGAGCGCACGAACTTCACGTCAGTGGGGACCTTGGCGCGGGCGGCCATCTTGCACAGCCTGTCCGCGTTGCCGTGGGCGAGCTCCACCTGCTTGTCGTCCGCTATCACCGTGAGCAACTCGATCCTCGCGCCGTGCTCCCTCGCGATCGGGAGGGCGAGCAGGAGGGCCTTCCGTGTCTCGACGTACCCCCCGGACACCAGCAGGACGTTCTCGATGCTCTTCTTCAGCCTCTGGGTCTTTATGACCGCTACATCGCACGGCGCCTCGCTCACGACACGGTCGAGGTTCCTACCGAGAATGGTTCCGCCGCGCCTGCGAGTCCCCTTCCATCCCACGACCAGCAGGTTCGCCGCCTCGTGCTTGATCTGGTCCAGGATGGCCCCGGCGACATCGTAGGAGACTGAGACCACTGGTCGAACGTTGATGGTGGATGGCGCCACTTTCATCGTCTTGCGAAGGCCGGCCGCTAGCTCGTCTATGTAGTCCTTGCTGATCGCCTCCAGAGGCATGGCCCTGGGCACCTCGACGATCTTGTTGATCGTGAGATTCCCGTCGAAATACCTGGATATGAGGCCTGCCATCTCGACGAGCCGGAGGTTGCCGAGGTTCTCGAGCGCGAGAAACACCCTGTAGCGTTCAATCTCCTCCTTGGAGAGAGGCCTCTGTGGGATCCTCTTCTGAACGAGGATTGACTCCGCCTCCTCCGCTGGCTTCGCGAAGGCAGAGGCCACGAGGCCTATCGCGAGCCAGACAGCAGTGACATACCACGCCTCCGGGATCAGCCAGAGAAGCGAGACAGCAAGAGCGAATGTGCTGATCGCACCAACCACAGGGAACAGCGGGAAGAGGGGGGATCTATAGCCGACATCCATCTCCGTGAGCCTCGGTGTGAGCCTGAGTGACGCCAAGTTGGCCATCATGAAGAGGAGCAGGAAGACGACGGACGTGGATGCGACGACGGTGTCCAGCGGGAAGAAGAGGGCCACCACCAGCATGACAGTTCCTGTGATGAGTATGGCGTTGTGGGGTATCCTCCGGACCGCGTGTATCCTGCCGAAGACCTTCGGCAGCGAGCCGTCGCGGCCCATTGCGAAGCTGACCCTCGACGATGAGAAGACGGTAGCGTTAAGCGCAGCCATAGCCGAGAGGACAGCCCCGAACACGGTGACCACGCCTAGGAGAGGCGTGAGGTTATGCGCGGTGAAGAAGACGGCGTTCTTGCCCTGGTCGGCTATCACAGGGATGCTGAAGTTCGCGAGGCATGCGAATGCCATGATTGTGTAGAGGACCGCGGCGACTGCGACCGAAACGAATATCGCCCGGGGGATGTTCTTCCTAGGGTTCTTGACCTCCTCTCCGCACTGGACGATGATCTCGTAGCCCTCAAATGCGAGCATGCTGAAGGCCATCGTCATGAACAGCGCAGTGAAGTTGCTCCCCATCGGGATCATGCTGCCGACGTCCGCCTCTATGAGGCCCAATCCGGTCACGTCCAGGGCATAGAGCACTGCGAACGTCACGAAGAACACGATGATCAGGACCTGGGCCATCGTCATCGATGTGCCAGTCTTCCCGGTCGCGCCTACGCCCGTGTAGTTGATCGCTAGAAAGAACAGTATTGCGGCGGCAGCGAACATCTTGATGAGCACCTCCGAGTGGATTCCGAAGATGCCCACGTGGTAGCTATCCACGATCCACACGACGGCCGTGCCAAACCCGAGAGCGTAGAAGCTGCACGCGACCGTGTGACCGAACCATGAGAGCCAGCCCGAGATGAACCCCGCTGGATGTGGGAGTGCTTTCTTGACCCAGAGATAGCCGCCCCCGGCTTCCGGGAACGATGACCCGAGCTCAGCATAGCTCGAGGCGGTGAATATCGTCACGACCGCGTTGAGGGCGAAGACCAGCAGTATAGACGCGCCGACGTCCCGGGTGAGAACGCCAATCAGCACGAATATGCTCGAGCCAATCATGGCGCCGATTCCAATCATCGTGACGTCGAGGAGGCCGAGGTCGCGCCTCAGGGTGACCGTCACCGGTTGTCTGGAGGGGGTGCTTGTCATTGCGGGTCATTGTGATGCCTGGGCAGTCGTATAAGCCTTTGCGACAGCTGGAAGATGACGTCATCGCGTCTGGCCAGGGCCGGGGCGCAGGATGTGCGGATTTCGTCGCGACGATCTGAGGCGAGCGCTGACGGAACCCTGTTCTTGTTGCTGGACGGGCCGTCGGCAACCCGCACGGGATGCGCGCCCGATGGACAGATAAGGATGCGGAGCGGGCGGCGGCACGCCTGACCTGCCTAGGCCTCCTTGTCCAGAATGTCAATCCATTCCTGCTCCGCGATCTCCTCCTCGTGCCATGCGCCCGGCTGGAATGTGCCCGACATGTACTCCTGGAGCATCCTGTCCACGCCCCTCACAGTCTTCGTCGTCCCGTTCCACCTGGCGAGCCGGTCGCCGTACCGCTCCTCGATATCGCTCATGAGCATAGACAGTATGTCGAAGACATCTTTGGGCGGCCAACCCGAGTAAACCAGTGCCAGATAGGCATAATGCCCCTTCTCGATGACGACGCTGCTGCTGCCTATCTCCAGCTTCTTGAGGCCCATCTCCCCCTTCTGGAACGAGTCGCGGACGAACTCCTGGACCGCAGTGAACATGGCGCTCATGACGTCCTTATCGAGGGTCGTGCTCTCCTCCTTCGTGACGTGGGCGATCAGCCTGCCGTCGTTGTGGATGAGGAACAGGTTCTTCAGGGCATGAGGTCTCGGGATCCGGGTGGCGATGAGGAACCCTCCCACGGCTGCCCCGAGCAACACGAGAGGGAAGGAGTACGGCCAGCCTATCTGCTCAGCGACTGTCTTCTCGACGCCAACCTTGAAGCTCACGATGTTCGAGGAGAGCCTCCCGTCGCTTGCCTGCAGTGTCACGGTTATGACATCCACGCCGGCCGGCAGATTGACATAGAGGTACCCGCCGACGACGAACACGTCTCCTGAGGGGGTTGCGGTTATCTTCAGGCTCGAGAACGGATCGTCGCTGTCATAGACGTACTGGAAGATCGGATAGTGCCAGTTCCTATAGATTGATCCCCTGTTAATTATATCTGGAATTGTATATATAACAGGAGGCTGGTTGACAGGCGTGACGACGATGTGCACCTGTATAAGGGACCAGGCCCCGTGAGAATCCACGGCCCTGATGTTCATGATTTCAGTGCCCGACCAATTGACCGAGGCGCTCAGGTTAACGTCCCCGTTCGGGAACTGCCTCGCAAACACGTGCTGCGTCCCAGACAGGTAGAACGTGAGAGACGAGTCATCCGGGTCCGAAAACAGGTCATAGAGCAGGAGTGAGTTGTTGAGATAGCCGTTTTCCGGGAACGAGTAGTACAGCTGGTCGGGGTTCGGGACGGAGACCTGGGGAGGGGCGTCGCCGGTCACGCGGACCATGAATGAGCAGGACGTGGAGGCCCCCAGTGGATCGGTGATGACCATCTTCACGGTCACCGTGTACGGGTCTGTGAAGACCGTCGAATCAGGGTTGACACTGGGCGGGAAGAGGAGCGCAAGGCGGACGGCACCAGTCGCGCTCGTACCTTCCGTGACATACGGGCTGCTGATGTTGAACGTGAGGGAATCCAGCGAGTTGTCCGGGTCGAACACGAAGGGAGAGAGGTAGAGGTAGCTTGTAAGGTTGTACTTCACGAAGATCGTTCCAATGCTCTGGACAATCTCAGGCGGATGGTTGACATGGATGACCGTGACATGGACCGTATCCGATTTCAGGGCTCCTGTCGGGTCGGTCGCGGTGAAGACCCCCTGCTCTGTCCCGGACAGGAAGACCTCATGCGTCGTTGGGTCGATGTACACAACGACGTTGCGGAAGCCATAGGTATAGAAGAGAGTGTTGTTGTCTGGGTCCATGAAATAGTTGTTGAGATTGAACGCCGGGTAGTTCATCGTGCCCTCGAGGATGGTCTGGTCAGGGATAGGCTTGACTAGACACGGAGGGGTGTCCGTCGTCACCCAGACGACGATCGTCATCTGTGTAGCATACTGACCGTCGCTGAGGTTGAGCGTGACGAATTCGAAGTAGCTCTGGCCGCCGCTCTTGCTCGGGAACAGAAACGTGCCGTTGAGACCGTTGAAGGAGACCCTCGTAGAGGAAGAGCTGAGGGTCAGCTTGGACTTGGGCGTGTCCACATCGTAGACGTAATAGGTGAAGTCAAAGACATATGGCGTGTCGAACTTGACGTACAGAACCGTCGGGGGATTGTTCACGAACACCGGCGGGTTGTTCACTGGTATCACGACCACAGTCACGGTCGTGTGCGCCCTGTAGCCAGATGGGTCCACGGCCCAGAGATCGAAGGTGTCATTCCCGGACTGGTAGGGCTGCGTGCTGAACTCGATCACCGAGTTGGAGAACTGGGCATGGGAGACGAGTATCAGACTCGTATTGAAGTTCTCGGCCCACCACTTCAGGCTGGAGGTGCCGCTTGGATCGTGCCAGTAGCCGCGGAGATCGAGCAGCCATGTGCCCGTGTTCTCGCTGACGTACTGCGGCGGTATGGGCGAGAAGGACGGCCCGTTCGGTGATTCGACAATTCCAACTGTGATCGTCCCGACGACGCTTCCCCTACGGGCACTGACGATGCCCTGCTCAGGAATGTATCCCGCCGTGAACAGCGCCGATGGACCCGACCCGATTGGCTGAATACTCCCAGACGTGTTGGTGT
>JBBIUZ010000103.1:0-5600 GCA_037439985.1 Methanobacteriota archaeon | reverse complement strand
TGTAGCTGGCGTTGCCCAGCGAGTGTCCTGAGTTGTCATAGTGCTGGAAGATGCCGTTCGTCACCTGGGCGTAGGTGTGGGTCATCGAGTAGCCATCCTTGGCAGTGACCTTGACGCTGTAGTTCGTGCCTGTGTAGACCACCGCCACGAGGCTCTTCATCAACACTCCGGTGTACGTGCCTGCGCCTTCCATCGTTCCGGTGGACTTCATGAATGAGCCCTGCCCGGACGTGCTTGTCATGTTCTTCAGCTGACCCATGGTAAGGTTCGACGTTGTCGTGCCCACCAGCGTCAGGATGGCCGTTTCTGGCGGCGGGTTATTCTTGGACCCCGTGTTCAGATATATGTAGGTCAGAGGCACGGCTATCAAGAGCGCCACAACTACAACTACGACAGCAACCTTCGTTCCTCTGGGCATCTGCTTCTTCGCGAGCGGCTTCCCTGGTTGTCCTGCTCCAGTTTCATCCTGCTTCGCTGATTCACTCATTTTGAACCCTCCTTGCGTCATGTTCGATTGGACATATCGCGATTCCAAACGCGATATATAAACTTACCCCGGCAGCTGCTCTGATGGCATGCCAGGACGGCCTCCCGCAAATGCGGCTGTTGCGCGACTGGCCCAAGGCGGGAGGACCATGAACCACGTTGGAAATGCACGAGAAGAGCGTGCCGGGCCTGCGTGGAGGACGACGCGTGGAGGACGACAATGGAGAGGTGATGATGAATTTCGGGTTTCTCCCGATTCCAAGCATATGAACGTGCCTTTGGACAGAGTCGGGCCGCTGCGGACTGCCCCCGTCGTCGCGAAGGCGACGCACCTACGCATACACATCTGCGAATTCATCGGCGCGATGGGTTGCGATGTTAAGATGGAGCGCCTGCTACGGGCATGGCCAAGAACGACAAGGATGACGCTGAGATGCTCGCCGAACTCCTCGGCCGAATGCTGTACCCGAATCGTTTGTTCCGAGCAAGGAACTGCGCAAGCTCCGCGAGCTGACAAGGTTCACGCAGTCTGCTGGTGTTCAGGACGATCGCCCACAACGGGAGAAGGTTGGAGTCACTCCACTCGCTCCCCATCGGGGTCTTGCACAGACCATCGCATGAATGTCATCTCGGCAATGCTTTAATACTGGTTCCCTCTTCATCTGTCCTGCCCCGAGGAACGCTGATCCGAATGGTGAAGATGCCCAGAGTGAGAAAGGAGTACTGCCCGACGTGCCGGAAGCACACGGACCACGAGGTCGAGCGAGTGAAGACCAGGCCGAGGAGCGAGCTGAAGTGGGGGCAGAGGAGATACAGGCGGGCCACCGCGGGATATGGCGGTTTTCCAAGGCCCAAGTTCGAGGGCCGGCAGAAGCCCACCGTGAAGCTGAACCTGAGGTACAGGTGCAAGGTGTGCAAGAAGGCCCATCAGAGGCAGGGTTTCAGGGCGAAGACGATCGAGCTCACGGAGGCCTAACGGTGAAAGAAGCGGTCCCGCAGCCGAAGAGCAAGTTCCTGACGATAAAGTGCCCGGACTGCGGAAACGAGCAGATCGCGTTCAGCAAGCCTGCGATGCAGGTGGCCTGCAACGTCTGCGGTGCCACGCTAATCAAGCCCACGGGAGGGAAGGGGCAGATCAGGGGCGAGCTGCTCGGAGAGGTCCAGTAGATGGCGCACAAAGCCGAGTTCCCGGAGACTGGCGACTTGGTCGTGTGCAGCGTTCAGAGCGTGAAGAATTTTGGAGCCTTCGTATCCCTCGACGAGTACGGCGGCCGCGAGGGGTTCATCCATGTGAGGGATGTGGCCACCGGCTGGGTGAAGTACATACGGGACCACGTCAGGGAGGGCCAGAAGACCGTCTGCAAGGTCCTCACTGTGGATAAGGAGAGGGGGCACATAGACCTCTCCCTGAAGCAGGTCAACGACCATCAGAAGCGGGAGAAGATCCAGGAGTGGAAGAACGAGAAGAAGGCCGAGAAGCTCCTCGAGATCGTCGGCTCGAAGATGGGCAAGAGCCTTGACGAGGCGTACGACGCCGTGGGGGACAAGATGGTCGAGCAGTTCGGCGCACTCTACAGCGCCTTCGACCAGATCAACGCCTCTCCGGAGCTACTCAAGGACCTCGATATCGACAAGAAGTGGGCGGCCGCGATCCAGGAGGTCGCCCGTGAGAATATCCAGACCCCAAAGGTGACCGTCGACGGTACGCTCGAACTGACGTGTACCGGCCCCAAGGGCGTGGACCACATCAAGGAGGCTCTCGCGGCCGGGCTTTCGCGGGGCGACACGAACGTGAACATACACTATGTCGGCGCGCCCAGGTACCGCGTGACGGTCGTTGCGGAGGATTACAAGACGGCCGAGCAGGAGCTCAAGGACGTCGTGCAGACGATCACGGCGGTCCTCGAGGGGGTGGGCGGAGCAGCGGCCTTCAAGAGGAAGGAGGAGAAGTGAAGACCGCCCTGAGGAGATGTCCATCATGCAGGAAGTACACGCTCATGGAGCGGTGCCCTGCGTGCGGAGGGACAACCTTGATGCCGCTCCCCGCGAGATACAGCCCGGAGGACAGGTACGGCTCGTACAGGCGGAAACTCAAGAAGGAGATGGAGGGAGGCGCCTAGATGGAAGACATCATTGTGACCTTCAAGGAGAGGCCGACCCTGAGGAACCCGATCTTCATAGAGGGCCTTCCAGGGGTCGGGAACGTCGGCAAGCTGGCGGCGGAGCACCTGGTCGACCAGCTCAAGGCCGTGAAGTTCGTGGAGATGTTCTCGAAGTTCTTCCCGCCGCAGGTCCTCGTCACTGACTCGGGGACGATCAGGCTCGTCGGCAACGAGCTGTACTACGTCACGAGGCCGCACATGAAGAACGACCTCGTGATAATGACGGGAGACTATCAGGGCATCACGCCCGAGGGGCAGTACGTCCTCTCGGACAGGACCTTGCAGCTCATCAAGGAGCTGGGCGTGAGCCGGATATACACGCTCGGCGGGTACGGCCTTGGCAAGATAATCGAGAGACCGAGGGTGCTTGGCGCGGCGAGCGACCCCGACCTGGTGGAGGAAATGAAGGCTTTCGGGGTCACTTTCTCGAAGGGCGAACCGGGGAGCGGCATCGTGGGTGCGAGCGGCCTGCTGCTGGGGCTGGGGAACCTGTACGGCATGAGGAGCGTGTGCCTCATGGGCGAGACATCAGGATACTTCGTTGACCCCAAGGGCGCGCAGGCCGTGCTCGAGGTCCTCGCAAGGATACTCAGCGTGAAGATTGATTTCTCAGAGCTGGAACAGAAAGCCATCCAGATTGACGCGATCACTTCGAGGTTGAAGGAGGCCGAGGCGCCAGCGGAGCCAAAGCGCGAGGATCTCGGCTACATCGGGTAGCCCCTCGCTCGCCGGAGCAAGACGTCGCGGGTCCTGCAGCGGGTTATAAAAAAGGGGGGGATAATCCTGATTGGTGAGTCACTGAAAGTCGCAGCTAGAGTGCATCCCATCCCTTCTGACGACCGCTTCAGCGCTTCTGATCACTTCTTGAGGTACTCCTGTTCGTACGTTTTGATGGCCGCAAGACTCTGTTCGGCGTGTTCGAACTTTTTCATGCGGTCCACGACCAGCTCGAGTCGGGCATAGAGGAGGTCCCTGATCGCCACCCTGATGGCCTCAGAGCGAGAAGGGAAGTCGTCAATCTTCACGAGGAAATCGAGCCCCCGCAGATGCCTCGGCGGTATGCGGATGGTGATCTTCTCGGTATCTGGCTCTTGCGTGACTGATCCCCGCCTTGCCGTTTCGCCCCGTGTTGTCGACTGTACCTCTTTTGCCTTACGCTAGTCGGACACCCCTTATATTGGTGTGACATATATAATACTTGCTTGTTGTTAGCGCGCCGGTCTCGTGGATATTGCCGCAAGGTGCGCAACGCGCCGCGGCAGCATCCCAGTGATCGGTCAAGAGAGTTCTCGAAACGGTCGCGACGCCCTCCTAGCTCGTCGTTCGGCATCGGGTCCTTTCGTCGGCTAGGCCACTCCAGCCTAGAAGAAGAACCCTCTCCGCTTCTCCCTCTCCTTCGCCCTTCGGTCCACTTCAATCAAGACCACGAAGAGCGTCACGCCGCCACCGATGGCGGTCAGCCAGACCCCCTGCATCGTCCTCTCGTTCAGCGACCGGAAACGGTCGCTCAGTCCGGTCCCGCCCGACTGGAGCATCTTCTCCGCCTCCGAGCAGTACACCGCGGTCATCCCGACACCGATGATGAACACCAGGATTCTGGCGGACATCACTCCTGCAAGCACAGGATGCATGCGCTCACCCACCGTCTTTGGCCTCCGCACCTAGAGCGCGTCCGCTCCCCTATCATCGCGCGTAGATGCGGTCGCAAGTCAGGTGTGACGATCCGACACCGCACCTCGGGTTCTGGAGCAGGCAGGGGTTGCGCGAGCATCGGCGCGTTGACACAGGACGGCCTCGTCCGAATCAGCGCTTTCTCCTCTTCCTGGCCATTGTCAGGGGCTCCGCGGTCCTCCTCTTCTGATGATGCCTGAAGAGGACGATCCCGCCTCCTCCGATCATGCTCATGATGGTGGTTCCCGGCATGACATCGCCCTATCTCCTCTAGGCACATTGCGCCAGCCATCGGGACCGCCTGAGCCGCAAAACGATTTATACCGAGCGCATGATAGGGTGGCGGCCTGGCCTCACGGATCCCCACTTAGCTCAGACTGGCTAGAGCGGCTGACTGTAGTTGGGACATCGGCAAGACCGATCTCAGTCGCTGAAATCAGCAGGCCCCCGGTTCAAATCCGGGAGTGGGGACCACATTTCTCTGCCACAGGAATGAATCCCCGTGTGCCCATGGACTCGAGGACGAACTTGGCGTCCTCGAGCTTGTCCAAGAACTCATCGAGGCCCTATTCGGCGGACGAGGGCCTTTCGTTCGACAGGCCCCTTCTGCATGTCATCCCGCTGCGCCCTCTCGAACCAGCCTTTCCCACGGAGAGCCTGTGGCCGCGGAGGCGGTAAGGGCCAATCCTTTATATGAAAAACCTCGGATACCATTCGCCACCAGATAGGATCGACGAGGTGCGGCAACATGTATTGTCCGAAATGCGGTGCTCAGCTTCCAGACAGTGCTGCCTTTTGCATGAAGTGCGGGTCCAGCATCCCGGGGGCCGGCGCGAAGCAGGACTCGAGCCAGAAGGCGCAGGTCCTGGCTCCGATGGGCGCGACCGCCCTGAAGTGCCCGAGCTGCGGGGCGCCGATATCCCCGAAGTTCGGAGAGATGGTCATATCATGCGAGTACTGCGGAACTGCCATATCCCTGGGGAACGACGGCTGGAAGGGCATACAGAAGCAGACGATGCTCCCTATCAAGTTCGCGGACAAGGCCAGCATCGCCCCGAGGATCCGTGACATGATGGACAGGGGGCTGCTCCATAGGCACCTCCAGGAGGACTCCGCCCTGGAGGAGATGACCCTGAGCCTCGTGCCGTACTGGATCGTCTCGGCCTCCGCGAGCACGAACATCGTCGCGAGTGATCTTGCGGTCGAGGCAGGGCAGGTCGCCACGACGGCCGCCCTGATCGGGCTGATGGGGGGCGCGATGGAAGGCAGGCGCGGCGGCGG
>JBBIUZ010000102.1:0-5621 GCA_037439985.1 Methanobacteriota archaeon | reverse complement strand
GGTGGCGATGACCCCCATCCCCCCGGCATTCGTCACGATCGCGACGCCGTCCCCGACCAGCGGGGGCTGGTTCGCGAGTGCCTGCGCGGCATCGAAGAGCTCGAACATGGTCTTCGCCCTGTAGACCCCCGTCTGCCTGAAGACCGCCTCGTACGAGGAGTCGGAGCCGGCAAGCGCACCAGTGTGCGAGTTCGCAGCCTTCGCGCCCCTCTTGGACCTCCCTGCCTTGAGTATCACGACGGGCTTCTTCCGGGAGGCCTTCTCCAGCTCGCGGAACAGCTCCTGCCCCTTCCTGGTCGATTCCATGTAGGCCGCGATGCATCTCGTCCTGGGATCCTTCGCGAAGTATCTGACGAGGTCGGCATCGTCTATGTCGGCCTTGTTCCCCGAGCTCACGAAAGCGGAGAACCCTAGCGTCTCGCTGATGGAGTACTCGATCGCAGCCGTGCAGAACGCGCCGCTCTGGGAGAAGAACGCGATAGATCCCTGGAGGGGCGACGCCCTCGCGAACGATGCGTTCAGCCTCGCGTGCGGCGAGATCACGCCCAAGGAGTTCGGCCCGACGATTCTGGTCCCGTGCTTGTGCGCGATATCGACAAGCAGCCTCTCCCTCTCCTTCCCCTCGGCGTCGCCCTCAGAGAAACCTGCGGAGATTATGGTCGCAGCCTTGGTGCCCTTCTGACCAACCTGCTCCAGCACGCCGGGCACGAGCTTCGCGGGGACCACGATGACCGCCATGTCGATGCTCTCAGGGCAGTCCAGGACGGTCGGATAGCACGGTATGCCGAGGATCTCTTTGTAGTTCGGGTTGACGAAGGATATCTTGCCCTTGTAGCCGTCGCTGAAGAGGTTCTCGATGAGGATGTTGCCGATCTTGCCTGCAGTGGGGGTCGCCCCGATGACGGCTATCGACTTGGGCTTGAAGAACGGGTCTAGGTCTTGCACGGCGGGCAATTCCGCTCGATGCATATCAAGTCTTTCCCATTCCCTGGTCTGAGAAGTCCTCCACCCAGATCTCCCCGGTCCCCAGGCTGACCATGGGGACCTTGGCGGGGTCGGGCACCTGGTTGTGCATCCTCTGGAACGATGTCTGGGACTGCCACGCGGACGCGTTGATCAGCTTGACCCCGCGGTACTCCTCGATTGCGCACGCATGCACGTGCCCCGTCACGAAGATGTTAGGCACCCGGTCGATGACCAGGTAGTCCTTCTGCTCCGGGGCGAGAGCCGTGCGCTCCCCGTAGATCGGCGCCATGTGCCTCCGCCTCAGCATGGTCCTCATGATCTCCGCCGGGTTCCTGTACGACAGGTCCCGGATGCTCGCGACGAAGTCGTCCATGCTCCTGCCGTGGTAGGCCAGTATGGTCCTGCCCTCGATCTCCACGTAGCACGGATTGCCGACGAAGATCGTCCGCGGGTCGAACATCCTCGTTATCTGCTCGGGGAGGGCGGGCTGGGGCTCCGCGAGCCTCACAGCATCATGGTTTCCAGGCATCATGACGACCTTGACCCTCTCGGGTATCCCCCTCATCAGTCGCGCGAGCTCGGCGTACTGAGCGTACACGTCCTCGATGACCAGCTCGTCCTCCTGGTCTGGATAGATGCCTATGCCGTCGACCAGGTCCCCCGCAACGACGAGGTACTTCACGTCCTTGGCGACTGCATCCCTATTGAGCCAGCCCACGAATCTGGTCCACTCGTCCTCGAGGAACTCCGCGCTGCCCACGTGGATATCCGACACGAACGCGACGATCGAGTCGGAGCCGTTCGGTGCCATCCCGCTGTTCAAAGGAACCTCGGGCCGGACGACCTCCTTTGCGACGATGATCTCGCCGTCCTTGCTGGCCGAGCCAACAATCCCGACGACCTCGTCCTTGATGAATGAGTCGATGTTTCTCGACCCCTTCATCACGAGGACCTGGATTCTCTCTTCCTCGTCCTCGAGCCCTACCAGAGTGTGGCCATTCTTGGTCGTCCTGATGTCGTTGACTATGCCTATGAACTTGATGTCCCTCTGGACATGTCTCGCCATGGAGATTGGCGCGAGGCCGGATAGCTCCCGGCGCCTCGAGAGAATCTTCTTCAGGGCGGAAAACCGGTCGTTGAAGAGCTTCGCGAAGTCTATGACGTTGCCTACGCATGTCGAGTTCCCCGTTATGTCCTTGAGGATCTTGACCTCGCAGCTGAGCGGCGTCCCGTGCACAGTCGTCTCCTCAGGCTCTGCCGTCTCCCGCCTTTCTCTGAAATGCCGCGGCGTAGCAAGGTGGCTCTTCGGAAGGCACGTGAGATAGCTCTCGACGTCGGCCCTCGTGATGACGAGGGGCCGATTCTCGTCCTCGAGGATCGCGCTGACGCACTTCGCGGCCTCCGGGGACTTCGAAATGGCATCCACGGCGTCTGGGTCCGCAAGGATCCCCCTGTCGGCGAAGGTCTTGAGAATGCTCTCTCTCATGTGCTTCCAATCCAAGTGCGGGCGTCTTTAAATATCTTTTCCAAGATGGTCCATCGCCATGGTGGACGTGACAATCAGAACGCGGTGCTATCCAACCGAGAACAGGGACAGGGTTGCGAGCGCAATCACGAATCTGTTCCCCGACGCCCTCGTCGAGGGGGACGACCCGGTAACGGCCCGCTCGCGCTCGATCGAGGCGTTCGGCGAACTTCTCAAGCGCCAGAGGATCAGGGCGGCGGCCCGCGCAGTCCTGAAAAGGGGAACGAGAGGCGACACGACCTCGTTCTCGCTGGACAAGCAGGTGGCGTCTGTCGGCAAGGTGTCGTTCTCGGAGGAGCCCCACGCCCTCGGCGACCTCGAGGTGACGATATCGGACGCGGATATCGGGGCTGTTATCGACTCCATCGCCCCGCCAATCGTGCGGGAGAGGAGAACATGATAGGCGTATCCTCGCCCGCGTTCTGTCAGGTCCCGTTCGCGGACATGCTCGAGAGGATCTCGGAGCACTTCGAGCTGTGGGAGATCCTCTCGGAGGACCGGGACAGGCTCGACCTGATCGAGGACGGCATCGAGTACGGCGGGAGCTCGCTCGGGATGGCCTTTCAGGTCCACGCTCCGATAAGCGATGTGAACATAGGCAGCGTCCACGAGCCGATGCGGCTCGCTGCCGTCACGGAGGTCAAGCGGACGATAGCGACGTGCCGGCGCCTCGGGATATCGATGGTGACTGTCCATCCGGGGTTCGCGCAGGGAATCGCGTTCCTCGACAGGGCGAAGACGCTTGCGAGGACCAAGGAATCGGTTAGGGAACTCGCGGTCTTCGCAAAGGACAACTCCGTGAACATCGTGATCGAGAACATGCCTGCGAACATCAATGCGACATGCACGACCGCGACCGAGCTTCTGGAGATTGTCGACGGCGCGGAGCTCGGGATTTGTTTCGACCTCGGTCATGTCAACACGAGCAACCAGACTTCCCAGTTTCTCGAGCTCGTGGGAAGGTTCGGGAACGTGCACCTGCATAATAACGAGGGCACCTGGGACCAGCACAACGAGATTGACGACGGCACTGTGGACATCCGGAAGGTGGTCAGGGTCCTCAAGGAATCCTACAGAGGTAACTTGATCATTGAGTCCACGGACCTCGAACCAGGTGTGCGGAGCAGGCAGAAGCTCGAGCGGCTCCTACGAGACGTGCCCGCAACTTAGGCACTGGAACTTGCCATCGACCCATCGGGCCTGCGTGTTCCCGCAGATCGGGCACACGTACCCTCCTGTGTACCCGTGGCCGACGGCCTGGCCGGGAACAACGCCATAGCCCTCCGGTGGGCGCGCGGTCTGAGCCAGGGGCGGAGGGCCGTACGTCTGGGGCGGAGTGTACAGGCCGTACAGGCGGGGGTCGATGCCAGGCACCCCGTACGCCACCGGTCTCCTCTCGAATATATTCCTTCCGGTGGCGAACTCGGCTATGCGCGTGACGTAGTACACGAGGAAGACGGCGCCGAGCACGGACCATGCGAGCACGAGCAGCCCCGTGACCAGCGTCAGCATTCCCGTGGTCGTGCTGAAGACCTCGCTGGGCATGATGAGGTAGTCGTTCACGAAATGGAACAGAATGGCAGATGGCAGGCCGTGCCTCAAGAACAGGTACCCAAACGCCAGGCCAGCAACTGCCGCATCGGGGATCTTCCAGAGCGGCCAGTGGCCTTCCCAGTGGGCGATCCCGAACACGACCGCCGATATGACCACGAGCGCGCTCTCCGGGGCACCGAAGCGGAACCCTCCGCCGAGGACGTAACGATACGGCCTGTCCCGGGCCTTGCGGCGGATTAGGTCGATTACCAGGAGCGGGATGCCAATCAGGAGCACTCTGACGGCGATCTCCTCCCAGACAGCGGCGTTCGCGAGCAGGAAGAGCGAGTCTGCGAGGTTGCCGGTCGAGATAGAAGAGGCTCCTGTATCCATCCCGAGCAGGACCAGCAGGAGCACAGTCGCCTCCGTGAAGAACAGGGACGCGCAGAGCAAGGCGTATGTGTCAAACAGCGAACTGTGCTCCCGCGAATTCCCCTTGCCCTGGATCTCCTGCGCGAAGCCTTTGACACTCCTGGCGTAGACCCATGCGACGCTCGTGACTATCGCGAAGACTATGAACATGTAGTAGGCGAAGAGGGCCCCTCCGGACAGCGTCAGGAACGTGACCAGGAACGGGAGCACGACAAACAGGCCATAGCTCCCAAGGTGTCCGGTCCCGTCCAGTATGGCGGGGCCGACTATTGATATCCCGTACAGGAGCGTGAACAGCGAGAGGAAGGTCATCGCCACGATCGAGAGCATCAGGATGGCCGAGACCGCCTTGCCCGTCTCCCTCCATGCTATCGCCTGGTGGGGCGGATGCTGTTGCCAAACCCATATCCTCGGCGAGGCATATGGCAGAGGCCTTCCGACGAGAGACGGTCTCAGCGCTCCGCAGTTCGTGCAGAACGCTGCATCCTTGACAAAAGCGGTACCGCAGACAGCGCACCTTTCCGGTGGCGGCGCGGCCGGAGGCGAGGATGCTGGCGGCACGTTTTCGGTCACGGGTTGCATCAACAGTTTCCTTTCTATATTACATTATTGCAGCACGAAGGTCGGCTCGCGCACGGCTGACCGTGCGCTCCGTGGCTTTCTCGACGGCCGGCCATCCAACTCAGGAACGCGCCCCTAGCGCGTGCCGTCCAGCCTGCGGGATCTGGCTCACCCTTCATTCGAACGACCACTCATGTCGAGTAGTTGTCCGTTGGCAATTCGGACGCGTCGAGGAACGAAAAGCATCGACGAAGATTTATATTTGCCAGAATATTAGTATGCCGCCTGACTACGGAGGCAACCGAATGGACGATGATAAAGATGCCAAGGTGCGGTTTGAGACTCTGAGCGCCGAGAAGATTCCCTTCGGGAAGAACAACTTCCTGGAAGTGGCACGAAAGAAGGCGATAACCGACGAAGGGGACAGCGAATTCATCTCCGTGTCTAGGGGGTACTTCCTTCCGGACGGTTCCGAGAAGTACAAGAAGTCAATAACAATTCCGGATGACCCAGGCATAAAGCAATTCGTCACGGAGAAGATCAACAAGCTGTGACGGTGTCCGGACTCTCTTCTCAAACCCCTTCCCGCGAATTCCACCAGCCG
>JBBIUZ010000101.1:4327-5722 GCA_037439985.1 Methanobacteriota archaeon | reverse complement strand
CGACATACCGGGGATCGGAGGGGACATCCCCGCTCACGAGAGTCTCGCCGAAGTAGGCCGCGTGACCGACGAGGCCCTCCTTGAGCTTAAGCCTGAGGTCCTTCGGGAAGGTGTCCATATGCCAACCGTATCCCGCCTTGAACACGAGGTCGCCCTGCTCTCTGTCCGCCACGAACAGGGTCACGTACTTGTAGCCGAATCCCTGGGCTATCGACTTCACGAGTTCGGCGAACAGCTCGTCCATGTCCAGGATGGAGGTCACGACCCTGCCGATCTTGTTGATCGTGGTCAGCTGGCTGACTCTTCTCGCGAGCTCGATCGTCCGCTCCTCCATCTTCGACTCGAGCTCGCTAGTGTACTTATCCTGCTCGACCTTCTCTGTCTTCTCCTTCGTGATGTCGTGCAACATCGCGACGCTGCCGAGCATGCGTCCGTGCTCGTCCCTGACGGGGCGAGCCTCCGTACGGGCATAGTACCTGGCGCCGTCCTTCCTGAGCCCCGTGATCTCCCCGCGCCATCCCTCCTCGAGCGTGGTCTTCATGATGGCCCGCATCGTGTCGCCAGAGTTCGAAGTCTCCATCATGGCCAGCTCCGAGACTCCCTTCTCGTCGTAGCCAGTCAGCTGTACATAGGCCCTGTTGGCATATGTCATGTTCCCTTCGAGGTCGGAGATGCACACCGCCTCAGGCATCTGCTCGACCGATGCTGTCAGGATGCTCAGCCGCTCCTCCACCTTCAGCCTCTCGGTGATATCATGGAAAACGCAGACGAAGGATTGCTCCTTGGTGTCGCCGTCGACCAGCCTGGTGATGGACATGATGGCCGTGTGCTTCGAGTTCATTCGGACCGTGGTCGTGTACGGTCCCTTGTCGAAGTCCCAGCTCACGTTGACAGGGCAGACGGAGCACCCCTTGCCCGCTCTCCCGCACCCGAATGCCTCCGAGCACTTCCTGCCCGTGACGTCCCCCACGATCGACTTCATCTCAGAGTTGACGAACTCGATCGTCGAATCCCTCCCAATCACGGCTACGCCAGCCGCAATCGCATTGTAGGGGGCGAACTTCTCAGGCCTGGAGCCTCTGACGGCATTCCGCCTTGGGCCGTCTGAGGGAGAGGTCGAACTGGGGTGCGGTGACATTCCAGGGGAGCCTCCTAACCTGGCGCGAAATGGGCGGGACTTATCCATAAACGTTTCGCGAAGGAAACCGCGTTGAGTAACTCACCCGCCACGAGCCAGCTCCTGGCATTGCATTGTGATGAACAGACCTCAGGACTGTCTCCCTCGTCAGCATGCGCGTGCGCCTCGGAATCAACGTCGCCCCGAGCGTTCTCCTGACCGCAGAAGATGTCCTCCCGCTCCTCCACCGCCGGCTGTGCTCGAGGGATTGGCTGAGT
>JBBIUZ010000101.1:0-4317 GCA_037439985.1 Methanobacteriota archaeon | reverse complement strand
GCATTCCCTGGCCCATCCCTCCTCGCCCAGCTCACTGCGCTCGAAGACTGCGAATGTCCTCGCCATGAAGTCGCCCTTCATCGTCATGCCGGCATCGAGACCGTCGTCTCAGAGGGAGTCCACGCTCTCCGTGGTGTCATACGTTCCATACGCGAGGACCCGCTTGATAGGTTCCCCAGGAGGACCGCCTGAGCCTGCCTGACGAGGCACTCGTTGACCAGAGCGCAGACTGTCTTGTATCCACCGGTGTACCCCATCCGACCTAGCATCCCTCCCACCATTCGACACAGCTCGAAGGGAAGCGCTCGAACAGACCCGTCGTCCCATACCTTTAACTATGGCATGTACAATGGAACCACGATGGCGACGAAGCCCGGCTTCGACTACGAGTCTCTCCTGGAGAGAGCCAAAAGGAAGCTTCCACAAACGCTGGAATCGCACGACAGGTTTCAGGTTCCCGAGCCGGACGTCATGATCGAAGGCAAGACGACGGTGCTGAGGAACTTCGGGGATATCGTGGACACCCTCAGACGGGAGCCCGAGCACCTGTATGGCTACCTGCTCAGGGAGCTGGGGACTGCGGGCTCTCTCGAGGGGAGGAGAGTTGTCTTCAAGGGCAAGGTCGCCACGGCCGCGATTGCCGACCGGATAAAGGACTATGTCGACGAGTACGTGCTCTGCTCAGAATGCAACAGGCCCGACACGAAGATAGTGAAGGAGGGCAGGGTCCTGATACTGGTCTGCGAGACTTGCGGCGCGCACCGCCCTGTGCACGTGAAAAAGCAGGTCAAGGAGGAGAAGGCCAGGGAGATCGAAGCTGGCCAGACCTACGACCTGATGATTGAGGATGTGGGCAGGAAGGGGGACGGGATCGCCCGCAAGGCGGAGTTCATCATCTACGTCCCCGGGACCGCGAAAGGGTCTCAGGTCAAGGTCCTAATCGAGAAGGTCTCGGGGACCGTGGCGTTCGGCAAGCGCGTGACCTGACCCCGGCCTAGGGCGCGAGCAGCTTGCCGGTGCATGAAATGCGCGAATGCCCGCCGACCTCGACCCTGGCTATGGACGCCCCCTTCCTCTCCACGCGCACGACGATCTTGGACGGCCTCCCCATCCAGTAGCCCTGTTCGATGACGATCTCGTCGAATCTGTCCCGGGGTATGTAGCCGTTCTCCGCGAAGTACGACCCGAGAGCGCCGGCTGCCAGGCCCGTAGCCGCATCCTCCATCACGGTCCGGGAAGGGAGAAAGCACCTAGCGTGTGCTGTGGAGAACTGGTCGAACACATTCCAAGTGTACGCATCAACACCGGCGACATCGAGTTCGCGTGACAGGGCGAGCATCTCGTCCCGCCTTGGTTCGAGCTTCCCCAGCATGTCCATCGACTTCACGGAGACGAGAAGGAATGGCATGCCCGTCGAGGCCCTGCTTATCGGGAACTGCTCGTAGAACAGCGAATCGACACCAACCCCGAGAGCGCTCGCCACCTCCTTCACGTCCCCCTCGAGGGCGAACATCGGCCTCTTCTGCGTCATCCAAACCCTTCCCGGAGCCTCTGAAGTACCCTCGATCGTGAAGGGCAGAACGCCTGCCTGGGATTCCAGCCTGCGCCTTCCCCCCGGAAATGCGCCGAACGCCCGCTTTTCCGCAAGGCACCAGAGCGCCCCGATGGTCCCGTGGCCCGAGAGCATCTCCTCAGACGATGGCGAGAAGAACCTGAACCTCACATCGGCCTTCCTCGATCTGAGAACGAAGGTCGTGACCGGAGAACCCAGCTCGAAAGCGATCCTCTGCATCTGAACCTCGTCCAATCCGTCGGCGTCGAAGACGACACCTGCGGGATTGCCAGTGTAGGTCTCCTCGGCGAAGACGTCGACCTTCGCAAAATTTAGCTCCGCCACGGCAAGGAAACGCGTCTCGAGATATATGGAAGTTTTCCGTGAGACCTGCCGTGCACAAAGTATTTCTAAACCCCTCCGTCTAGCTGGACCAATGAAGGGACCGCTCAAGACCGTCGTCTACATGGCCTTGGTTTTCGTCATAGCCCAGCTGGGAGGGCTCGTGATGGTGTCCTCGATCCTCAGCTCCGAGTATCGCGCATTCCCGAACCCGGACGACCCCATGATCCCGATCTACTACACGGCCGCCATCGTCCTCTTCACCCTAGCCGTTCTGTACATGATAAAGAAGAGACGAGAGGACATAATCAGGATCATCTTCATCGGGGCCGTCGCATTCACGATGTTCTATGTCCTCCTCGCAATCGCGGCGAAGCTGACGGGCAGCATCGTCGGACTCGTCGTCCCTCTGCTTCTGGCCGGCGTCCTCACCTACTACCTCGCCAAGAAGCCGGAGTGGTATGTCATCGACGCATCCGGCATCCTGATGGCAATAGGCGTGATCGGCATATTCGGCATCTCGCTGAACGTGATGCCCGTCCTGATACTCCTGGTCGTGCTGGCGGTATACGATGCCGTTTCCGTCTACGGCACGAAGCACATGATCGGCCTCGCGGACGGGGTCACCCAGATGCGCCTTCCGATACTGCTCGTCATACCAAAGAAGCGCGGGTACTCGTACTTGCAGCAGAAGCCGCTCATGAAAGATGTGAAGGATGGCACGGAGCGGGAGGCGATGTTCATGGGGCTCGGCGACATCATAATCCCCGGGGTGTTGATCGCATCCTCATTCAGCTTCCTGAGCGCCGCGGGCACGGGTCCTCTCTGCATCGCAGGCGTCGGGAGCAACCTGATCGTCTCCCTCGGAACGTTGCTCGGGGCCGTCATCGGCTTCTCCGTGCTTATGAGGCTGGTAATGGCGGGCAGGCCCCAGGCCGGTCTCCCGCTGCTGAACGGCGGTGCCATCCTTGGCTACGTGGTATTCTACCTGCTCGCCTACGGGAACCTGAGACTCGGGATATGGTGAACTCGTGAACGCGATCAGATTGCTCCTCTGCTCCGACCCGCATGGCTCCGAGCCTGCCCTCGAGATGCTCTCCGAGGTAGCGGAGGAAGGGTCCTGCGACGCGATGATCATGTGCGGAGACTTCACGACGTTCGGCACGACCGAGTACACAAAGAGGTTTCTGAGTAGGTTCGGGCTTCGGATCTTCGCGGTCCCCGGCAACTGCGACGTCCCAGAGACCGTCTCTGTCCTGGAGGAGGCGAACGCGAGCATACACAACCTCGTGGCCGAGTTCATGGGCTGGCAGCTGTTCGGGTCCGGAGGGTCGCTTCCGGGAGCAGGCATGCCCTTCGAGATAGAGGACGACATCCTGGAGCGGGCCCTCAGGTCCGTCGCGGTCGAGAGAGGCATCATGGTGACCCACTGCCCGGCCCGCGGCATGAACGACCTCGCGAGAGGCGGGAAGCACCTCGGCTCCGAGGGGATTCTCAGGGTGGCAAACGAGTTCAAGCCCGTCCTCGCGATCGCCGGGCACGTGCACGAGGACCCGGGGAGGACGATCTCGAAGGACACGACCTTCGTCAACCCCGGCCCGTCCAAGAATGGGCTGTATGCCAGCGCACTCGTGGGGGAGAGCGTGAATGTCGAATTCCACAAGGTCCAGCTCAGACGTTGAGGCCCCATAATTTATTAATAGCCCTCCCACTTTCACTTGGCCGAGAGGTTACGGATGGCCATTTGGCAAGGCAGACCGAAGAGGAAGCCCTCAGGCGGCAGGCTGAGGCTTGCCCGGAAGAAGCGGAGATTCGAAGTCGGGAGAGAGAAGCAGTTCACGCATCTGGGACCCAAGAAGGTCAAGCTCTACAGGGTCAAGGGCAGCAACAGAAAGGCGCGGCTCCTGATGGCAGACATGGTCAACGTCGTCGATCCGAGGACCAAGACCATGAAGACGGTCAAGATCCTCACAGTCAAGTCGAACCCGTCGAACCCCAACTACGTTCAGAGGAACATCATGAACAAGGGCGCGACGGTCATGACCGAGCTCGGGGAGGCCGTCATAACCTCCAGAATGGGACAGGACGGCGTAGTCAACGCCGTTCTGCTGGCACCCTCGGCGCCCCCAGAGAAGGCGTGAGATCGGCCGCGGCAGATGGAGTCTTGTTTCAAACGACAGGATTGAATAGCGGCACGGTGTTCGCAATCCGGAGGGAGCGCATTGACAATCGATCCCGATAAGGCCATCGTGCTGTACCCAGCCTACTTCGACCTCAGGATCAGCAGGAGCGAAGGGCGCATGATCGCGAAGAAGAGCGCGGTCGAGGGGCCTGACGCGCAGATTATATACGAGGCAGTGAAATCGCTCGGCCTGGACTGCATCCTCGAGCTCGACAAGCCCTACCCAAGGTTCTGGCACAAG
>JBBIUZ010000100.1:0-5772 GCA_037439985.1 Methanobacteriota archaeon | reverse complement strand
CTTCATCGTATGGACCTCAGACATCGAACAGGACCGTTATGGTGCCGTTCTTGTCATCGAACTCGAGCTTGTGATACGTGATGGCCTTGACGACCGCTCGCTTCGAATGCCTCTTCTCGTCGAACTCCTCGCCCCACACGAGCGCCTCCAGCTTGTTCCCGTCCGTCTTGACCTCGAACCTGCCCATCACGACGCCCTCGGTCTCGTGTATGAACAGCAGCTCCTGCAGGAAATCCACCAGCAGCTGCTCCCTGGTGACCGCACTCAAGAGTATCTTGAGCTCGCCCTTTGACTCAATCTTGCTTGCATCGGTCATCAGGTCGAACATCGCGTAGGCCACGTTCCCGAACCGCTCACCCAGGTCCTTGCCATAGGCCTGGATCATCGCGTCCGCAGTGTGCTCGAGAAGCCTGTATCTCACGCCAAGAAAGAGCCTTCAGCGAATATATCTAGTCTGCCCCTCGGAGGACCTCGAGCGGAAGTAGTCGCATTGGGCCCGGACAGGGCACGTGGCGCATTTCGGCCTTCTGGCGGTGCACACCGCCCTCCCGTGTTCAATCAGATTGATGTGAAAGTTGTAGTACTCCTCCTCCTGGACAAGAAGGGCCAGCTCCGCCTGCGCACGCTCGCGCGACACGCGCGCGCCGATTAGGCCCATCCTCCCGGTCACCCTGTGCACGTGTGTGTCGACAGGGAACGCTGGCATCGCGAGAGAAAACAGCATGACGATTGCCCTCGTCTTCGGTCCGACTCCCTTCATCCGGGAAAGCCACGCGTCCACCTCGGAGGGCGCCATCCGCCTCAGGAAGTCGAGGCTCAACCTCCCCTCGCGCCCGTGGATGAACCTCAGGACATCGATCATGCGCCTCGACTTTATGTCTGCCAATCCCCCGACCCGGATCGCTTCCGCGACGGCCTTCTGGTCCGAGCGCATGACGTCCTCCCAACGTGGGAAGGCCGCCCTCAGAGAGCCGTACGCCCTGTCCCTGTTGACGTCGTTGGTGTTCTGGGAGAGTATCGTCAGCATGAGCGTGTCGAGGGGGTCTGCCCTTCTTCGGCCAACCGACTTTCGACCGTATGTCCTCGCAAGGACGCCGTCGATCTTCATAGCCTTGGTTCTGAGAGCGGCAATCCCGGAGGCCGCTTTGCGACTGATTTGCAAGGCACCGCCGCGTCCTCTGCGCACGGTTGTCCATATCAGACTGAAAGTTCATATACCACACTGGTTTTGTTTTCCCTTGTGAACATCTGCGTCATCGGTTGCGGAGCCATCGGCTCGACCATCGCAAAGGCCATCGGCACGATGCCCGAGATCGATACGGTGTACCTCACGGACCGTTCTCAGGAGTGCGCGACGAGGCTGCAGCGGAGCATCCCGAAGATCAAGGTCGTGCCCGACATCGTCCCGATCCTCCAAGATGTCAGACTGGTGATTGAGGCGGCCGGCCAGGAGGCTGCGCGATACTATGCGCCTCTGGCCCTCTCCGCGGGGGTCGATGTGCTCGTCATGAGCGTCGGCGTCTTCCAGGACGAGGAATTCCAGAAGGATGCCTTCAGGCTAGCGAAGAGGAAGGGGGCCAAGGTATTCGTCCCCAGCGGGGCCATCGGCGGGATAGACGCGCTCTGCGCGGCGAACATAGAGAACATCGATGAGGTCACGCTCACGACCACGAAACCGCCTTCGGCCTTCGGTGCGGTCCCGTACCTGGAGTCGAAGGGCATCATAGCGAGCGAGATTCGAGAGAGAACGGAGCTGTTCAACGGCACGGCGAGAGAGGCCGTGAAGCATTTCCCGCAGAACATCAACGTGGCGGCCACGATATCCCTCGCAGGCATAGGCTTCGAGAAGACCCGGATAAGGATCGTCTGCGACCCCGCGGTGCAGACGAACGAGCACCATCTGAAGGCCAGGGGGAAGTTCGGGGAGCTCGATGTCGTCACGAGGAACATGCCATCCCCGCGGAACCCGAAGACAAGCTACCTGGCCGCGCTCTCGGCGATATCTGCAATCAAGAAGATCGCGGGAAGCTCTTGGATAGGTGTGTGACATGGCCACCAAGGAGGAGAGGGTATTCTCAGAGCTGAAGGTCGACCTGGACGCGATAGTGCTGAAGAACGCCACCGAGCCCAACCTGGACCAGAGCTTCTTCTACGTCACCGGAATCACGAACGGACTCTTCGAGGACTCCGTAGCCATAGTCAGACTGAATGGCGTGGAGGTCCTCGCGTCGCAGCTCGAGGAGCTCAGCGCTAGACAGGCTGGGGTGAAGACTTCCGTCTTCAAGACTAGGGATGAATCGACCGCGTTGCTGACGAAGAAGCTCCGCGGAACGAAGAGGATCGGCATCAACTCGAACGAGCTCACTCATGCGAACTACCTTGCGATAAGAAAGTGCGCCAAGGGCGCGAGATTCGTGGATGTTTCGCGATCCATCGCCGACGCGCGCATGAAGAAGGATGCTGACGAGGTCGCCCGGATCAAGAGGGCATGCGACATCGTCTCCGATGCCGCCGGCCTCATCCCGGAGTTTGTCAAGGCCGGGATCTCGGAGACCGAGGCTGCGGCCGATATCAACTACCGCATGATGAAGGGGGGAGCGTCGGGACCGTCGTTCGCGACGAACGCGTCCTTCGGTCCCGCGACCGCCGAGCCGCACTATGTCCCGGCTGAGAACAGGCTTAGGAAGGGGCAGCTTGCCCTCTTCGACTTCGGGGCGATGTACAAGAGGTATGTCTCTGACCTGACCAGGACTTTCGTCTGCGGGAGGCCCTCGGTGGAGCAGCGGGAGATGTACGAGGTCGTGCTCGCCGCGCAGCAGGCATCCATTGACGCCATACGCGATGGCGTCCGCGGGAAGGAGGTGGACGCGGTCGGCAGGAAGATGATAGACTCGTCGAAGTTCCGCGGGAGGTTCATCCACAGCACCGGGCATGGACTCGGCATGACCGTCCACGACCCTGGCTCGATCTCGTCGCAGCGGGACATGGTTCTCAAGGAAGGCATGGTGCTGACCGTCGAGCCCGGCGTGTACGTGAAGGGCTTCGGAGGCGTCAGGATCGAGGACGACATCTTGGTGACCAAGAGCGGCTGCAAGGTTCTGACATCAGCGTCAAGGGAGTTCATCAGCCTCTAGAACAGAGTCAGAATCCTGATGTTGAACAGGGCATTCGCGACCCCGTCCACGATGTATATGAGTACAACTCCCACAAGTGAGATCACTATCGCAGCGAGCCAGTCGTCCGAAACCGTCAGTTCCTCCACCAGCACGAACCTCACAATCGCGATGAGCATGACGAACGCGATGAGGAGCCCAACGTCGCCCAAGTGCACGTCCCTCGCGAGGCTCACGACGACGGGTTCCAGGACGACCGCGGCCAGGGATACGACCGTCAGCCTCAGGGCATAGGACCCGGTACACCCCCAGTCCCTGCCCACCAGAGCACCGCTGGCGTAGAATATCAACGCCGTCAGCACGACCATCACGAGCAGGAGCAGCCACTGGTCGGTCGTCATGGGTCCGCTTGCATGGCTACGCTGTGTGCGGAGATATCACTTTCGCTCCCGTATCCGATGGATGCGAGGGATTGCCAGCACTTCCCGCACCTCGAAGTTGAAGAAGCCGTTCGCGTGGGCCGGCCTGACCACGCACGCAGTATCGGCGCCCGACTCCGTGCCGGCGACAGCGATGACCTCGACCTCGCCGCAGGGTATCGCGCCGTTGTCCGCGGCCATGATGGATATCTCGACGCACACCTTCATGCCATGGCCGAACAGGGTCCTCAGGGCCTCGGCAATCGCCTCTGTCCTGGACGAGCCGCCTATCCTCCTGTTGATCCCACGCTCTATGCCAGAAAGCACATGCGTGGCCCGCACGACCTTCGCGCCCGCCTTTGCCAGGTTCTCCTCCATATCCGAGGGCATCTCGCACTCGCCCTCCTCGGTCATCCCGCAGTGCTCGGTGACAACCACGATGCGGACACCCATGTCCCTCAGCTTCGCGACGGCCTTCACGGCCGTCTCGCCGGACCCGCTGGCGACGACCACGTGCTGGATGCCCCCTGTCCTGACGCGCTCGGCCACAGCGTCCAGTACCTGATCCGTGTTCTGATTTCCAGGCGAGTCGAAGTAGATTATCGAACCCTTCAGCATGGAAACGCCCTGCCGCCATAAACGAGAGCGGATAAAGCCCTTGCGCACTCTGGCGCAAGGCGCCTGGTTCGAGAGAAGAGTTATCTAATGAGACCTAGCTTGGGGCGATGTGGCGATATTCTACAACGAGGAGTTCCTCGGGCATGTGCAGGGGCCGCTGCACCCGGAATCACCGGAAAGACTCAAGGGCATAATCCAGAAGCTGAAGTATCACGGGCTCTGGAAAAACGTCATCGCCTCCGAGGTCGCGACACCCGAGAGCCTGCGACTGGTCCACGACGAGGATTACATCGACTTCATCAGGACATGCGGTGAGTGCAGCATCACGCTCGACACGCAGGTGCATCCGGAGACATACGAGATCGCCGCTCTCTCTGCTCAGTGCGCCATGGATGCAGCCACCTGGTCGAAAGAGGAATCCAGGCCAGCCTTCGCCTTGACACGCCCGCCTGGGCACCACGCGGGCGCCGATTACGGCATGGGGTTCTGCTACTTCAACAACATATCCATTGCCGCGAAATACCTTCAGAAGCACGGAGACAAGAGGATCGCGATAATCGACGAGGACGTGCACCACGGGAACGGTACGCAGGAGATATTCGCGGCGGACCCTAGCGTGCTGTACATCTCGACGCACCAGCTGGGAATCTTCCCAGGCACGGGCAAGGTGGACTATGTGGGGGAGGACCCGGGCGAGGGATTCGTCTTCAACATGCCTTTCCAGTCAGGATGCGGAGACGCCACATTCGAGGCGGCCCACGCAGAGGTCATCAGGCCCGTGGTTGAGCAGTTCAGGCCCGATGCCATCCTTGTGAGCTGGGGCGTCGACACGCACTACAGGGAGACGCTCGCATCGCTCACCCTGTCGTCACCGGGGCATTTGAGGCAGGCCTCCCAGCTGGTCGAGCTCTCCAAGAAGTGTCACGGCAGGATCACTTTCATGCTCGAGGGCGGCTACGACATCCCAGCCCTCTCAGAGGTGGTCGCGGGGATCATCGGGGCTACTGAGGGCGTGGACGTGCCCCAGGAGTTCACAGACGTGATGGACAGCAACTGCCTGGGCAGGCCCACCGTGCTCCGATGCAGGTCCATGGCGGCAGAGTACTGGTCCCTCTGACCGCGCCGCCCTATGGGACAGCTTCGAGCGAGACGGACGTGTGCTTCTTCTGGGAAAGCCTCAGGTCGTGCTCCTTCTTGACGTCCTTCTCGAGCGTCTCGAGCAGCTCGCTGAGGGCCTTCAGGAGGCTCCAATCGAACGACCTAACAAAGTACATCCTCCGCTTGGTCGACAGCCTCCCGTGGAGGCTGTACTTCGACCTGAGCCCCTCCTGATGGAACATCGTCACATGGATCGTAAACATGAGAGGAGGTTCGATCTTGTTGATGTTCTGCATGACCTTCTCGATCATGCTGTACATCTCCGTGTAGACGTCAGGGTCGCCTTCCTCCAGCCCCGTGATCTGGACATAGACCCCTTCTCTCTGCCTGAGGCTTATGATCTGCTCCATCAGATCGGCCTGGGACACCACACCGACGAGCTTCTCCGATTCGACCACGAACAAGACGGAGACATTCTTCTCGAGCATCGTGGACGCAACTTGCGATAGCGGAGCGCTCGGGGT
>JBBIUZ010000099.1:5125-5778 GCA_037439985.1 Methanobacteriota archaeon | reverse complement strand
ACAACGACACGCTCATGCCGGCGCTCGGCAAAGTCTCACTCCTGGCGCTGCTGTTCACAATAGTGGTCATGTTCGCCTTCAAGGGCGAGTACATACTGAACCAGCCGCTCGACGTAGTGAGGATCGCGATACCGCTGGCCTTCTACTTCGTCATCATGTTCTCTCTGTCGTTCGGGCTGTCCATGAAGCTGAAGTTCGACTACCCGCACTCAACGGCCCAGAGCTTCACCGCAGCCAGCAACAACTTCGAGCTGGCCATCGCCGTCTCAATAGGCGTGTTCGGGATCGGGTCGCTCGTGGCCTTCGCAGCCGTCATCGGGCCGCTCATCGAGGTGCCTGTCCTGATCAGCCTCGTGAACGTGGCGCTATGGATCAGGAAGAGATACTACGGCGCCGATGGAAGGCTCCTGTCCTCCCGAGCCGCTGCAGCCAGAGGGGTGAAATGATCTGCGAAACCTGTCGCCTCTATCCTGACTGCGAGCTGAAGCCGCCGAAGGAGGGCGAGACATGTCCCTATTTCGAGCCCAAGGAGAGACTCCAGCTCACATTCACGGAAGAGGGATGGAAGATGGGGGAGTGATTCAAATCGGAGGAGTAGAAGCCGCGGGATTGGTCAAGCACTTCGGCGACATCGCAGCAGTAGATGACGTCGG
>JBBIUZ010000099.1:0-5115 GCA_037439985.1 Methanobacteriota archaeon | reverse complement strand
TCTACTTGGCCCAAACGGTGCCGGAAAGACGACTACAATTCGTCTGCTGACAGGCATTCTCGAACCTGACGCTGGCCACATGACGATTGATGGAATAGATCTGCTTGCTGACCCCTTTGATGCCAAGATGAGGTTAGGAGCAGTCCCGGAGGTAGGCAACATCTATGCAGACCTTTCCGCGACGGAAAACTTGGATTTGGTCGGCAGGTATTACGGCCTTTCTAAGGAAGAGCGTCGGCTGCGCTCCAGGACCCTTCTCGAGGCGCTTTCTCTTTGGGACAGGAGAAACGACCCGTTGCGCAAGTACTCCAAGGGGATGAGACAGCGCGTCAGCATTGCCTGCGCGCTGATCAACGAACCCCCGGTCCTCTTCCTGGACGAGCCCACGGAGGGGCTCGACGTGCAGAGCAGGCGAATTATCATCGACCTTGTGAAGGAGATGAACAAGAAGGGCAGCTCGGTCATACTGACCACACACAACATCGATGAGGCCAGCCGCCTGTGTGAGAAGGTCTGCATCATCAATCACGGAAAGGTCATAGCGATCTCCTCCCCCGAGCAGCTCCGCATGGCCTACGACAGGAACCTGGCAGTCGAGGTGTCTTTCAACGAGAAGATCGATCGCTGCCTGCTTGAGGAGTGCACCCCCGGAGAGATCGAGGAATGGGGGGACAAGTTCAAGCTGCACACGGACGACCCGGACAAGACCATCCAGAAGATCAAGGCAGTCAGGAAAGAGCACAATCTGAGGATAGTGTCGATACAGACAGTCGGACCTAGTCTCGAGGACGTCTTCGTCAAGCTAACGGAGGGATCAAAATGAGAGCGAGAATCATTCTCAGGAGCATCTTCGTCACGACGAGGAAGGATATCAAGATATACTACAAGAAGGCCCCCGTATGGATATTCGGACTGCTCCTTCCAGTCTTCCTGTTCCTCGCGTTCTTCATCGGGAGGGATCTGGACACGAAGCAGTACTTCCCTGGCTTCCTCGCGATGTCCCTCTTCTTCACGGCATCCTCGGTCGGGCCGCTCATCATCCCATGGGAAAAGCAGGCCGGCACCTTCGAGCGACTGCTTTCGTATCCCGTTAGCCTCTCGACAATGGTCATCGGAGACATCCTTGCGGGCGCGGTGTTCGGGACGGTGATAAGCTTGATCGTTGCGACCATTGGGGTGGCGTTCCTGGCAATCGGAGTCACAGACGCAGTAATGCTGTTCGTCTTCTTTGCTCTCGGGAACCTCTGCTTTGCAGCCCTTGGAACCCTGCTCTCCGCGTCCTCAGGGCGAGTGCCTTCCAACACCATGATGCTGTCCGCTCTCGTGAGGTTCCCTCTGATCTTCATCAGCGGCGTGTTCGTCCCCCTCGGGAACATTCACGGCGCCGGGGCTTATCTCGCGTATGCGTCTCCCCTGACATATCTGGTCGACGGCTTCAACTCCTCTCTCGAAGTCAGCTCTTTTGTGTCGGCCTCAATCGGGGTCTTGGCGCTTGTGCTGTACAGCCTCCTGTTCTTCGGACTCACGATTGCTCTCCTCAGACGGAATCTGATGAAGGGGTTGTGAACAACATGAACGATGTGGCTAAGCGGACAGGAACAGTCGAATGGAGGCGTTCAGTGGAATGAAGCCCATTGATGTCACTCGGCTTGCGGAGTTCGATACAAGGCGGCACAAGAAGGTGGAGTTGTTCAAATGCCAAGCATTCAATTCCGTCCAGATCTGCTTTGAGGCGGGCCAGGGGATACTGCCTCATGTCGAGCCCTATGCAGTCCTCCTCTATGTGATGGAGGGCGCCGGAGTCATAACCACGGATGACGGGTCATGGGCAGTCGATCCGGGAGACATGATATTCGCTCAGAAGGACGCGGTCCGAGGGATTGCCGCGAAGACGAGGATGCGCGTACTCGGCATCCAGGAACCTCACTAGCATAATCCCTGTGACAGGATCAAATCGATGAATCAATAGGAACGAGTGTGAGAAAAATGGAAAACGAGAAGCAGACAACGCTTCCAGGTTGGACATGGGAGTTCCACGGCCACCGCTGCCCCTTCATGCCCATAGGGTATCGGATGGGCGCGATAGCCATGCGTGAGCTAGGGATTGAGAAAGTGAAGGACCACGGCGCGTTCGCGCTGTCGGAGATGGGGGTCGGTCACCCGCAGACGTGCATGATGGACGGTGTCATGTCCGCAACGGGATGCACATACGGGAAGCTGATGATGGAACGGCTGAACTACGGCAAGGTCGCGACCATCGTGTACGCCCCCGGGAAAGGCGCAGTGAGGATCTATCTCAAGTCCGACTTCCAGGACGAGCTGGGCAAGGAGGAGTTCTTCGCCTACAGGAAGCGGGGAATCGAGCCTTCGGACATACCTTACGAGGTCACAGAGCGCGCTGTGAAAATCGTGCTCGAGACGCCGGAGGACAAGATGTTCAAGATCGAGAAGCTGCCAGACTTCAAGTTCTCTCGACCGAAGGGCACCTTCGCCAAGGTGAAATGCTCGAAGTGCGGCGAGTACGTATTCGAGCGCTACGTGCGGACCGTCGAGGGCAAGCCAGTGTGCATCCCGTGCTCCGGATTCACAGAGTCGAGGCTGGACGCCTTGAAGGGCATGCAGTGAGGGGGTTTGGGAAATGGACCCCACGCTCCTGGCCGCCGTAGTATCTGTGTTCCTGATATCGCTAGTGTTCTCGATGTTTGGCCAGGGCGGCGGGTCGCTGTACACGCCGATCCTTTTCCTCCTCGGCTATGCGGCGCTGGTGTCCATATCCACATCGCTAGTCCTGAACCTGGTCACGGCACTATCGGCCACGCTGATATACTACAGGAGGAAGCTGGTCGATCTGAAGCTGTCGTCCGCCTTCGTCCCGGGCATATGCATAGGCTCGCTCATAGGCGGAGCATCGACGAAGTACGTGGACTCGAACATCCTCATGTGGCTCTTCGTGGTGTTCCTGATCGGCGCCGGTAGCAGGATGGTTTACACCTACTGGGAGAGGGGCAAGGAGAGCACGGAATGTCCTCTAACGCTGACCACAAGATGGTTGGTGATCATCGCTGTGTTCAGCTTCGCCGTGGGCGTCATGTCCGGGCTCTTGGGAGTTGGCGACGGAATAGCCATCGTGCCGTTCCTGATATTCCTCTGCAAGCATCCGACGAAGAACGCCGCGGGCACCGCAGCGTTCGTCGTCATCTTCTCCTCGGTCTTCGGGGTCATAGGCCATTCTGCCGTGGGCCACATTGACACAGGGCTTATACTCGCGACCCTGGTAGCCGCGTTCGTGGGAGCGCTGATGGGAGCGCATTTCATGGTCAAGGCTAAATCGGAGATGGTGAAGGTGGGGTTCGGCCTCATCATGTGGCTGTTCGCAATCCAGCTGGTCCTGAAGCTCCTCGGTTACATGTAGACGCGGTCTGATGAATTGGTGGCGTATCACATGGAAAACGCAAATCCGAGAGAAGAGAAGAAGAGGATAGTGGTGGCGAGCTGCATCGGAGCATCCAATACCGGGATTCTCGCGGGGCGGGTCGCCACTGAGCTATGCGCGGAGTCCCCCGAGAGATTCGACATGCTGTGCCTCCCTGCATACGCAATCGAGAAGGAGACGTCCGTGAAGAAGGTGCACAATGCCGAGCGAGTCCTGGTCGTCGAAGGCTGCCCGGTCCGCTGCGCGTCTGAGATTCTCAAGAGGGGCGGCCGCCCAGCGGACCTTGAGGTCGAGGTCTCTGGTGACTACGGAATCAAGAAGAGACCGGTGCTGAGGTGTGAGGAGTCGGACGTCAGCAGAATCAAGGAAGACTTGAAGAAGAGGACTTCAGACTGGTGAGCGCTCATGAGCAAGCTCGAGATCGACCGGGCGACCTGCACCCAGTGCGGCATATGTGTCGACATATGTCCGAACAACGCCCTCGAACTGGGAAGCGATGGTCCAGAGCTTGCGCACCAAGATCTGTGCACGGAATGCGGCGTATGCGCGGACCAGTGCCCATCAGACTCGATAGTCGTCTCCGCTCGAAAGGATATCGCAGTCTCTGGAGAGGCTCCGAAAGGCGGGGAGCGATGGACGACGACATCAGAACAGATGATGTCTCTGCTCGGGCTCTCGAAGCCACCTGTGGGTGTGGGACTCGTTCGGGAAGGCGAGAAGCCGCCGGACGGATTCGTGTCCCTCGATTTCCCCGTCAGGCATTGCGTCTCCATTCACATGGCATCCCTCGGAGTGGCCCTGCACGTGTCCGCGTCGCAGCACGCATGCGCTGCTGGAAAGGCGGCTCTCGGGATTGCGGATCTGCCAGAGAAGGTCAGGTCGGGCAAAGTCCCCTTCATGCACGGGCTTGCCAAGAGCGAGTCTTCGGCCGCACGAATCATGGCCGAGATACCAAAACTCTCCACGGGGACCTGCACAGGAACGCTTGTGGCCCCCCTGTCCTGCTTCGACCTGCCTCCAGAAGTGGTCGTGCTGATATGCACGCCGCGACAGGCGATGTGGGTCGCGAATTCACTGCTGTTCGAGACAGGCGGACCCAGGATCACTGCGAACTTCGCGGGCATGCAAGCGTCGTGTGGGGACTCCACCGCTTTTCCAATCCTCACAGGAAACGCGAACTTCAGCCTCGGATGCTACGGCTGCCGATCTGCTGGCAAGCTCAAGGACGATGAGATGTATGTGGGCATACCGATAGCAAGGGTCGACGAAGTCATCTATGGTCTGAGGGGACTTCAGAGGGCGATGGGCAAGCTGGGAGACTCGACCAAAGGTGACAACGTTGGACCGAATCGAAACATGGAGAGATGAGAATGGACGAGAAAACCATTGAGCTGGTGGGAATAGCAGCTTCCGTCGCGGGACACTGTCAGCCCTGCCTGCGATATCACATGAGTGCGGCGAAGAAGCTAGGGATAGAGAAGAAGGACATATGGGCGACCATTGCGCCTGCTAAGGCGATGAGCAGATCTGGTAACGAATCCATGGTTGAGCTCTCGGGCAAGTTGATGGACAGGTTGTAGGTCACCAGACTCACACGTGGAAGCTTGACTGGGAACAAGACTGATCTCGGCTCTGTCGCAGAACTCAATCCGACATTCTGACGGAGCGCTGAACCGTTTGTT
>JBBIUZ010000098.1:0-5902 GCA_037439985.1 Methanobacteriota archaeon | reverse complement strand
CGCGGTAGTCGAGGGTCCTCGCCCGCTCATTCTGCTCCAGCGGCTCCTCCTCGGCCCTCGCCTCTTCGACCTCGTCCACGCTCTCGATCATCTCGCGCTCCATGGCCTTCAGCTCGGCCTGTCGGAGGCCGAGCTCCGCCTCCTGGGCCTTCAGGTCCTTCTCCTTCTGGAGCAGCACCCTGAGCTTGTCGCTCGTGTTGTTCCTCTCGGAGACAAGCGCTTCGTTCAGCGCCTTGATCATCTGTTCCCTCTTCTCGAGCGCCGCCATCTTTCTGGCGATCTCGTACTCGCCGGACTCTATCGTGGTGAGCCTCGTCCGCGTGGCGGCTGCGAGCTCGTGGTACTGCTTCTCCCTGCCGTCGAACTCGGCCCTCATTCGCGAGACGCCATCGAGCTGCGCGGCCAGATTCTCCGCATCGGCTCGCAGACGCGCCTCCTTCTCGGCAATGGCCTTCTCGCGGGCCAGCATTACCGTCTCCTTATCCACGAGGTCGTTCATCTGCTTGTCCGCCCTCATCATGAACCTCGCGGCCCGCTCCGACTTCTGGCGTATGTCGTCCTCGACGGCCGTGAGGGATATTTCCCTCTCCGCGAGCGTCTGTTGCCTTGCCAGAAGCTGCTGTTCGAGAGCCTTGACCGCGGCGTTGTCCACCGCGCGCTCCCCGGAGAGCTTGACCTCGAGGCTTTTGAGCTCCAGCTGGCTCTCCCTGGTCCCCAGCTGCTTCTCCCTCTCCGCGAGGGCCCTCTGGAAGTCCTCGAGCTTCTTCCTCACCATTCCCAGATCGACCTCCTCGGCCTCGATCTCCGCACGCAGGTCCTTGATCTCGCGGTCCTTCGACTGAGCATCGAGCAGCAACCTGTTGGCGTCCCTTTCGGTGGTAGCTATGACGCTCTCCCTGGCGGACAGAGCCGCCCAGGACTTCTCGAGCTCGTCCTTTCGGGCCTCGATCTCAGCGTGCTCCATGCCCAGGACGTCCTGCTGGCTCTCCACCTCTGTCTGTCTCTTTGAGAGGCTCTCCCTCTGCTCGCTGATCTTCTGCACGCGCGCCTCTAGCTCGGCCTCGGCAGCCGAGAGCTGGTTCTTCCGCTCGTCGATCGAGGCGAGCGCCTGTTGGATCTTCGTCTCATGTATCTCTAAGTCCGATTCCCTGGAGCTGAGCGCGTCCTCCCTGTAGTTGAGCGCCTGCCGCCTCCTGTCGAGATCCTCGAACTGCTCCTTCAGCTTCCCGTCACTGGCCCTGAGCACCTCGCGCTGCTGGACGGTCGTCGAGCTCGCTATGATGTGAAGCATCGAGCCGCTGAGTTGGACGGCCACTGCGCTGCCGAGGTAGGCCATCGGGAGTATGCTCGCGAGCTCTACGGAGTCGAAATGGAACGCCATCGGAAAGAGCAGCAGCACCGACGGGAACACCGCCGAAACGATGCTCACGGTCCTCCGCGAGCTCGATCCTTCCCAGGTCATGGCCAGCGAGATGAGCGTGAGGCTGATCCCCAGCATCGACGCGGAGTAGAGCCAGGCCGGCCTGCCGAAGGCCATGTAACCGAACTCGTCGAGGACCAGCGCCGCGATGATGATCGAGGGCACGGCGAGCGCCACAGCGCTCATGACGAAATGGGCATCCCGCCTGTCCGCGAGATACGGCTCCCACTTGATCGTGAGGGCGGCAATCGAGACCGCGACCCCTGCCACGAGCGGGATCAGCCACTTCAGGATCGTCAGGAAGCCCGGGCCGGTCCGCAGGAAGTCCCAGTTGACGAGGCCGTACGCGATGAGCGCGTTCAGGGCGAGAGCCAGACCAGACGCTATGCCTATGACGTGGGCGAGCCTCCCCATCTTGAGCTGGAGTATCGCGGCCTTGCGCGATCTCTTGACCTCGACGGACTCGGTCTGCCGCGCAGAACTCCTTCGGGAGAGCGCGGACGGTGGCATGGAATATCTCTTCTGCGAGGCTCGGGCCATTCCTCAATCCCTTCTCGGCTGGACCCAGCGGGGGCTTGGTCGCCTAGCAAAAAGCACCCTAAGCATACTTAAACATTGATACCCCGTTTCCATCAGAGGACACTGTCTGGCAGCTCTCCGACCGCTGCCTGGATTTTATCGCGCTCACTAGTTTCACCGCACTCCCCCCGTGATCGGCTTAACTCCACAGCCGCGGATGGAGAAGCGCTGGTGACACGCCTTGCCCATCCAAAGAACAGATGCTCTCGAACAGCCGCTGACACAGCATTTCGATGAGCACGCCGAGCCATTGGTGCGCGAGAGGGCCCTCTGGATCACCGTGCAGGCCTTGGACGACCTCACCGGCGGTCTGCGCTCCTCCCAAGTCACGCTCATCGACAGCGACAACGACTACGTGTCCAGCATCCTGCACATGCTCTGCATCCAGGCGGTCTCGCAGTTCGACGAGGAGGTGATATGGATTGACGGGGGCAACACCGTCGACCCGTACGCCATCAGCTCGGTGTGCAAGCGGCTCAGGCTGGACAAGGGGGACATACTGTCGCGCGTGAGCGTATCGAGGGCGTTCACGGCGTATCAGCTCGTCACGCTGATCGACGAGAGACTCGAGGAGCAGGTCGGAAGGAGCGTCCCGTCCGCCGTGATAGTCTCTTCGATAACGGACTTGTTCCTCGACAAGGACATGAAGTGGATGGAGTCGCACCAGCTCCTGAGGATGTGCCTGGAGGACATCTCGAGAATCACGAAGGAACACGAGACCGTCACCGTGCTCACGAACCGCACCCGGCATGATCTCCGTCCCAGCCCAGCGCTCTCGGCGCTCCTGTACGGCCATGCCGACAAGGTGGTCCAGGTGCGCACGAAGAGGGCCGGGGCGCTCTTCCGGATCCCAGCCGAGGACCGCGAGAGCGTTTTCTCGCCCGTGCCGTGGAACCAGGCGACCCTGGACGAGTTCGAAGGAGGGGCATCCGTTGGGAAGGACCGTGGCTACCTATCGGTTGGCGCTTGAATCGATGGCTCAGCAATGGAACGACTTCAGGAGGGCGCTCAGGAGCAGGGATAGGGAGGCCTTCGACGCGCTCCTGAACAGCGCCAGGATGCACGCTTCGGCCGCCACGTACGCCATCAGCCTCGACCCCACGGAGTCCGCCCTTCTGTCGATGCTGCTCGAGCACGAGAAGGAGATCGCGGCCCTGAGGAGGCTGGTCCAGGAAGCGGGCGGGGAGGAGAGCGGGCGACAGGGGGATGGGAGGAGCGAGCCCGAAAGATGAGAGGCTGGCTGACCGACATCTATCCCGACTACGAGAGCAACTCCATCGTCTACTGGATAAGGACGAGGAACGGCGCTCACAGGATCGTCGACAGAGCATTTGTGCCGCGGATATTCGTCCATTCGACCGCCGAGAAGATGGACGAGCTGGAGAAGGCGCTCCCCATCCTGGGCGCCGTGAGGTCGACCGAGCGGGTGATGAAGCGCACATGGCTGGGGGAGGAGGAGCGCGAGGTGCTCGCGGTCGACATAGACGACTTCTCGAAGGTGGAGGAGGTCGCGCATACGATCGACAACCGCGGGAGGTACAAGGACTACTCGCTCTTCAACGTCGACCTCAGGTTCAGCCAGCGCTACCTCCTCGAGAAGGGCCTCTTCCCCATGGGCCTGCTGGAGCTCTCGCCCCGGCCGCGCATGCTGGACGACCCGTTCGAGATTGACTACGAGCTCCCGCCGCTGACCATCACGGAGCTGATGGTCAGGCATGAGGCGAAGCGCGGCATACCCACCTTCGATGACAGGCTGCTGTCCGCGAAGGTCGGGGGCCACACTATCGACGGGGACGAGGAGAGGGTCCTGAAGGGCATCCAGGAGGCCCTGAGGGCGGAGGACCCCGACGTGCTCCTCACGGATGGCGGCGACTCGTTCACGCTGCCGCACCTCTACCGGAGGGCGCACCGGTTGGGACTGCCTCCCCTGCAGCTCGGCAGGGACCCCGATGACCAGAGCGAGGGCAGGAAGGGCATGTCGTACTTCGCCTACGGACAGATCAAGTACAAACTGGCGTCGTATAAGCTTCGCGGTAGGATACACATCGACCGCTCGAGCTCGTTCATGTACGCCGAGAGCGGCCTGAACGGCGTCATAGATCTCTCCCGCATATCCGGGATGCCCGTCCAGGAGCTCTCCCGGCTCTCGCCCGGAACGGCCATCAACATGATGGAGATGAACCAGGCGATGAAAGACGGATGCGTGATAATGTGGAAGAAGAACCTGCCGGAGAGGTTCAAGACCGCCGAGGAGCTCGTCATCGCGGACCGGGGAGGGTTCATCTACGAGCCCATCGTGGGCATACATGACCGCGTGTTCGAGGTGGACTTCACATCGCTCTATCCGAACATCATGGTGAGGTTCAACATATCGCCCGAGACGGTCATGTGCTCCTGCTGCCCCGAGTCGACCAGAAGGGTGCCGGTCCTGGGCTACGGGATATGCGACAGGAAGACGGGGCTCATACCGCGCGTGCTCAAGCCAGTGGTGGAGCGCCGGACGAGGCTGAAGAGGCTGGTCAGAGGCGGCGTGGGAAACACCAAGGTCTACAAAGAGCGCGTGGACATTCTCAAGTGGCTGCTGGTGACCTGCCTCGACCCGGAGACGGAGTTGCCGCTCCGCAGGCACGGGAGGTTCGAGACGGTAGCCATCGGGGAACTGGTCGACGGGTACGTCGGCAGGCGCTCAGGCGAGATGCGCGCGGAGAGCGGGCTCGAGGTGTTCGGCGTGGACCGGAACCTGGAGCCGGCCCTGAAGCACGTGCAGAGGCTGTTCAAGTTCCCGGCGCCCGAGAAGATGGTCGAGCTCGATCTCGGAGGCGTGAAGCACAGGCTCACGCCCGACCATCCATGCTATGTCGTCCGCCCAGGCGGGCTCGCGCTCACGAGGGCGGACATGGTCGCTCCCGGAGAGCGCCTGCCTGCGCTGCTGCCGCTCTACAGCCGCGAGAGCAGGAAAGGAGACCGCGTCGCGTCCGTCCGCGTCAGGTCCGCCAGGAAGGTCGATGCGCAGTCGGATCACGTGTACTGCCTCGGCGTCCGTGAGCCGCTCCACGGCTTCGCCCTCGCGAGCGGCATCCTGACGCACAACTGCTTCGGGTACACGGGCTACAGGAACGCGCGGTTCGGCAGGATCGAGTGCCACGAAGCCATCAACGCGTACGGGCGGGATCGTCGATTCGCTGTGGCTCAAGGGGGACGGCGACCCCGAGAAGTTCTGCGAGCATGTCTCGGGCCACATAGGTATACCGCTAGAGCTCGAGGGAACCTACAGATGGCTCGTGTTCCTGCCCGACCGCGTGCACGGCGTCGGTGTGCTGAACAGGTACTACGGCATGTTCGAGGACGGGAGGCTCAAGCTCAGGGGGATAGAGCTGAGAAGGCGCGACACGACGGGCATCGTCCGGGACATGCAGGGCGAGATGCTCTCCCACTTCTCCAAGGCCTGCAACTCCCAGCAGTTCGTCGAGCTGGTCCCGTCGGCGCTCGATATCGTGGAGCGGTACGTGGAGGCGCTGAGATCCCAGACGGTCCCGCTCGACAAGCTCCTCGTGACGAGGAGCGTCTCGCAGAGGCTCGATGACTACAGGCAGTTCAACGATGGGGTCGCTGCCCTGATGCAGCTCGACGAGGAAGGGTTCGAAGTCAACCCGGGAGAGGTTGTCCGGTACCTCATACGGGACCGCAGGAGCAAGGACCCGAGGAGAAGGGTCGAGATCGACTCGTCCATCACGGGGGACGAGGAGTACGACGCGGACGCCTACACCGACCTGCTCCTGCGCGGGGTCGAGGGGATGCTCCTGCCTTTCGGGTGCGACCGGGAGAGGCTGTCAGTGCTCTTCGGGACGAGCGGCAACAGGAAGCGCTGATTCGATTCTCGTGCCAATACCCAGCCTCATGTGC
>JBBIUZ010000097.1:0-5914 GCA_037439985.1 Methanobacteriota archaeon | reverse complement strand
CTCAAGGGCGCCACCATCATCGACGGCTTCCCCAGCGTGGGCCTCGTCAGCTCGATCGCGGCCAACTACCTCATCAAGGTGATTAACATGGAACACATCGGGATAATGGATTCCGTGCACTTCCCGACGGTCTCCCTCGTGCGGAACGCCACCCCGCTCAGCCCTGTCAGGATATACGCCGGCCGAAAGGAGAGGAATGGCGACCAGATCGTGGCCTTCATATCCGAGTTTCAGGCACCGCCTAACCTGATCCGCCCCATCTCCCACGCGATGGTGGACTGGGCGGAGGAGCAGAAGTGCAAGATGATCGTCTCCCCTGAGGGGCTCGTGGTCGACCCGGAGCTCAGGGACAGCGCTGAAATCTCGGACGTCGTCTTTGGCATAGCCAGCACCTCGCGGGGCCGGGAGCTGCTCAAGCAGCACGGCATCCAGTCCTTCGAAGAGGGCGTCATCTCGGGTGTGGCGGGTGTGCTCCTGAACGAAGGCAGGAAGCGCGATTTCGATGTCATCACGCTGTTGGCGGAGGCCCACCCCGACTTCCCGGATGCGAAGGCCGCGGCGCTCGTTCTTGAGGCGATCGACGACCTGCTCCTGGGGATAGACTTCGACGCGAAGCCCCTCTTCGAGGAGGCCAAGAGGATCGAGGAACACATCAGGGAGATCCAGAAGCAGGCCGTGACGAAGAAGGATGTATCGTCGGCCCCAAGGCCGAGCATGTACGGCTAGGCAGTGCTCACCCGGGTGAGCTTCCCCTCTTTCTCGACGGCGAACCGCGGGCCGAGGAATTGCTCGATCACCCACATGTTGGTCCGCGCGTGCATCGTCATCTCCTCCGCCAGGACCTCGGACCTCCCTCTTGCGAGAGCCATGTAGGGCAGTATCTGGTCGAGCATGTGCTCGTCCACGCTGGCCCCCGTCTCCATGGTTTCGAGGAGATCGAGCACACAGTTCTCCCCGAGCGTCTCCGCCCGGACGTGTCTCGCACCCAAGGCGCTGGCGCCCAGGACAGCGTTCTCGCAGATTGCCGCGAGGACGATTCCGGCGCCTGTGCTAGGCCCCCTCGTTACATCAAGCCGGATGCTGACCTTGTGATGCTCGCAGAGGGTCTTGGCGGCCGCCTGCTCCATCCTCCTGGCCACGTCCGCAGGTAGGTTCTGGACGTAGCAGACGCCCTCTATCTCCACCACGCGACCCGGAGGTGTCAGTTGGATGCCGGACAGCCCCGGGACCGGGGTCATGGTGAGGCTGACCTCTCCGCCTCCTTCGGGATAGAACCCGCGCGCGCGAGCTT
Organism: Methanobacteriota archaeon; assembly: GCA_037439985.1. Lineage (GTDB taxonomy): Archaea > Thermoplasmatota > Thermoplasmata > UBA10834 > UBA10834 > COMBO-56-21. The sequence continues at coordinate 4,623 of JBBIUZ010000097.1, read as the reverse complement.
CCAGTTCGCATGCAGCGCCGAACCTGGACAGGACGGGCAGGTGCACCATCGTCATGTAGTCCACAGGGGGCGACCAGTTGACATCGGTTCCTCCCTTGATCGTCAGCATGACCCGGGACTTCGAGATGACTGCGGGGACGAGGCAGCTTTGGAGCACGAGCGAGATGCTGCCGGCGGTGCCGACATCGAACTCGTAGCTGCCGCCCACGACATCCCGCGGCTCGAAAGTGACCTCCCTGGAGCCCGGGTAGAGGCCGTCAACGTCGGCATCAGCCAACTTCGCGACCGCCTCGATCGCGGTCATGTGCGAGGGGGCCAGCCCTGGGTTCTTCCGTTTGGAACGGATGTTGGAGATCCTCACGGGCTGTCCGGTCACCGCGGCCATGGAGACCGAAGTTCTGAGGACCTGGCCTCCCCCCTCTCCGTGCGAGCCGTCTATGTGTATCATGCCGCAGTCCTCTTCCTGAGCCGCTGCCGCACGATGGTCAAGACGAAGAACAGAGTCATCATGACTACGGCGAGGGCTATCAGCAGGCCAGCGAAGTAGAGGAGCCATGTCGGCGCGCTGGAGCTGCCAGTGGACACGATTATGATGAGCCCCAGCGATTCGGCGATGAATGCGCCGAACCCGAGGGCGAACGAATACAGCCCCATCGTGGCCCCGTATCTGTCTGAGCCGGACGAGTCAGCCATCAGGGCAAGCGCGGAGGGCACGAAGGCTCCCGCACCCAGGCCCAGGATGCCCAGCGGGATCATGCCGAGGAGTTTGAAGCGTATCCCAGTGCCCGTGACGACGAAGGCCGAGTTCGGGAAGAGGAGCAACATGACCACTATCCCGAAGATGCTGAATACGCCATACGCCATCACCGGAATCCTGCCCACGATGTCCGAGACCTTGCCCCAGAACGGCTGCAGCAATCCGAGAGCGACCCCAGCGACCCCGAACAGGAGCCCTATCCTGGAGCCGCTGATGTTGTTGTTGAGCATGATGATTGGCAGGTAGGTGATTGCGATTCCCAGGAGCGTGGCGATGATCAGCCAGATGGGGAACATCAGCTTGACCTCCCGCGCCTTGAACACCTCCTTGAGCTCGGTGAGTCCTGGGCGATGTGTCGATATGAGGTCCGTCCTCTTCTCCCTCACGAGGGCGTAGAGCATAATGGCGGACGAGGCGAGCAGGCCCGCGATTATGCAGAACCCGATCCGGGGACCGGTGAAGTCGATCAGATACCCTCCGAAGACGGCCCCGATGATGTATCCCAGGAACGTGGAATAATCGAACCATCCCATCTGTCTGCCCCGGTCCGTGTCCGCCGCCCAGTCCGCGATCATGGCAATCGCTGGGGCCACGGTCGCGGCGGCGCCTATCCCGTGGATTCCGTGGAGCACTGCGAGGTACCACATGTTGTTGGAGAGCGTGTACAAGCCAACGATGATTGCCGCGAGTGTTGTGCCGAGGACGATGATCTTCTTCCTTCCCAGTCTGTCGCTGACGATCCCGAAGTAGTTGGCCGTCGCCATCTCCGCCAAGGGGTACGGAACCGCGATTATGGCCACCTTGAGGAGCGCATCCGGTCCGGAGACGTAGGCCGAGATAAGGAGCAGCAACGCCCCGAAGGCCGTCCTGAGAAGGAAGGTCGAGATATAGAGGATCCTGAGATGCCAAGGGGTCTTCGTCCCCCTGGGCCCAAAGCAGCCGCGCATGGCCACCGAAGTCAGATATTGTCTATACTTAAGTTTTCCGTCCTCGTATCGTGGGCAGGCCTCCGCGGCAGGATGTCCAGGGAATGTATTAAATGCGGCCAGTCAATGAGGCCGTCGCTGGTGTCGGAGCATTGCTCGATCTCGCAGTCGTCCTCGCTCTCATACTTGCTCTCGCCGTCATACTCGCCAGCTGCGAAGTGTTCACGAACGGCATCGAGTGGCTCGGGGTGAGACTGGGACTCGCCGAGAGCGCGACGGGCAGCGTCCTTGCCGCGGTTGGGACGGCGATGCCCGAGACAGTCATCCCCCTCATCGCGATCTTCCTTGGGTCGAACCATAATGGCTCGAAGATAGGGGTAGGGGCCATACTGGGCGCTCCGTTCATGCTTGGGACCCTCGCCATGTTCATAGGCGGCATCACGGTCTACTACAGGTACAGGCGAGGGAAGGGCGAGGCCCATCTCATGGTGAAGCAGGACCATGCCGAGCGGGACATGAAGCACTTCATGGTGATGTACATCTTCGCCCTGGTGGCAGCCCTGCTCGGGATTCAGACGCTGTTCGACCCGACCTTGCTCCACTATCTCATCGCCTTTGCCCTCCTCGTCGCGTATGCCGTCTACCTGCGGCACACGCTCTCCGACGAGAGAGAGGAGAGAGAGAACACCTGCCCCGCGCTGTACATGTGCCGCGCGTTCGGGGTCGACGCGTCTAGAGGGCGGACCGGCTTCCTCCTCATCATCCTCCAGATCGTGGCCGCGCTGCTCGGGATGATCATCGGTGCGAGGATCTTCGTTTCCGAGATCGAGACTGCCGCCATCCAGCTGGGCGTGCCTGCGCTCATCCTCGCGTTCCTCATCGCTCCCATAGCCACAGAACTTCCGGAAAAGTTCAACAGCGTCATCTGGTATCTGAGGTCGAAGGACACGCTCGGCCTTGGGAACATCACGGGGGCGATGGTCTTCCAGAGCAGCATTCCCGTTAGCATTGGCCTCGTGTTCACGGAGTGGAAGATCGCGCCAATCAGCCTGGCGAGCATCGTCATCGCATTGGCGGCCTCGGCTTGGATGTTCTACTCGATCCGGCACAAGGGCAGTCTCACATATAGGGTGATGCTCGCGTCTGGATCGCTCTATGTCCTGTACATCGTCCTCCTCCTGGTCCTGGGGACCGGGTGACGGCGCTAGTAGCCGAGGGCTACTGGATTGCGAACCATCTGGCCGGTGTGGCATCCTGGCAAATTATAAGTACACACAAGATGCATGCGTTCATTGATGGGATGCAGAGCGATTCTTCCTGTGTCAGAGGGCATCCTCTCTAGGTGCCAGGACGTGAAATCGAGATGATCTCCGATGCGGAGCTGATGTTCCAGCTCGGAGCCATCATGCTTCTGGCATTCGTAGCCGCGACGATGGCCGGCAAGTTGAACCAGTCCGTCATGATGGGCTACATCATCATAGGCATCTTCATAGGGCCGAAGATGAGCCTGGACCTGTTCGGGGTACAGTACCGCGGCCTCGTCAGCGACACCACCTTCGTGCAGCTGCTGTCCCAGATCGGCCTCGTCATGCTGATGTTCTTCGTCGGTCTGGAGTTCTCCTTCTCGAAGCTCAAGAAGACCCGGACTCCCGCGATCATATTGGCGATCATCGACACGAGCATAGGCCTCTTCATCGGGTTCCTTTTCGCGGCCTATCTGGGATGGCCGCTCATCGACTCCGTCTTCCTCGCGGGCGTCATATCGATGAGCAGCGCGAGCATCGCGATGAAGGTGCTGTTCGACCTCAAGAGGATGTCCAGCCCGGAGGTCGAGTTCCTGATAGGCCTCGTCGTGGTCGAGACATTCATCGCGATGATTATACTGGCGATTGCGAGTGGAATGGTCGTCGAGTCGAACACCAGCGTGCTCAATTACGGGAAACTCGTGCTCGGCATAGTGGCGTTCTACGCGTTCTTCATCTGGATCGCGATGTGGGCCATCCCCAGGGTCGTCTCCTTTTTCGACCGCATCGAGAACGACGAGCTATTCATCCTGTTCGCTCTGGGCATGGTCTTCCTCACCGCGGGCATGGCCGCCGTGATGAGCGTGCCGTCGATAATCGGGGCGTTCTTCGTGGGGATGATACTCGCGGAGAGCAAGGTGACCGCCAGGGTCCAGGCGAAGCTGGAATCGTTCAAGGACGCGTTCGTGGCCATCTTCTTCACCACCTTCGGGATGCTGATAGACCCCGCCATGTTCCAGAGCATCCTGTGGATGCTGGTTCTGGCGGTACCCATCATAGTGGCGTACGAGGTCTTCATCATCTCCTCCGTGTCGTACTTCATGGGCTTCTCTCCAAGAGCGGCGACGACGATCGGGACGAGCATGTGCGGTCGGGGCGTCGAGTCCGTGCTTTATGCGAGCGTGGGAAGCAGCGCGCGGGGGGCCACGATGGGCGCGAAGCTCAACCCCTTCACCGGCGCCTGCTGCTTCATCATGAGTGCGATCTCGCCCATGCTCGTCAAGCACTCTGCGAGGCTGACCGGCGGACTGGCCAAGCTGGTGCCGAGACCGTTGAAGTTCTCAGGAGCGGTGGTCTCAAGGACCCTGAGCAAGGCGGTGATGCCGTCGAGCATCCGCCTCTTCAAGGGTACCAAGATCACGGGCATACTCCTGGGCTCGTTCGTGGCGATCTGCACCGCGGTGATGCTATCTCCCATCGGTTGGAAGCTGTACCTAACGATCGGCGGTTCCGTGCTCATCGGTGCCATATTCTTCGTGATCAGGCGCGAGATCGCTGACATAGCTAGGCATGTGAACTACTCGAACATAGGCGTGGGTCTGAACAACAAGGACCACATCGTTGAGCTCGTATCCGACCTGGTCATCGGGGCGGCCGTCGCCGTCCTGATGATGGTACTCACTTGGACATTCGTCTG